>CAADGY010000146.1 GCA_900696665.1 uncultured Acidobacteriota bacterium
CCTTGCTTTGGAGCGCGCACCCCGGCGCTCCTTATCACTGCTGGGGATCGCCCGGTCCGCGCGTAGAGTGGGCGATGTGGTCAGCGCGAAGGCCGCCTACGCCGAACTTGCCCAAGTGAGGAAAAAGGCGGACGTCGAATGGGCGGAGTGAGGTTCGCTCACCCAGCCTGCACAAAAGTATCGGCTGAAGACTAAAAGCTGAGCCGCAAGCCGAGACTGAACTCGCGCTCTTCCGACGCGCTGATGATTTCACCGAACCCGTTCAGGTTGCGAACGGAGCCGTCGGCATTATATTGGATATTGCTCACGTTAGCTCCCGGAGTGCCAAACTTCGGTGTGTTAGTGATGTTGAAACCTTCCCCCCGGAATTGCAGATTCACTTTCTCCGTTATGCGGAAATCGCGGAACATGCTCAAATCCCAATTCACGCGTCCGGGACCGCGCAAGGAATTGAAGCCGGCCGTGCCGAAGCGGGCGTCGTTCACCGCCGCGAAAGCGAAGGGATCGAAATACGGCGTGCCGCGGCCGACCCCCCCTAGAATTTCCACCTCCGGCTTTACCTGGTCGGCACGTTGCGTGCTGAACGGCGCATTGAGCGAAGCTCCCGATGCGGTTACGGAGAAAGGCCGTCCGGACATCAGTGCCACGATACTGTTGAGTTGCCAACCTCCGGCTATGGTGGTGAGTACGCCGTTATCCTTGAGCCAGCGGCGTCCGCGGCCGAAAGGCAGGTCCGTGATGTTTGTGATCTGAAGATTGTGCGTACGGTCGAAGGCGCTGACGGAGCGGTTCAGATAATACAAATCGGGAATGGCGACGGGCGGCGTGCCGTCGCTCACGTCTGAACCCGAGTTCGTGATCGACTTCGCAAACGTATATGCCACGTTCATCGATACACCCTGCGCGAAACGGCGTTGGAGCTGCGCTTGCAACGAATCGTAGTGGCTCCCGCCGATCGGCGAAACCTCGCGCGTATTTGCCGTTCGTCCGAACTTCTTGAACAGTTGGCGTCCGTTGTTTCCTCCGCCAACAGGAGCCCAATTCAATTGCTGGTAGCCGAGCTGCCGGATTTGCCGGGTCGCGACATATCCTACTTCCCCTACAAAGCCCCATTTCAAATCCTGCTGCACCGTGAAGTTCCACGACTGGATATAACCGCGCCGGAAGTTGAGAGGAACGGTCTGCGTGGAAACATTCGAGGGCACATCGATGATTCCGTTACCAAGGTCTACTGGCTGAATCGGCGGAATTCCATCAGCCAGCCGGCTTGCCGGAAGCATATTGTTGGGAGCCGGTTCCACCAGTTCGATCAATATCGGGTGGTTGGTGCGCAGTGGCCGCGAGAGCGAGTACGGGTCGATGCTGATGCCATAGCCGGTGCGCAGTACGGTCTTCTCAGTCACGCGGTAGGCGATGCCGAAACGCGGTGCGAACAGCTTCTTGCTAACCTTTACACCCAGGTCCTCTGGAACCGATCCAACACCGCCGATGTACATCTTGTCCGTTTCCGGATCGTAGCGTTCGAAGCCCCGACCGGCTCGTGCCGGCATCGGAAAGTATTCCCATCGTGTTCCAAACGACAGCGTCAGTTTCTGGTTCACCTGCCACCGGTCGCGGACGTAGAGGCTATACCTCCAGGCACGAGTGGTGAATGGAAAGGTGGTCAGAAGGTTCTTACCAACCTGCGTGGGCAAGCCGAGCAGAAAGCTCGAGAAGCTTTGCGCCTGTGTCACGGTGGGGGCCAGTGTGCTGCATCCGCCCGCTGGATTCGCTATCCTGCACAGCGCAGTCGGACCAGTGCCGAAGTTGAACCGGCCCCGCGCGCCGGTGGAAGATCCGCCCTGGAATTCAGGCTGGATGTGATTCATCCGTTCGGTGTTGATGTCCAGGCCCCAGCGAATCTCGTGGCTGCCCTGCGTCTTGGTAAAGTTGGCCCGCCAGGAAAACTGGTCGTCATTGCGGTAGTAGGGTGTCCATGGCTCTTCAGTTCCGATTGCCGCATAACCGCTGATAGAAAACAGCGGCCATCCGCTCTGGAACCGTTCCGGTCCGTTAGTTCCGGGGATCCCGAGCAGATCGGTTCCGAAGTTTTCTCCGATACCAGGCTGCTCCACGTTTGTATTCTGGCGTCCCCACCCGAAGAAGCCGTCCATCAGCAGCGTCGGCGTGAAAATGTAGTTCGCTCCGAGGCTGATGCGATTGTTGTATCCCCAGGCTCTGCCGGCATTGCCGCCGCCGACGCGTGCGCCGTCCAGTTGGTCGCCGAACGCGGTGGGGTTCGTAATGCCGAAATCGAAATAGCTGATGCTGCCAAAAAAGTTGAGGCTTTCGTTGAGGTAATAGTTCGCCTTCGAATCGAGCGACCACCTGTTGGCTGCAAACGGCACTGAGGCGAAAAAGTTATTCGTCTCCGACCCCTCCGCCATGTTCGGCAGCGGCAGGCGTTCGAGCAGCTTGCCGACAATCGGCGAAATCCGCTTTGCCGGAATCAGGTTTCCGGCGAACGCGGCACGCCCGACTCCATTCTCATCGCCGGTGAGCGGATCGTAAACCGGCACTGTGAAGTCAGAGAAGTCTCCGCCACGAATCTTGGCGGTGGGAACCGACAGGATGGCGGTGGAGTTTTCGCGCTCGTGCCGGCGTTCGAAACTGGTGAAGAAAAAGAGCTTATCCCGCTTGATCGGTCCGCCCAGTGTGCCGCCGTACTGATTCGAGATAAACTTGCCCTTGTCCTGGTTTGCCGGCAGAAAGTATTTGCGCGCGCGAAGGTGTTGATTGTTGTGGTATTCGAATGCGGAGCCGTGAAACTGGTTTGTGCCGCTTTTGATCTGAACGTTAATCACGGCGCCGCCAGCCAGTCCCTGTTCCGCATCGAAGCTATTCGTTGTGACATTCACTGTTTCAATGGATTCGAGGGCCGGCACAATGGCGCTGTTGCCCACGTTCCAGATATGCGCACTGGTGGCGCCGTCGATCATCGTCGAAGTTCCCGAACGGCTGGTGCCGTTTACGTTGAAACGCCGGGAGCGAGACGGGTTACATCCGCCCATACGGCCTTCGCGAACAGAGCCTTCCATTTCGAATCCAGGCAGTGTCTGGAACAACGTCTGGTAGTTGCGTCCAACCGGTACAGGCAGATTTTCCACCTGTCTTGTCGAGATTTCGTGCCGCACGTCCGCGCGATCCGTCTGCAGCGGCACCGCTGCTTCACTTGCGACCACCGTCACCTGCTCGGATACGCCGGCAACTCGCAGTGGAGCATCCACGCGCGCCGTGGTATTCACCGCGACTACCACCTCGCGGCTGATGAACTCGGCGAACCCGGATGCCGATACGCGGACCACGTAGGTCCCCGAAGGCACGTTTGGGAAGCTGTAGAAACCTTCCGGGTTCGTATCGCCGCTCCGCGTCAGGTTGGTTTCCTTGTTGGTAATGGTTACCTTGGCGCCGGGAACGGCGCTGCCGGATTCATCGCGCACATTTCCGACGATGGAGCTGTATAGAACCTGTGCGTATGCCGCTGCCGTGTTCATCCCCAGCACGGCAAGACATGCCGCGGCGATGCGCAATTTTCCCCTACGAAGTCCTTTTGTCATTGCCCCTCCTCGATACTGGTGTTCATCGGCTTCCATCCCCAGTGAAGCCGAGAACTTCAGGTGATTTTATACATGTTGCGGGAAATAAAGTCAATATTCAGAGCTACTAACGCTGCTAACGGCAGCGCGTAGGGTGGCGGTTAGCCGCGGCGCAGGTCTTTGAATAGCTCGCGGAAACATGCTGCGGTCTCTCTTGCTTGCGGGGACGCGTCCTTTTCTCCGGAATAGGCCTTTGCGAACTGCGTGAAGCCTACCCAGGTTGTCTGAATCATCCCGAGAAGCCGGTCTGCCACGACGCTCGTTGCGTCCCGGCGTGCGGCCCGGATCTGATCGAGTTGCCGCAATGCGACCGAGGCTTTTCTCCAGGGACAGCTCGCGGTTCGGAATCCATGCAGAGCAAACCAGATGGCCGTTGGATGTGCAGCTTCGTAGTGCCAGTCGCACATGATCACGTCCTTCGGAATCGAAGGCAAAGCCATATGGGTGTTATCCAGGCTTGCCTCCCACTTGCCGATCCCAGTCGCAGCGCCATCCAGAAACCGGTCTGCCCACATCCAGAGGGTTGTTCCCCTCCCGGCCAGATGATCGTGGATCAGCCGCACCTCGCCGCCGAACAGCTCCGCCTTGTTTGCACCACGGCACCGCGGGCATGCTTCCTCTGCCAGCAGAAATACTTCGTCCAAACCCGCGTGGAAGTCATGCGCGTCACAGAGCTCGCAGAGATCATCGACGAGCCCCAGCACAACCTCGTGAACGTTCGGGTGCCGAGGGCAGTAACTGCGGCAATAGATGCCTTCGTTCTCCGGGTAGAGCCCCGGCGATTCATCGAACTCCGGATGAGTTCGCAGGAGCGCAAATGTTGTCTTGGCCCAGCTCTGATGCCCAAGCAGATTAATCTGTGGGATGAGCTTAGCTCCGGCGTTACGGACTGTGCGGGCAAGGGAACGCACCTGTTCAGGACTTAATGCCGGCTCGTCGACAATCTTCGGAAAGCGGCGGTTGCGGAAACCGTAGTTGAACTCCAGAAAGAGTGTGTTCACACCCTCTTTAGGCAGCACTTCTTCGAAAAAGCGCTGCGCCAGTTCCATATCCGCGGGACGGGGCGCGGCAAGGTGCAATCCGCGCAGCGGAATACGCGGCGAGGCACTGGCAGCAGCCGGGGACACGGGCGCTAGCGTGACGCTTTGGAGGAATTGCCGGCGGCGCATTGCTCACCTCTCGCTTTCGTTGACTCCTGTATATTGGTGCTCATCGGCGTCCGCCGCCATGGGGCTGCGAACTATCGGATGATGGTCTTCTTATACATGCCACCGAAAACAAAGTCAACGCTCGACTGCTGGAGATCTTTCTACCTGATACCAGTAGTTGCCCTGTTCGTCTGTGCTGCCGCGCACGCACAGCAACGCTCAATGATTCCCATCGAGGGCAGAACGGCGGAAGTCCTGGACGAAGCCACGAAAATCAATGTCACGGTCACCACGCCCCCATTCCTGATTTCACCCATGGAGGTGACACAGGCGGAGTTCGAGTCCGTGACTGGCTACAATCCTTCGCATCACAAAGGCGCCCGGCTGCCGGTTGAAAACGTCACTTGGTGGGAAGCCATTCGCTACTCAAACCTGCGCAGCATTCGCGAAGGCCTGGAGCCCGTATACGACCTCACAAACGGATCATGGGACCGTTCGAAGAACGGGTACCGTCTTCCCACTAATGCTGAATGGACCCTGGCTCTGGGCGCCCTGCCGGATGCCGCCAAAATGACCGCTTTCGCCAACCTGGGTTCGAGCGACACGAAAGATGCGGGCGCGCTGCTCGAATCTGTAAAAACCCGCGGCACGCGCAATGCGGGCAGCCTTCAACCCACCGCGAATGGACTCTACGACATGATCGGCAACGTCTGGGAATGGGTCTACGACTACGCAAACCCCACATCCGCCGTGTACTCGGCGGCGAGTCCTTCGGGGCCAGGAACCGGCGTCGCCCGAATGGTTCGCGGGGGCTCCTTTGCCAGTACGACTTCCCGCTGGGCCCGTGGATACCGCTCATCGATCGAGCCAGATCGCAAGAGCCGCTTCACCGGATTTCGAGTCGCCCGGAATCAACCCGCCCCGGCGGCGAAGCCCGGCCGGCCAGCCTGGCTCAGCGAGGTGCTGACTCCACCGGCGGAAATCGGCAATTCCACCGGCAAGCTCTCCGCGTTGGTTCCCGAAGGCGACCGCCTCGACACTTGGAACGAAAACCGGGCGGAACTCAGAAAGAAGTGGAATGGGATTCTGGGCAGCATGAATCTGACACCACCGGCGCCCGCCGTACGGGTGGTGGAAACGTTCGAAGAGCCTGCCTATTCCGGCCGGCTGATGTATCTGCAGGTGGAGCCGGACTATTGGGAAAAGATCCTCGTCATGACTCCGCATACGCGTGTGTCCAAGCCGCTGCCGGTGGTGATCGTGCCATATTACGACGTCGACACGCCGGCGGGGAAAGACCTCGGGGGACGGCTTTTCACGCCACTCGGCACACGTTCATACGCCCACCTGGCCGTGCAACAGGGCTACATCGCCGTCGCCATACGCTGGTTTGGCGAAAGCTATGGGGAACACTATGCGGAAGCGGTCGCCAATCTCAAACTGCGGCACCCGAATGTCACCGGTCTCGGAAAGTGGGTCTGGGATTCGCAGCGGCTGCTCGATTATATCTACACGTTGCCGGAGGCAGACCACAGCCGCATCGGCATTATCGGCCATTCGCTGGGCGGCAAGATGGCACTGTATGCCGGCGCTATGGATGACCGCATTACCGCTGTCGTATCGTCGGAACCGGGCATCGGCCTCAGCTTCTCCAACTATGAAGACTACTGGTATCTCGGCGAGAAGACGCGCTCGCTCCCGGCCGGCACGGACCATCATGAACTGCTCGCGATGATTGCGCCGCGGCCATTCCTGCTGATTGGCGGCGACGATTCCGACAACGCGAAAAGCTGGTATTACATCAATGCGGCGAAAGCGGTCTACAGCTTACTCGGCAAACCGGATCAAATCGCCTACCTCAACCACCATTCGGGCCACAGCCCGACGCCGGATTCCATCTACAAGGCTATGGAGTGGCTGAAGCGATCGTTTATGAAGGAGGAGTGATGAAGAATCGTAGGCAACTCCTCGCCGGGGCCGCTTCGGTAACGGTGGCGCCTGCTCAGCAGCCGCGGGACGCCGTGCTGTATTCAAAACGCCTACGCGACGCGGGATACCTGCTGGGACACGCCGGGAAATGGCACGTGTCCTGGCTTCGCGGGCCTTTCGAATCCGGCTTCCAGGAAGTGGCCGGCCTCCCTTCCTATCGCGATGCGGCGAAGGACAACGAGCGCAGTGAGGTGAACGTGCAACGCTCGAAGAAGAACCAACTGCGGCGCGTGGTAAGCGAACCATGCAGTGGGTGTGCCGCGGCACCTTTTTCTTCGCAGGTAAAACATCACCATATAAAGAGAAAAGAAACTGAAAGACTTATGTATTGTTATACTTTTCTTAAAGGAATGGATTCATGGTGACGGAACTGCGTCGCCTGTTGGAACAGCCCGAAGCAGCCCAGCAGGAAGCGGGTTATTTGCATACTGTGCGGGAGATCCATCAGCAGCCGCAAACCTGGGTGGATACGGCGAAGAACGTTGCGGAACTGCGGCCGCTGCTCAACAAAGCATTATCCGGCATCGAAACGATTTGTCTGACCGGTTCTGGAAGTTCCGAATATGCCGGCGACTGTATCGCTCCGGCGCTGCGCCAGGATCTGAAGCGCCCCGTACAGGTGCTTGGCGGAGGGACGCTGCTGACGCACGGTGCAACCTTCCTTTCTCCAAAACGTCCCGCGCTGATGATCTCGCTCGCACGCTCCGGCAACAGTCCGGAGAGCGCGGAGGCGGTACGATTCCTGCTCGAAACCGAGCCCAGCGTGCGGCACCTCGTGATTACCTGCAATGCCCAGGGGCGGCTCGCAACGGTACACACCGGCCACCCGGACGTGTTTGTCGCCACGCTCGATGACCGCACGAACGACCGTAGTCTGGTGATGACCAGCAGTTTCACGAACATGGTGGTTGCGGCGCTGTTTCTGGGTTTGCTGAAAGACGTTCCCGCCTACACGAAAACCGCCGGGAAGCTGAGCCAGGCGGGCCGGTTCCTACTCGACAACCATACGGATGCGATCGCAGGCATCGCGCGCGGCGGCTTCCGCCGTGCCTTCTATCTTGCCAGCGCGCCCGCATACGGGGCCGCGCGCGAATCAGCTTTGAAGATGACCGAAATGACGGGTGGACGCGTCATGACCGTCGCCGAGACGTTTCTTGGTTTGCGTCATGGACCGATGTCGGCCATCCACGCGGACACGCTGGTTATCTGCTATTTGTCCTCCGACCCGCTGGTGCGTTCGTATGAAACGGATCTGATTCGCGAGTTGAACCGTAAATCGCTCGGCGCGGCGAAACTCCTTGTCGGCGAGAATGTGCCGGCCGACGTGCTGCACGCATCGGATGTGGCTCTGGAAGTGCCCGGCCTGGGTGAGATCGGCGACCGCTATGCACCGGTGCTGTACGTGATGGTGGGACAGTTGCTGGGGCTGTTCCGCTCGGTGGCAGAGGGACTCAAGCCGGACGCGCCATCTGAGAGCGGCGTTATCAATCGCGTGGTAGAGAGCTTTACCATACACCGCCTCGACGGAGTTTCCCGATGAAGATTCTGGTTGCGGGTGAGTTGAACCCCGATCTGATCCTGCAAGGCTATGAGATTTTCCCCACGCCCGGTAAGGAGATTCTTGTCGACGATCTAAACCTGACCATGGGAAGCGCCTCCGCGATCTGTGCGATGGGGTTGGCACGGTTGGGCAATCGCGTTTCCTTTCTCGCCAAGGTTGGCAAAGATCCCTGGGGCGAGTTTTGCACCGGCATTCTGAAGGAAGGTGGCATCGACACAAGCCGGGTGATTCGTGATGAAAACCTCAAGACAGGACTAACCGTTTCAGTATCGGCTCCCGGCAAGGACCGGGCGCTCGTTACGTATCTGGGGGCTATTTCCGAGCTCGAAGGCGGCGATATTACAGACGAGGTCCTGAGTGGCTTCGATCACCTGCACATCTCGTCGTTTTTTCTCCAGCGGAAACTGCGGCGCGACGTGCGCAGCGTGTTCGCCCTGGCGCGGCGGCTGGGACTTTCGACATCGCTCGATCCCGGTTACGATCCCTCCGAACGTTGGGAGAATGATTTGGTTGAGATCCTGCCGGAAGTGCACGTCTTTTTTCCGAATGAGGTAGAGTTAAGCGCCATTACAGGAGAACAACAACCCGCGGAAGCACTTCGTAAGCTGTCAAACGGGCGCACGCTGACGGTGGCAAAACTCGGTGGCAACGGTTGCATGGCTTTCGATGGCGGCGAGATCGTCGAGGTGCCGGCGATTCCGGTGAAACCCATAGACACGACCGGAGCGGGTGATTCTTTCAACGCAGGCTTCATACATGCCTGGCTCAGGAAGTTTTCTTTGCGGGACGCGATGCGGTTTGCGTCCGTTTGCGGCGGTCTTTCCACTCAGGGCGTAGGCGGCACGTCCGCTCAAGCCACCGAAGGACAGGTCCGCACGTATCTCAATTCATCCACAGGATCATTCACGTGAGCTTTCATGGAACAATCCAATAGACGAGAATGGCTGGCCCGGTTAGGAACAGTCGCTGCCGGAGCCGCGGTGGTAAGCACCGGCTGCACACAAGCCCCCGACTCCGTGAAGGAGGCGGCCCCAAAGAAGAAACCGCTTGATCTGAGCGAATATCAGCCTACCAGTATGTTACGCGTTCCGGAGCACAAGGTGGAGCGGGCGAAATATCCAGTCATCGATATTCACACGCATCTTTCCTGGGCAGCGGAATCGAAAAACGGCGTGTCGTTAACCGGCAAGCTTTCCTTCATCGTGCCGCCGGAGGAGTTGCTGGCTGTGATGGACCGCCGCAACATAAGGGCCATGGTGAACGTCACCGGCGGTTATGGCGACGGCTTGCGCGAGTCCGTACAAAAGTACGATAAAGCACACCCGGGGCGCTTTTACACGTTCACCGAACCGATGTGGACGCAGGTGAACGAGCCCGGCTATCCGAAGCAGCAGGCGGACGCCATAGAGCAGGCGGCAAAGGACGGCGCCCGCGGGCTGAAAATTCTAAAAACACTCGGACTCTACCTTCGGGAAAACATCACATCCGGAGCGTTGGTGAAGGTAGACGACCCGCGTTTCGATCCGATGTGGGAGGCTTGCGGCGCGAATCATCTTCCGGTGGCCATTCACGTATCGGACCCGGCTGCGTTCTTCCTGCCGACGGACCGTTTTAACGAGCGTTTTGAAGAACTCAACAATCATCCCGACTGGTCGTTCCACGGCCGGGATTTCCCGAAGAATGAAGAGATTCTCGAAGCGCGCAACCGAGTGCTTGCCCGGCATCCCAAGACGCAGTTCATTGTGCTGCACGTCGGCAATTATGCCGAGGATCTGGGAAACGTCTCGGAAGCGATGGACCGCTACCCCAACATGACCGTGGAACTCGGCGCGCGCATCGGAGAACTCGGGCGGCAGCCGCGGACGGCGCGCAAATTTTTCGAGAAATACCAGGACCGCATCCTGTTTGGCACCGATGCCGTTCCCAAGGGCGACGAATACCCGCAGCAGGTCTTCGGCGACCTGCTCTACCAGATCTACTACCGGTTTCTCGAAACCGAGGACGAGTACTTTGACTATGCGCCCGCAGCGGTGCCGCCGCAAGGACGCTGGAGGATTTACGGGTTGGGGTTGCCGGACCGCATTCTTGAAAAGGTGTACAACGCGAATGCCGCCCGTCTGCTGAGAATCAAGGTTTGACATGACGCTCCAGGGAACTGCTTTTCGCGCGGCCACGCTCCTGCTGGCCGCGCTACCCGTTTTTGGGCAGGTAAAGGTTTGGGAAGGCACTCTCGAGCTGCCTACTTACGAAGAAGACCTTCCCAACCCAAACCCGCCGTTCGATCTGTTCGCCACGTCGCGCTTTTCTAACTATCCTTATACGATTCGTGACAACCTGACGAACCGGCGCGTGACGCACGCCTGGCGGGCACTGTATCTCGAAAACGAATACCTGAAATGTTCGGTGTTGCCGGACATCGGAGGTCACCTCTATAGCTGCACCGACAAGGTGAACGGACAGGAGATCTTCTACGCGAATCCCTCCATCAAGAAAGCGAATATCGGGTATCGCGGTGCGTGGGCGGCCTTCGGCATCGAATTCAATTTCCCCGTTTCGCACAACTGGATGTCGATGTCTCCGGTGGACTTTGCGAGCCATCAAAACGCCGACGGGAGCGCCTCGGTGACGGTGGGCAACATCGACCGTGTTTACGGAATGCAGTGGCGCGTGGAATTGACGTTGCGCCCTGCCAGCATGGTGCTGGAGCAGAAGGTGCAACTCTACAACCGCTCCGGCCTTCGCCATCGCTTTTACTGGTGGAACAACGCGGGAGTAGAGGTTTGGGATGATTCGCGCGTTTACTATCCCATGCGCTTCACGGCCAGCCATGGCTTCACGGACGTGGATACATGGCCGGTGAATCGCCGGGGCCGCGACGTAAGCCTGATCGCCAACCAGTTGGACGGGCCGGTATCGGAATTCGTGCATGGCAGCCGCGAACCTTTCATGGGTGTCTATCATCCGCGAACGAACGCCGGAACCGTTCATTACGCCGATTATGCCGAGTTGCCTGCGAAGAAGATTTGGTCGTGGGGCGTTAACCCGGACGGGCTGGACTGGCGCAAGACGCTTTCCGACAACAACAGCGCGTACGTCGAAGTGCAGGGTGGTCTGTTCCGCAACCAGGAAACGTATGCCTTCCTGGAGCCGCAAAAAACGCTGGAGTTCACGGAATACTGGATGCCTGTCCGCGACATCGGCGGCATCTCCCGCGCAAATCTCCACGGCGTAATGCATTTCCTCAGGAAAGAATCGGCTGCCGGGAAAGTGACGCTAACGGCCGGGCTGAATGTAAACCATGCGCTTGCCGACGCACGTGTCCGCATCCTGGATGGAACGAAGACTCTGTTTGAACAACGCCTCCCGCTTGATCCGCGCCGTACATTTTCGCACGCTATTGGGAATCTTCCGGCGGACCGGCAATACACGTTCGAGGTGGCGGATGCCCGCGGGCGTGTGTTGCTGACGCACACCGAGGGCAGGTACGACTGGACACCGGCGGACCAGATCAAGACAGGGCCGCAGAAAGCGTACGAGTTTCCACCCGTTGAAAAACGCACGGAAGGCGATTTCGTCGAGCTTGGCAAAGACGAGGAGTTGAACGGTCTGCTGCTTCGAGCATACGAGACCTACACCAGCGCCCTGAAGCGCTTTCCACAAAGCTTCGAAATCCACAAAGCGATAGGCCGTCTCGCGGTTGAACTGATGCGTTACAAGGAAGCCGTGGAACATCTGCGCCTGGCCCAGCAGCGCATCAGCAACGACGACGAGATTCACTATTACTTAGGCCAGGCGTTCAAGGCACTCGGACAACTGAGAGATGCTCGCACGGAGTTCGAAGGGGCGCAGCGTATGCCCGCGTTCCGTGGCGCGGCGAATCTGGAATTGGCCCGGCTTTCGGCGCGGCAGAACGATTTTCGAAGGGCGTTGGAAGAGATATCGGCGGCGCTAAAGGCCGAACCGCAATCTATTCGCGCGGGCGAAGCTGAAGTGGCGCTTTTGCGGCGTCTCGACAACGCTTCGGCGGCACGCGAGCGGCTGAATTATTGGAGGAAGATCGATCCGACCAGCTCCACTTTGCGTTTTGAGCACACGAAGCTCGGCGGACGGGACGACGGATTGTGGAGCCATTTGGCGGGCGATCCCGAGCGTGTGCTGGCCATGGCTGACGATTACATGGCGCTCGGTTTTTGGAATGACGCCCTCGATGTTCTGAGCCGCAAGTATCCTGCCGTCAGCCCGCTCGAAACCGAGCCGGGAACGCCGCTTCCACAAGACCATCCGATGGTTTCCTATTACGCCGGTTACGCCAGGGAGATGCTGAAGCAAAGCGGGAAAGCAGATTTCCAGCGTGCCTCCCGGTTGTCGACGGCTTATGTTTTTCCAAGCCGTCCTTCCGGTCTAGCCGTGCTCGGCAAGGCACTGGAAGTAAATCCAGGTGACGCGACGGCGCACTTCCTGATGGGGTCGATTCAATTTGCAAACGGCCAGGTGGAAGAGTCCATCGCCCTGTGGCAACAGGCGCGGAAGTTGAATCCGGAGATTCCAGTGTTGCACCGCAACCTGGGGCGGACATTGCTGGATGTGAAGGGTGAGATTAGGCAAGGAGTAGACGTGCTTCGCGAGGGGTTGAAAGCCGACCCGCGTAACATGGAGCTGTATTTGAGCCTGAACCGCGGCCTCAGCCTGCTGCGCCGCCCGGCAACCGAACGCACCGGAGTACTGCGTCAGTACCCGGATCAGAAGTCTCTGCCGCAATCGTTGTTATACGAGTTGATCCTGAGTCTTGCCGAATCCGGCCAGGCGGAGGAAGCGGAGAAGCTTTTCCACGATCGCTTCTTTGCGCGGGAAGAGGGCGGCATCAACGTGCGGCAGGTTTGGGTGGAAGTCCAATTGCAAAAGGCGCTGGCGCTGGCGCGCTCCGGCCGCGGCAAAGAGGCTGTAGCGGTGCTGGGCCGCGCCGCCAAGCCGGTTGAAGGACTGGCGTTCACCAACGACGGCATGGATGCTTTTACGCAAGGAGCGCGCTTTGAATACTATTCGGGCGTAGTCCGGGAAGCAGCCGGCGATAAGGAGGGAGCACGGGCGGCGTTCCAGCGCGCCAAGTCCGGTGGCGGGCCGGGCTATCAACTTGGTTTCGCGGCGCTCGCTTCGCGCAAGCTGGATGGCAGCGTGGATTCCGCGCTGACGTCACGCATCGGTGCTGCTCTCGCTCGCGGGTCCGGCGGCTCACGCAATGCATCGATGGCGGCGTATTCGCGAGGTGTGCTGCTTCAAGCCATGGGACGCAGCGAGGAAGCCGAATCCGCGCTTCTATCCGCGCTGAAAGCACCAGACCGCCTGCTGGCACACTATCTCACGCGCATTGCGCTCGAGGAGAAGCAGTGAAAGACCGCGCGTTTGCGGCAGTGTTCTGTCTGATCGGTTTCGTAACAGGCTCCCAAGCCGGTATTCGTGCCATCTGGGCGGTGAATGACGGTGAGAAGATCGAGCGGGACGATCTGTCGAATCCGAACAAGGCGCGCAATTCGGCGTGGGATGGCAAGACCGTCCGCCTGTTTGGCGCACGCAATGAAATAATCGCTTTTCAGGTGATTGTCGAGTCCGATGAGACACCGGTGGAAGGGGTTTCGATCGCGCTGCCAAGGCTCTCCAGCGGGCGTTCGGTGATACATTACCGCGCGCCGGCGGCGGACCCGTCAAGTTACACGGGGCGCAATATTCAGTTGTTCTCCGTGAACTACATGCTGGTGAAAGAGCCTTCACGGGCCAATTGGGTATGGCGTCCGGACTCGCCCGCCGCGCCGAAAGATCCGACCGGATGGAAACCCGTACAGATTGTTCCAGAGAATGCACGTAAGGGGCGGGGCGGCTTTCCGCTGCGCATTGATCCCGAGTCGAATCAGGCGTTCTGGATCGAGATCTACACGCCGCGCGATCTTGCGGCAGGCACGTATCGCGGCGAAGTTGCGGTTCAGGCGGACGGCCGCCGTCATCGCGTTCCGGTGCAGCTCGAGCTGTTCAACTTCACATTGCCGGATGAGAACAGCATGCACGCGATGCTGTACTATTCGGGCGATCAGCCCGAGTTGTATCAGGGCCGGAACCTGGATGCGGAGTATCATCGCTTCGCGCACCGCAACCGGGTGGAGTTGGTGCATGCTTACAATGAGTCCTCCGTGAAAGCGGCGATGGGCCGTTTCAACGGCAAGGCGTTCCTCCCCACGGAGGGATACTCTGGTCCGGGTGAGGGAACCGGTAACCGGATTATCCCGCTTACGTTCTACGGCCCCGGCAGGCAGTTCGACGAAAAGGCCGATGCCTGGAAACGATCGGACGGGTGGATGAGCTTTCTGGCGCAGGCGGTTCCGAAGGCACTGACATTTCTTTATATGCCGGACGAGCCGGGGCGGCAGCAGTTCGATTATATCCGGCGGCTCGCGGACAATATACACAGTAATCCGGGTCCCGGAGGCAAGCTGCCGACCTTCGTCACGCACTCCTACACGCCGGAGCTTGAAGGCGCCATCGACTATTGGTGCTCGGGTCCGAGAGGCTACCGGATCGATATGGCGCTCAAAGAGCGCACCCAGGGGCGCGACTACTGGGTTTACAACGGTGGCCGGCCCGCGGGTGGAGCGGTCACCATCGATGCGCCCGCTACCGACCCTCGCTCCCTGATATGGGCGTCTTTCAAACATGGCATCAGGCTCTATTTTTACTGGCACGCTACTCATTGGCGTCACAACAGCCAGAAGCAGGGTGAACGGAACCAGAACGTGTGGGCGGAGACGGTGACCTTCGACAACCGCGGGCAGCCGAACAAACCGATACGGGACCAGGGCTTCATTCACGGCGACGGCGTGTTGATCTATCCGGGTGAAGACAAGCTCCATCCGGATCAGGACCGGAGCATCGCCGGTCCTATCTCTACGGTGCAGTTGGCTAACTTCCGCCGTGGCTTGCAGGACCACCAGTATCTGACGATGGCGAAGCAACTCGGGCTGGACGAGGTGGTGCGGACATCGGTCGAAAAGATCGTACCGCGCGTGTTTTCTGAAGCCGGTGAGACGGTGTCCTTTTCGGAATCCGGCAACGATTACGAAGAAGCCCGGTACAAGCTGGCGCGCGCGATCGCACAGGCGAAGAGATAGACTTCCACCCTGGGTTAAAGGAGGCGGAAGTTTACTTCGATGGTCGCCGCGACGGTGACCGGCCGCCCGTTTCTGGTGCCGGGTTCGAACTTCCATTGGTTGACGGCTTCGATCGCCTTTTCGTCCAGGCCGAGCCCGAGACTGCGTTGGATCTTTAAATTGCCAGGTTTTCCATCGGGGCCGATTTCGACGGAGATGACTGCTGCTCCCTGATACTTCGCGGCGCGAGCTTCCTCACTGTACTCCGGCTCCACTTTGAACAGCAACTTGGGAGGCCAAACGTCTCCTCCGATGCGATAGACGTTATCTCCGGAGCCGGAAGATTTCGTGCCTGCCTGTTCGAGAAAGGACCTTCGAAGTGTGCCGGCCTGGTTCCGGAAGTTGGCCGCCTCACTCTCGCGGCCCTGCCGGCCGAGGAATAGCGCATACAGCTCCATGATGGTGGCCGTTTCCGGCGTGCCGGGAGCGGCCGTCGCCAAGGCCTGCTGATAGAGTATTTCCGCTGCCGGAAACTTTGCCTCCTGCTCGCGCGCGACGGCCATCCACATCAGGGCGGAGGCGGCATCAGCCGGCGATGCAGCGCGCGCCCGTTTGAAATAAGCGATGGCCTGGTCCGGCTTTTTCGGATTCAGCGTCTGGATGCCGAGGGCGATGAGGGCTGAACCGGTTTCGGACCGATCTCCGAGGATCGAGAGGGCTTCCGCGTAGAAAGGCACCGCGCCGGAAAGGCGGCCGTGCTTACGCTCCAGATCGCCCAGCTTCAACAAGGCCGTCGCGTATTCCGGACTCTGCCTGCCGGACGTTTCTGCTCGAATCGACAGTGCGGAATCGAGCAGCTTTCGAGCGATATCGTATTTGCGGAGTCTTTGGGCCGCTTGGGCCGCCTGCTCTAGCCGTTCGGGGTTTCTCGCGGATGCGGCTGCGCGAATGGCGGCATCCAGGTCTGCGCCGGCGATCTCCGTGGCCGGCGGTTGTATTTGAAACGCGGCAACCGGCAGCACGAAAACGGCCGCAAGCAACACAGCGGCAACCACGGATGCCCGGCCGAAAGAGGCACGGTTGCGTCCTGCATCCAATATCGCCAGCAGGCGTCCCTCCAGTTGGGAAACTCGCGCCATGGGTATGGCGACTGCAGCTACGCCGGCCGTGGATTGCATCGACCGCGCGATATCGAGCAGGTGGGCGGCGTAGTCCGATGCGCGCGCGCCCGAGTTCAGAACCAGATCGTCGGCCGCGCGTTCGCGCTCTTTCAGGAATTCACGCCAGGCGGTCCAGGCCAGCGGATTCCACCAATAGAGACTCAACGCTATGCGCGCCAGAAAGTGTGTCGCCATGTCGCCGCGGCGCACATGGGCCGCCTCATGCAGCAGAACAAACTTCCGCCGCTCCTCGCTCCATTCCCTTGCATCCGCCGGCAAGAGAATAACCGGACGAAACAGGCCACACGCCGCAGGCATACTGCCCGGTGCGGTTTCGAGCACGCCAACTCCACCCTCGATGCCGGCCGGGAACGGCCGCGCGTTGCGGCGCATTCTTTGAACGGCAATCCATCCCACCAGCATGTGGGAAAAACTCAACGCCGCTCCCCCTAGCCAGGCAAGTGCCAGCCACAACGGCCAGCTTGGGCGCCATGGCACGGTACCGGCATGGACGGCCTTGCTTGCAGGTTGGACGGCGGACGCTTCACTGTTTCGTAGCGCCGCCGTGGCCTCGAAAAACAAGTCGGGCGGCAGCCATTGTGGCGCAACCGGCACGCGCAAGGCCGGCAACGAGACGGAAAGGAGAGGCAACGCCAGCACGGCGGCGAACCCGGTTGTCCACACCACGTGCCTGGCGGCGGCAGACCGTTTTCGCAATAGGAACGCGGCCATCCAGGCCACACCCAATACGATAGCGCTCTTGACCGCCACGCCTGCCAAGAGCGGAACCCATTCGGACACGTTCCAGCCGAACACCTATTTGCCCTCCCGCCTGGCTCTTTCAATCAATTCCGCCATACGATCCAGGTCTTCCCGCTTCAGGCGCTTGGAAGAAACATCCAGAAGCGCGGCGACCATCTGATCCGGCGAGTCCTCGAAAAAAGTGCCCAGTACGTGCTTCACGGCTGAGCGCTTTGCTTTCTCCCGGTTCACCACCGGAAGGTATACATACTTGAAGTTTTCCGCCTGGTGCCGGATGTGGCCCTTGTTCTCCAGCACGCGCAGAATCGAACGCACGGCCGAATAACTGGGCGCATCCTCCATGGCTTCGCGAATCTCGGAAGCGGATGCCATACCACGCTGATAAAGAATCTCCATGATCTGCCGTTCGCGCCGGCTCAGGTTTGCAAGTGCCACAGACGATGTCCTCCATGCTGAATTTTCAGCATACTGCTCAAAAAATAGCACTTAGCGATCCCGATGTCAACCGTTTTTTGAACGGCTACCATGGATCTTATGCTCAACTGGCTGGTGGTTGGTATTGGAGACATCACGCGACGGCGCGTTCTCCCGGCGATTCTTGCCGGGACGCGCTGCAAACTCACCGGCATTGTGACGCGCGATCCGGCTAAGGCGGCGCCGTACGGCGTGAGGGCGTGGACCAGTCTCGAGGGCGCGCTCGAAGAATCCGATGCAGAGGCGGTTTACGTTGCCACACCCGTGTTCCTGCACGCCCCGCAGACCATCGCCTCCTTGCGCGCGGGCCGCCATGTTTTGTGCGAAAAGCCGATGGCGATGAACTATGCCGAAGCCTGCTCCATGGAACGGGCAGCGAAGGACGCTGGAAAACTGCTGGGCATCGCCTACTACCGGCGCATGTATCCGAAGATAAGCCGGACTGTCGAGCTGCTAAAAGCGGGTGCGGTCGGCGTGCCTGTGCTGGCGGAGGCGTCTTCGCACGACTGGTTTTTTCCTGTGGACCGCGAGCGTGACTGGTTTATTGACCCGCAGCGCGCCGGCGGCGGCCCGCTCTACGATATCGCCTCGCACCGTATCGACCTGATGAACTATCTGTTCGGACAGCCGGTGCGAGCCAGCGGCCACATCTCGACCTTGATTCACCCCATGGACGTGGAGGACAACGCCACCGTGCTCATCGATTACGCGGATGGTGTTCGAGGCGTCGTCGATGTCCGGTGGCATTCGCGTACTCCTCGTGACGAATTCCGTATTCGTGGCACGGAAGGCGAAATAAACTTGACGCCGCTGAACGGGCCGTCGCTAGTCTATCCCGGTGGCGAAGAATCGATTCCGCCGCACGGGAATCTTCACTATCCCTGCATCGAGAATTTTGTGGGTGCTGTCCTTGATGGTGCGCCGCTGCGCTCCAGTGCGGAAACAGCGCTATGGACCGACTGGGTGACGGAACAGATCATGGCAGCACAGGGGGGACTCACTTCACATGTCAAATGAACACGAATACCGGATTACCACGACCTGGACCGGCAATCTGGGCACTGGAACAAGCGGCTACCGTGCGTACCGGCGCGATCACGAGATTCACGCCGCACGAAAGTCTGCATCCATACCGGGCTCTTCCGATCCGGTATTCCGAGGCGATCCCTCGCGTTACAATCCCGAGGAACTGCTGGTGGCCGCACTATCGGCCTGCCACATGCTTTCGTATTTGCATCTTTGCGCGGAAGCCGGTATTGCAGTGACGGAATACCGCGATGAAGCCGCCGGGTACATGGCCGTGGAGAAGGACGGAGGCGGCCGGTTCACACGCGTGGTTTTGCGGCCGCAGGTAGCCATTACGGATACCGGTCGCGCGCCGGAGGCGATTTCTTTACACGACAAAGCGCACGGGTTGTGCTTTATTGCCCGTTCCGTGAACTTCACCGTTGAACACGAGGCATCGATAACTGAGCCGCGCGCCTGCTAGGGTACCATGATGCTTTATGCGAAGCGTCGGCCCGCTCGTAGTGTGCGTTTTCATCCTTCGGGCGGCACTGGCCGGGCAACCCGGTGAGGCCAATGAAACCAGACAGACGGTTGCGGTACGAACATCGGAGCGAATCCATGTAGACGGCGTTCTTTCCGAACGAGTCTGGCGTGAAAATGGCGGCATTGGGGAACTGGTGCAGCGGGAACCTGTGCCGGGCGCGCGGCCGTCGGAAGCGACCGATGTCCACGTGGCCTATAACGATGACGCTATCTACGTGGCTATCCGCTGCTATGACTCGCGGCCCGGGGAACTTCGGGCGACGCAGATGCAGCGCGACGGCGATCTGGCGTTCGACGATTACGTGCAGATCCTATTCGACACCTATGCCGATCGCCGGAATGCTTACTATTTCGCTACCAATCCTGCCGGAGTGATGGTGGAAGGCACCATCTCGGAAAACAATACACCCAACTTGAACTGGGACGGCATCTGGGACGTACGCACACAGCGTGACAGCGAGGGATGGAGCGTGGAAATGGCGATTCCGTTCAAAACGATCGCCTTCAATCCGGGGGCGCGCACGTGGGGTTTCAACATTTCCCGGCGAATCGCGCGGCTGCGTGAGGAGTCGCGTTGGACGTCTTCCAATCTCGATAGCGAATTTTTTCTGGTGGCCCGTGCCGGCAACGTCAACGGATTGGAGGGGCTAACGCAGGGCATCGGCCTGGATGTGAGACCGTATGCGCTGGGTGGTTACAGCCGCGACATCGGCCTCCGGGACCGGCACCAGTTTGCGCGCGACGCCGGAGCCGACATCTTCTATCGCATCACCGCCAACCTGGTTTCGAGCACATCCATCAATACCGATTTCGCCGAAACGGAAGTGGACACGCGCCAGATCAACCTCACGCGGTTCCCGGTGTTGTTCCCCGAACGCCGCCAGTTCTTCCTCGAAGATTCGGGCATCTTCGAATTCGCCGCCAGCCCCGGCACTCGCGACTTCACACCTTATTTCTCCCGGCGCATTGGACTGGTGGACGGGTTGGAGGTGCCGATTCTGTTCGGCCAGAAGGTGACGGGGAAGATAGGCCGTTTCGACCTCGGCCTGATGGATGTGAAAACGCGCGATTCCGAGATTGCTCCAGGGCGCAACTTTTTCGTCGGCCGGACGAAGGCGAACTTCTGGTCGCAATCCTACATCGGTGCGCTGGTGACAGATGGAGAACCGACGGGCAAGCTCGAGAACCGGCAGGTTGGAGTGGATCTGAAGATCGCCACGGCGGACCTGTTCAAAACCGGGAAGAACTTCCGCTCACTCTTTTATGGATCGAGAACATCCACTACGGGCCGGAAGGGCGACGATATGTTTTGGGGCGGGGAAGTGGTGTATCCGAACGACCTGTTGTATGTCTGGTACCGGTGGCGCTTTATCGGGAAGAACTACAATCCGGCTCTCGGGTTCATGCGCCGCACGGGTGTGCGGGAATCGGCCATGGGAAGCAACTTCCGGCCGCGTCCGGATTTCTGGAACATGCGGCAGGTGAGCTTCCGTTTTTATTACACAGGGTTTTACAACTCCATCTACAAGCAGGTGGAGACGCGGCGATTCACCACCACTCCGTTCGAAGTGGAATTCAACAGCGGCGAGAAGTTTATTTACCACTGGACGCCAACTTTCGAGAGATTGTTCAAGCCTTTCCAAATTCACAAGGGTGTTGCGATCCGCACCGGCGCTTACTGGTTTCACCGGCATGAGTTCTCTTTTGAAACAGCGGACAACCGGCCACTCGCGTTCAAGATCAAAACCGAAACCGGGTCCTTTTATTCCGGGAAGAGTCACGAGGTAAGCCCGCAGGTCATCTGGCGCAAGGACCACCACCTGACCACGTCGTTCGAATTGCAACAGTATTGGGTGAACTTACGGGAGGGCGAATTTCGCACGCGGCTGGCGCTCTGGCGGCTGAGCTATTCATTTGGCCCCAGGTTGACGCTCGCCAATTTTGTGCAGTACGACACCGATTCGCGAAACCTGGGACTGCAAAGCCGGTTGCGTTGGATGATCCGTCCGGGAAACGAGCTGTTTCTGGTCGTGAACCATGCCTGGCAATACAACTCGATGGACCGCTTTGAAGCGATTACCACCAATGTCCGTGCCAAGTTGAATTACACAGTGCGATTCTGAACGCGCCCGGAGTTTCCCGTTTATTGGACAGAATCTGCTTCGTTCGTATGTATGCGGGCGCGGATGATACTACAATCGCAAGGTGCTCCTACACGACCCGGCGGAAATTGATTTCTCCTTACCCGGTAAGCATCACTATCAGGCGGCGTTCCATCTGGACTCCGCGTGGGGTTACTCTCTGGTGCCGGTGACAGTCATAAACGGCTTGCGCGGCGGCGGTCCTGCGGGAGTCGCGGTCTTCGGCGGCACTCACGGCAACGAGTACGAAGGCCAGGTAGCGGTGAAGCGTCTCTGCCGGGATCTCGATCCGGCGCGGATGCGCGGCTGTGTGATTCTGATACCACAGTTGAGCGAGAGCGCGTGCCGGGCGAACCTGCGTATCTCCCCGCTCGACGGCGTCAACATGAACCGCGCTTTTCCGGGAAACCCTCGCGGCACGCTCTCCTACCGTATCGCCCATTTCGTGAAGACGTGCGTGTTTCCTCACGTTCGCATCGTGCTGGATATACACTCCGGTGGGAACGAGGCCGTATTCCCGCTCTGCACGTCGCTGCATCCCCGGCCCGATCCCGCGCAGCAAGCGGAAATGGTGGAAGTGGCCAAACTGTTCGATCCGCCGTTCATTTTCGTGTATTCGCGGCAAATGGCGTCCGGCTTGTTGACGGACGAGGCGGAAGACGAAGGGAAGATCGCCATTGGCGGTGAATTCGGCTTCGCGGAGAGCGCCAGTCCAAAGGGTGTGCTGCACGCCTACGAAGGGGTGAAGAACGTCTTGCGGCATTATGGATTGCTGGAGGGCGAAGTCGAGCCGATCGATCCGGACCGGGGCACACCGCCCCGCCTGGTCAGCGCGCCCGAGTTGCGGGATTACATTCCGTGCCCGCGCGACGGTGTCTGGGAGCCGCTGTTCCAGCCGGGAGCCGAGGTGGAAGCCGGGCAACTCATTGGACGCATCCACGACTTTTCCGATCACGCATCGGATCCGATGGAAGTAACCGCGCACCGCCGAGGAGTGATCATCGCGCAGTATTTTCCAGCCGTGTGCCGCAAAGGCCTCACGCTGTTTGTCATCGCCCAGGATGTGATTCTCTGATATGAAAATCACCAACGTCGAAGTGCTCGTCTTGAAGTCGCCGGGCCTCTACAACCGTCCTGAAGGAGCGGAGGAGCCGCAAGGACCCACTTACATGGGGCTGGTCAGAGTTTCGACCGATGCCGGCATCACAGGCTATTCCGACATGGAGACGTCCGCACCGGTTGCCAAGGCCGCGGTGGAAGCGCCGAGCTGGAGTGAAGCGGGCGTTGAGTGTTTCGAAGGGCTCGCGAACCTCATCGTTGGCGAAAATCCGTTGGAGGTCGAGCGGCTCTGGTACAAGATGTATCGCGGCAGCATCTACTATGGCCGCCGCGGTGTTGCGATCCAGGCGATATCGGCGATCGATATTGCACTGTGGGACATCATGGGCAAGTTTTATGGTCAGCCGGTCTGCGTTCTCCTGGGCGGCAGATGGCGCAACCGGGTGAGGGCCTATGCCAGCACGCTGTTCCGCCCAACGCCGGAGGCTATGCGTGGGGCCGTGCGCGGTTATCTGGACCTCGGATTCACGGCGGTGAAATTCGGTTGGGGCGTGTTCGGTGAAGACCCTCGCCGCGACGTGGAACTGGTGGAAGCCGCGCGCGCCGAGCTCGGCGATCGAAACGATCTGCTCGTCGACACCGGCTGGTTCATCGAACGAACGCCCAAACAGGCCATTCAAGTAATACGCAGTCTGGAGCCGTACCGGCCGTTCTTCGTCGAAGAGATTCTGCACCCGGAAGACTACGATGGCTACCGGCGGGTTGCCGCAGAGGTGGAAACGCTGATCGCGTGCGGCGAACAGGAAGCCACGGAATGGGGCTTCCGCGAACTCATCGAGCGTGCTCGCGTCGATGTACTCCAGCCGGACCTTACGCGCTGCGGCGGATTCACGGTGGCACGCAAAATTGTGCACATGGCGGAGATGGCGAATGTGCTGGTGATTCCGCACTCGTGGTCGTCGGACCTGCTGACGGCGGCTTCGCTGCATCTGAATGCATTTCAACGGCGCGCGGTATTCGTTGAGTTCAACACGTCGCAGGGTCCGCTGAGCCGCGAGATGGTAAAGAAACCGCTTCAACTCGAAGACGGCTACCTGCGAGTGCCCGAAGCACCCGGGCTGGGCGTGGAGGTAAACGGAGATACGATCGGACGTTACCGCATCGCGTAAGAACTCTGAGGGGCATTAGTATTTATAGCCCCAGCAGATCCAGCGTGTCGCGCGCGATCAGCGCTTCGATCTTTGCTTCGGGAATGTGCGGCAAATGGGTGCCTTCCACCATCCGGTTTACCGCGCGCAGGGCATCGATCGTCGACGCCGGTGTCGTGAACGGGTAGTCTGAGCCGAGCAGCAGCCGGTCAAGCACGCCGTACTCCATAGCCGATACCAGTGCGTTATAGAATTGCCAGGGCCGGTAGTAAAGAGCTGAAATGTCGGCGAACACGTTGCGGTTTTTCCGGATGAGCACGAGTGTTTCGTTCACCCACGGATGCCCAAGATGCGCGATCACCATCTTGAGCCGCGGGAACTCCAGGGCGAGCGGCTGAAGTTGAATCGGGTTGGCGATTTCAAGCGACACGTTCGTGCAAAACGTCGTGCCCTGGTGAATGAGCGTGGGAATTCGCAGCTCCTCAGCCCGGTGAAGGATGCGGCGAAAGCGGGAATCGGTTGGGGCAACGTTCTGATAGATGGGACCCATTTTCAAGCCGCGGAGCCCCAGATCCTGCACGCAGTGGTCGAGTTGTTCGACCGCGTCAGGGTCCTGCGGGTCCACCGAACAGAAGCCGATCAGCTTTTCGGCGTGCTTGCCCACATATTCAGCGACGTATTCGTTCGGCACCAGAACACCGACATGCCTCGCGCGAAATCCGAGCACCACAGCCTTGTCGACGGCCTGCATGGCTTCCCAGTGCTTCTCCAGATCGACGCTAATATCTTTGTAGGCTTCGCCCGCCGTCTGGCGCGCATCGGCAAGAAACGATTCTCCAATGTGGCACGGCGTTTCCCAAACGTGGGTATGGACGTCAATAATCATCGATGATTCTCTATCACACGCTGTACAAAAATAATACGACCGGCAAAGGCCGTCCTCAACATCCGACCACAAAACTTTAGTCACTGAGCGATTAGCAGATCTTAAATGACCGACCAGCACTCGGCTATTGACACGGGTGAACCGGATCCTGCTATGTTTACCTGGAAGCACGCCGTGACCGTACCCTTCGACCTCTTCAATTAATACGTTCCACAGATCTGCGCACCGTCCTCGCGCTCCTTTGCGCATTTCTGGCGGAGATGGCCGTCTTTCGTATTCTAAATGCCGCCACTTCGGCTCATCCGGTTGAAATGGGCGCACGGATCTCCGGGATGTTCGTAGTCCTGATCGCCGTTCCCGCGGTCTATGGCATCGTCCGCCATGGATGGCGGGACGAGTTGGCCCGCACCCTGGCGCTGCTGGCAATCGCCGGTATAGTGGGCATGAGTTTTCATTGGGTGCTCGCCGCCCGGCTGGTTGCCGCCGCCGCTATCCTGGGAATCCTGTTCCTCCTTTTCCGGACCAGTGGAATGAAATGGTTTGCTGCGCTTGCGATCACGCTGGCCATATCGTTGCTGGGATTTTTTCTCAGCACTCTGGCGCTGTCGGCGTTTGTACGATGTGATCCGCAGAACCGCTGGCTCTGCGAACTCGGCGGATTCTCCATGCAGTTTCTGACGGCATTGATTGCCTGTTCCGGATACGTCTACGGCCGGAAGACGGCTTCCCGCATTGCCGCTCAAAGGACACCGTACTTCGCATAGACGTCGCGCAGGTAGGCTCCCTTCATCAATTCCGCGCGGCTGCTGTTCTCGCGCGTGGCTTTTACGGTTGCCAGCCGGACTACTTCTTCGACGGCGTTCGAAGGGATGGAGATGACGCCGTCGAAATCGGCCACAATCAGGTCGCCGGGCGAAACCAGCACACCGCCGCATTCCACCGGGACGTTGTAGTCCACCACCTCGCCGCGGCCTCGCGAGTCGACGGGTTTCACACCGGCCGCGAATACCGGGAAGCGCAACGCGAGAATCTTCTTCACGTCGCGCACCAGGCCGTCTACGACCGCGCCGCGGGCGCCGCGCGCCACGGCCGCCGTCGAAAGCAATTCGCCCCATGGCGCATTGCGTGTCGAGTTGCCAGTCGCCACCACCGCCACCTCGCCCGGCAACAGGCTGTCGAGCGCTTCAATCTCCTTTCGATAGGGCTCTTTCGCGATGTAATGCACGTCCATACAGAGGATCGTGCGGGCGCGTCCCGCGAAAACAGAATCGGGATCGAGGGGACGCAAGCGCTCCCGCATCGCGCGATCGCGTATTCCCAACTCATCCAATGCATCCGATAACACGGCTGTGTAAAGGCTGCTCTCAATGTGTTGGAACAGCTCCAACTCGGCTGGCAAGACCGGACTGTCATTAAGCGGCAAGATGTGCCTCCTTTAAATTACGGGATGCTCAGCAGCACCAGAGAGGCGATGCCGAGCAGTATCCCCGCTAAACCATAGGGACCCACGCGCTCTCCAAAAACCAGCATGCCTGCGGCGGCAACCAGGAACAGGGAGCCACCCGTGGTGATCGGAAAAACGATATGCCCGGGAACTTCGCGCGCCAGCGCCAAGCTCGTGAAACTCTGGCCGCTAAGGCTCGAAACGCCCATGGCGGCGCCAATCAAAACCTCCCGGGCGGGCAGCCTTCCCAAACCTCGTGAAAATGCCAGCAGGGCGAAGATCACCCCGCCCAGATACCAGCACAGCAGATACTGCGACTGGTAGCTTGCCAGCCCGCGCTCGCTTAGCACCTTCAGCCCGAAGGGACCCAGTCCGTTCGCGACGAAGGCGATCAGCATGTAACGGAGCCATACACCGGCGTCTCCCTTCACGACGGCTCTCCCGGCGCCGTGCTGGACTTTTTGTCTTTCCACAGAAGTAGCATCGCTAGCGGTATGAGCGAAAGCGCGATCGCCTTCGTCAGGCTAACCGGCTCGTCGTAGATCAAAATTGAGGCGACTGTTGGAATGCCTGAGGAAAGATTGATCGCAAGCCAGCTTGTGGCGATATTGCCGTGGCGGACTCCCGCTTGAAACGCCAGGATTGCGACCGCCGCCGAAACTCCAAACGGAAGCGCGATGGACACAACGGAGGAAGGCGCCGCAGGTGTTGTGCGCTGCACCGTGGTTAGCAGCAGGAACACGAAGACGAGCGACCAGAAATACAACAGTGCGGTGATAGCGCTCGGGCGGCACTTTTTGACTTCCGCCAGCTTGTGAAACACACCGAGCGCGCTGAAGCTGAGCAGCGCAAGCAGCATATTGAGGTGTCCGCTTCCCATGGGATCGCAAGGAAAGGGTGGCCCGCCTGCATTGGTGGGCCGCCCCTACTCTTAACAGCTCAAAAAAGAAACTTCAAGCCAATCTGCACCGTCCGCGCGCCACCGGCGCCGAGTATACGTCCGAACGTAGAGGTGCCTAGCGTGGTTCCGGGGTTGCCGAGATTTACACGATTGAACGCGTTATAAGCCTCCAGCCGGAATTGGAAGTAGCGGCTTTCCGTGATATGGAAGTTCTTCATCAGCGCCGCATCCAGAATCTGGCTGGCGGGACCGTCCAGGATGCCGATGCCCGAACTGCCCCACTGATACTGCGGAGGCGCCGCGAAAGCGGCGGTGTTGAACCAGCGGCTTGCGTCCGGATTTGAGATTTCCGGATCGGTGATGATATTCGCCCTTGTACCCCATCCGTTGCCCAGCGTCGCGCCCGGCACCGAGATGCTGAGCGGGGCGCCGGACCGGAAGCTGTAGATGCCGCTCAACTCCCAGCCGCCAATAATGAGATCGGCCGCGCGCGGCAGGTCCGCTCCATATCGCCGCCCTCTGCCGAAAGGCGTTTGCCAGACGGCGCTCGCCGTGAACAGGTGCGTACGATCCCAACTGGAACGCCCGCGTAGGTATCCTTCCGGGGCAAACGGCACGAAGGTATCGTACTCGCTGGTGGGTGTCGTATCGCTGATATCCTTGGCGAACGAGTAGGCGCTCATGAATGAGAGGCCGGACGCGAACCGGCGTTCCCACTTCAACTGCAAACCGTTGTACCAGGACCGGCCAAGATTCTCCAGCACGTTGATCGCGCCGAACGCCGGATACGGCTTGGCCGCCTGCAGGTTCGGATAGGCGCCAGGAGGCACTTCGTTATACGCATGCATGGCTACCTGGTCACGAATCCTCGTGCCCACATAGGAGACGGTCAGGGCGGATTGGAACGGCAGTGCGGTTTGAACCGAGATATTCCACTCATGCGTTTTGGCCTGGTGAAGGTTCCACGCCGGAGCTTCGCCTATGGAGGGTTGTATGAACGCCTGCGGATCCTCCGGCCATGCCGTCTCCCACCGCTGCAGGGAAAGCGCGCTGAACGTCAGCGCCTCCCAAGCCCAGTAGGGCGGACCCACAATAGACGATGCCGCGCGGTTTCCGGTGAAGCTGTTGTAAAACAGACCATAGCCCGCGCGCACGACAAAATCGGACCGCATGCTCGGCCGCCAGGTGACTCCCACACGCGGAGACCAGTTGCCGTTGCCTTCCGAAAGCCCATAAGGTATGCCCGCTTCGGTCGCCGGAATCCACAGGCCCTCCGTGGCTGCCGCCAAAAAACGGGCGACGGGCTGGGCAGTGAGATTCACCTGGCCGTCTTCGTCCACGCCGGCGATGACTTTGCCGATGGTGGGATCGAATGTGGCTCCGTTACCATTGCGCAGCGTGCGCTCGTGCCACCGTTCGTACCGCAGACCGAGCGACACAGTCAGGTTCGGCGCCATCTTCCAGAAATCCTGGATCCAGGCGCCGGAATAGGGTGCGTGGGTCAATCCGAACGACTCCAGGGGATAGTTGCGGCGGCTGCCGGACGTCAGGCCAAGAAGATAATCGGCGAACCCATCGCCCGTGTACTGGCCGTTGAAGTCGAAACTCCCGCGCGGGGAGTGCGAGCCGTGCCGCCCGAAAACCGCACGATCGTCGAACTCGTATCCGAAGTTCAAGGTGTGGACGCCGTGAATGAAGTTGATTCCAGCCTTCGCGTTCTTTACGTTGCTCCATAGACGGCCGGGAACCCCCCATGGGGCGCTAAAGCCCGTGTAGCCGGTGATGCCGACGTTCGGCAGTCCGACAAAATCCTCGCGCCCCTGAGTCGGAATACCGCGGATCCCCGCCTCCTCCACAAGGTTTTCAATACCCGCTATGGGCGAACTGAAGCGGTTGTCCGATTTCAGATATCCCGCACTCGCCGTGAGCAACATGTTCGGCCGCAGCGCGTAGGTGTAATTGAAGCCGACATTGTGCTGGCGTGTAGTATTGCTGGAGGTAATCTCCGGCGTATATCCGGGGGATTTGGACGCGTTGTCGATCACCACCCAGCGTCCATAGATGCGCTGGTTGCCCGTGATCTGGTGATCGATGCGCCCCGTGCCCTCCCAGGTGTCGTTCTTGGTTGCGGCATTTGCCCGGAACCGGTCGCCGGGGGAGTTGGGCAGCAGGATGTAAGGGAAGAAGAACTTCGACGCTGAAGAGATCCGGTTGGCGGGAATCATGTTTCCGGGAAACGCCGATCCGGTCACTGGATCTTTGATCTGTTTGGACAGCGAGGAAAAATCGCCATTCAGCATGGCCGGATTCACCGTCGCCGAATTATAGATGGATTGCCTGCGAATCGGCGTGCCCTCGAAGCTCGCGAAAAAGAAGGTCCGGTTGCGGAAAATGGGGCCGCCCACCGCCGCGCCGAACTGGTTCCGGCGAAGCTTCGGAATACTCACGGCGAATGTGTTCCGGGCGTTCAGGTTATCGTTTTGCAAGAACTCCCACAGAGCGCCGTGAAACTCGTTGGTGCCGGACTTCGTGGCGATCTGTACCTGTATTGGGTTTCGTCCGTTCTCGGCGCTGAAGCTGTTCGTCTGGACGTTGAACTCGGCAATCGTGTCGACATTGGGGATTGCCATGCCGCCCTCGTCCATCGCGGCATTAGCATTCAGCCCGTCCAATGCGAACTGCGTCTGGTTGTCGCGCGTGCCGAAACCCTGTACGGTAGAACCGCGCTCAGGCCCTCCCTGGCCGATGTAGCGCATACCCGGCACCAGGTTCACCAGCACCACGGGATTGCGGACGCTTAGTGGCAACTCCCGGATCTGGTGCATCTGGACTACCGTCTGAACAGAGCTCTGCTCGGTCTGCAGCAACTCCGCAGTTGCTTCCACGGAAATCTGCTCGCTGACCTCGCCCACTGCCAAGGTAGGCGTGACACGGTTGCGCGCGCCGACCGTGATTTCAACTTTGGCGAGGTTCCAGGTCTTGAACCCCTTGGCCGTCACCGTGACGGAATACTGGCCGATAGGCAGCGCAAAAATCTCGAACGAGCCGGTTTCATTTGTAACAGCGGTTCTCTTCAAGCCTGTGTTCAAATTAACGGCTGTTGCTTGTGCCCCAGGAATCACAGCACCCGATGCGTCCTGAACCGTACCCAATATTGATCCTTCGGTTCCAGCCTGTCCGAACAGTGTGGCTGCGGCAAGCAACAGGACCGGTATGAGCGAGAGGGCGTTTCTCATAAGCATCTCCTGTGCGCTCAATTCTGAATCGGTAGCCTGATTGAATCAATGCAAAAACCGGTTTGGATTCCAGAGTATTGGAAACAACTTCAATAGCTCGCTTGAATATGGTATTGCCTCGCAGCGGGTTTCAATATCCGGACCCATTCCCGATCCGGGTCGAAATCCTTCCAGGGTTGTCCATTCACGGTGACGGACCGCATGCGCTTTTCCTCGGGATGCCGCAGGCGTATAAGCAGCGCATCCGGCGTGCTGTGAGTAGGCATGTCGATCTCCGCCGAAATGCTTTCCGGCGCGGCGCCGCTTTGGATACGCACGGAGACAGGGCCGTAATAAGTGGGAGCTTGTCCGATTTCGATTTTTCCCCCTTGCTTCAGCCATGCGCGGGGCGTGGCCAGTCCGATAACCAGCGCACCGTCGTCACGTTCATGGATCAGCATGTTGCGGTACAAGTCGAACCAGGCGCCGTCCGTGGAAGGAGGCCCGAAATACTGGCCGTGCGTCCAGCGGTGCTCGACCGGTTCCCACGTCGAGTGGCTGAAAGCGCTCGCCATGTAGCTGTAGAACGCGCGGATGACGGCTTTCGGATCGTCGCGCAACAGGTACGCGGTTGCCTGCTGGTTATACACGGGCTCGTTCGCGATGCCCCATCCCTTGTAGTAGAGGTTGTCCTCGTGGTCGTGAAGCAGGGAATCCGCCAGTGGTCCGCCGGCGTCGATAGCCTTTAGGCGAATCATGTGCACGGCGCCGGTGTCCACATCGGTGGCGTACCAGTCGTCGATGAGGCGGCGGAACGTTCTTGCTTCGCACGGCACGTAGGGAATCCAGGTCCGGTCGCGCAACGGAACCAGTGGAGAATTCATCGCCGCCGCCTGAAAACCACGTTGGATGGCTTCACGAAGCTTCTTTGCCGCACGTCTGCACTCGGCGGCGCGAACATGCCCCGCGCGTTCGAGTGCGCGGCCGAACATCTCCAGGCCGGCATACATGTAGGCCTGGTTGAACGCCCACACGCCATCCCCAGTTCCGTCGTTCAAGGGCCCCCTTACAAGCCCCCTCACATGGCCGGAGGACTGCGCGGCTTTTCGAAGTTCTTCCAGGCACCAGTCGAGCGCTTTCATGCTCGCGGGCAGCAGCTTCTCGAATGTTTCGCGGTTGCCGGACAGAAGGTAGTGCTGCGCGACCGAATATAGCATCGACGGCGTATAGACAACCCAGTTGGCGTATCCGGCGACATGGCCGCTCACTTCCTGGTTGTTGCGATACTGTGCCAACAGCTCTTCGGCAGAAACCGAATGATAGCCACGCAGATCGTAGAGCATGTAATCGACATAAACCGCCTGGTTCACGGGCCAGGGCGTACCGGTCTGGCTGTACGCGAAGTTCGAATAAGGAAGGTCGATGCGCACATCCGGTCCGCTGCCGCCATGCCGGCGCGGAAGGCGCAGCGCATGCCAGAGCGCCGCGCGGAATAGATCGTTTACCGCTTTCTCCGGCACGCGAAACTGCGCGCCGCGCTCCAGCCAGTTTGCCCAGAAACCGATCGTCCGCTCGCGGGATTGCGTATAGTCGAGTGCAATAAGCTTTTCGGCGCCGGCGGGTTCCACCATGGGCGAAGGGAGTTTGACGATGAACTCGCGTACGCCGCGCGGCTCCAGGTGCGTGGTCAGAAAAACGTCGAGACGCTTCTGGTCACGCTGATAATCTCTCACGCCGCTCCACTGCGCGTCATCGAAGGGACCGTCTATTGTGAAGAGAACTTGGCGCCGGCCGGCAAGGCGGAACAACAGGCGATTGCCTTGCCGCTCTCCGTCGATGCTGGAGTCAAAAAATGGCGGAAGCTGCCGGCGCTGGCTGATGGTGAATTGGACGCTGCACTGCTTTCCTTCCAGTTCGGACAGCCTGACCTTCTGCATCAGAACCATGCCGATATCGCCCCGCCGCTCCCGTGGCGGCCCGTCGAGCGGATAGGCGAATTGCTCCACCTCGTACCGCACGCTCTCTTTTTCGAATACGGTTGTGATGACCGGCAATCCATCGTGCAAGCTCTGTCTCTTCCGGGAGGATGCGATACCGGAGGCCAGGTCTCCGAAGCTGTACCAGAACTGAAAGCGGTCGGGATTGCCATAGTCGTTCCACACTCCGGCTCCCCGGTCGATGCCAAACTTTGGAATCGCGCTATCCCAGGTGAGCGCCACGATATGTCCGGGGCGCGGCTGTTGGGGATGGACGTACGAAGGACTGCCCATGTCCTCCCAGCGCGAGGCGTAGTAGTCGTAAGTGGCCTCCGGCTCGCGTTGCACGTCGTCCAGAATGCGCCGGCCCTTCCACGGCTTGAGCGTCTGCTTGTGCTCTTCAAACGGTACCGGGCTGTCACCGGCTGTCAGATACACGTGAAGTGACGGCACAAAGATGGCCTTCTGCTCCAGCAGTTGGCCCACCGTGACGCTAAATCCGCGCGTACCGTTCGGATCCATCTGTACAGTCAGTTTGCGGGAATTCAAATAGAAAGCAGGGTCTTGCATCAGGCGGCGGCTGGTATCGGCATCGCTCGTGCTGATGAGGTCGGACCAGGTAATGTGCAGGTTATCGATTCTACGTGGAGGCTCCACGTCGTAGCTGATTGTGAAGTCGATACCGTCGATATCCTGCGCGCCGGCCCGTGTCTGCCAGATGCCTTCTGTCGGCGCTTCGCCCGTTTCGAGCGATACTCCAGTCGCGGCACCGGTGCGGACTCCGGGTCCCGGCGCCAGCCGGATGTAGTAGTCCGTCGCGGCCGGCGCACCGTGCCCCCAGGACATACGAACCTTCAGCTCGCTTTGGGACGCGGCGCTCAAACTGAATGCCGCAAGGACCGGTATTATGCAGGTTCTCATTATTGCTCCCGTATGCTGCTCAACCGTCCGCGTTTCCCCCAGACCGATTTTGTATTGTCCAGAATTTCGGACGGAGTGAACCAGAACCGCTTTAATTGGCGGCGGCTATGCAGGATCGTCTGATCGTTATAGTGCGGCGAAGATGGGTTTTCGGATTGGCCATACGGCAACAGGGTCCAGATCTCTTTTGGGTCGCCTTCGACAGCCACCATCACGTGGCCCCAACCGTCATTACACAGGATGCGCCCATCTTCCTGCTCGATGCCCGTATCCGGATGCAGCACGCCGTAGAGCCCCGTTCCGTCCATGGGGAAATCGCCGCCACGGCGGGTGATAGTGATCCTGCCCCAGGGCACTTCGATACTTTGGAATCGCTTCTCCAACCGGTTTAAGGCTTCGCGCAGCGCCTCCGCGGCCATTTTCTGTTCTTCGGCCGAGCCGATGTCAATCTTGGTACGCTCCGGCGAATTGAATCGTGAGAACTGGCCGGCGAACAGATCCTGGTAGGCCTTTCCGAAATAGTAGGCGATCGTGTAGGCCGTGGAATCCGCGCTCGATCGGCGGTTCCATTCTTTCAACAGCGCAACGGCGCGGCGCGCCTGTTCATCCCGCGGGTTTGTGCGTTCCAGCAATGGAATGAAGATATCCGCCGCGACAATGTAGGTGTCGAAAGCGAGATCGATCATGTCCGCGATGCTGAATTTCCGATTTTCGCTGAGCACGTTCAGCAGGCGCTCTCCCCGTGTGTTGAGGGCCGCTCCCGGCGAGTGGAGGTAATAGGGCGCCGGGCTCTTCAGTTCCGAATGGGGAGTGACGAACCAGGGCGGATTGTTGCAATTCTGCAGAAATCCCGAGGGCGGGTCGAGGACCTGTGGATACTGCTCGAATGGAACATACCCCTTCCATTCCGTGGCGCTCGTCCAGCCGGGAACCGGCTTGCTCCAATCGAACCCGGCCGGCCGGAGGGGAACGGTGCCGTTGTGTACCCAGTAGATGCTCTTCGCATCGCTGTAGAGCAGGTTCCAGCGCGGCATCCATTGCCGCGCCACCATGGCCTTGAATTCCGCGAGATTGCTGGCCTTCATCAATCCATAGAGAGCGGCGGAGTAAGTTGTGTTTTCGAAGTTCGGGAGTTTTACCGACCAGGCACGATGCCGCGTGCGATCCATTTTCACGACAGGGCCGTGATGCGTGTAGTAAAGGGGTAGCGTGACGGTCTCCAGGCCCTTTGGTCCGCGAATCCGGAACGTTTCTTCCTCCACGCGCATCGCGCGCCAGCGGCCGTCGTACTCGTATTTCGCAGGGTCGTCCGGCTTCAATTTTTCTTCGTACACGTCGGCGATGTTGGGATTGTTGTACGTGGCCGACCACGTGATCCGGTCATTGAATCCGTCCAGAAAAAACGGGCTGCCGAACCAACTGATGCCGCCGGCGTTGAGTTTGCCGGGTGTCATCAGGTGCGCTTCGTAATTTTGAAACCGGTTTGCCCACGGCATGTGCGTGTGCTCGGCATGCATGACGCGTCCATTCGCCGATTTTCCGCGCGAAACTGCCCACTGGTTCGAACCCAGGTGCGGGAAAGAGTAGGTGCTGCCCGGCAATTTCGAAAGTGCATCATGGATGCTATAGAAGCGAAAGTATTGGCTTCGCTCCAGCGCCTCGACGTCTTCCGCAGTAATCTCTTCAATCCACGCGGGAATGCTGGTGCGGTTCTCGCGGATGTAAAAGTTCACACCCCTGGCGAAAGCATCCAGGATGCGGTAGACGCCGGGCGGGATCTGATCGCGATTGCCGGCGACGCCACTTTTCGTTCGCAGCAATCGTTGAAGATAGTCGCCATCCCAACGGTACTCGTACCGAATGAAGTGGAGATACCCGTCGCCCAGCGCCTGAAAGTCTTGGACCTCCGCGCGGCGCCCCTGCGCGTCCAGGTACTGCACCATCATCCGCTCCAGGTGATCCTGTGCCTGCGCGTAACCATAACCGAAGAAGGTTGCCTCTTCCGTTTCGCCGGCGATATGCGGTACACCATACGTGTCGCGATAGATGGTCACCTGTCCGGCGAGAGAATCGGCGGCCGCTCGCGGAGAAACATACAGAAGGAGCGCAATAATCGCGGTGATCATCCGTTACGCGATTATACGTTCGCACGATGCCTGTCATTCGCATTTCATTCTCAAAGTTCCAGCTAATTGGAGGATAATGCGCGCGGCAACGGGCTCATTAACGCGGTTGGTGTTACGGTCTAGGAGTGAGACTACTGCTAGCTGCCGCTCTCGTTTCCGCAGTGTGTTATTCCGCCACCCGGCCGCGCATCGACCTGAATGGCGCCTGGGAATTCCGCACCGATCCCAAATCCGTTGGCGATACGCAGGAGTGGCACTCGCCCGGCGTTCCGTTCGATCGCCGTTTGCAAGTTCCGGGCACCTGGCAGGCGCAAGGCGTGGGCGAGCCTTCGGGCATCGTGCGAAACCACTATGAAGGGCAGGCGTGGTATCGCCGCCAGGTTGCCATCCCGGCATCGTGGAAAGGGAAAACGGTGCATGTGCGCGTAGGCGGGGCGTTGCGCCGCGTCGCGCTCTACGTCAACGGCCACAGGATCGGCGAGCACGATGGCATCAGCGCACCTTTCGAATTCGATGTGACACAGGCCATCCGGCCGGGCTCGGAGAATACGATCGCATTCCGCATTGTGAACCCGGGCGCGACCATCAACGAAGGCCCGCGCACGCAGCCCGGCGACGAGCCCACCGGAATGGTCAACTACATCGCAAGCTGGGGCGGTCTGTATGGGAACGTGGAGCTCGAAGCGAGCGACCCGCTGCGAATTTCCGAAGTGGCGATTGTTCCTTCCATCGAGCGAAAGACAGCCGCCTTCCGTGTGTCCGTCGCCGGAGCGGACTCCGTTTCCGGTGTGCGGGTCGAGGTGAACGTGGGCGGTGCCACAGGCGCCGGCGCGTTACGCGGCGGCGAGGCGGAAGTGACGGTCACGATTCCAGAGGCACGTTTATGGACGCCCGAGGACCCTCATCTCTATACCGCGACCGTTCGATTGGTGCAGGGCAGCAACGAGCGCGACCGCATGGAAGAACGTTTTGGCATGCGCGAAGTCACTAC
>CAADGY010000147.1 GCA_900696665.1 uncultured Acidobacteriota bacterium
CAGGCGCCGGTCCCACTTATCGATGTAGCGGCGATAGAAAGAGAGCATTCAGAAGAACAAGAATGCCAGTGTAGCAGAGAAAGAAAGAAGGTTTGGCGCTATGCCAAACCTTCACGCGAAGAGGCTGCTCCAACCAAAGCCTCAAACCTCTATCAGGAACCCCACCAATGGTTTTGCAATTCAGTGACCGTCATTAAGCGGTTCTATTGTGTTGCGCCCCATATGAATTGTCATAGTTGGCGGCCTCAGTCGGAACTATACCTACAGATTTCCGTATTGATAGGACACCTAGCCAAGCTGGAGCGTCTATCGCGCTACAATACTCCAAGTGATACCCGGCCCCGCTCGCGAGCAGCCCGATAGTCTGGACGCTGCTTCCGGACGGCGTGCCATCGCCGGTTTCTTTCTATCAGGGGTGCTGTTATCGTTTGTGGGAGCTATTTTGCCCGCGTGGCGATATCATCTTACCTCCGATTTCATCGCGGCTGGCAACTACTTCTTTATTCTCAGTGCGGGCATTCTGGCAGGCGTACACTTCGGGCAACGAGTGCTGGCGCACCGGTCTACGTCGTCCATTCTTTCTTTTGGTTCTGCTTTCGCGATGGCGGGGTTCCTCTTCCTTGCAGCAGTGCCGCCATCCTTCCGGCCCGCCTGGCGCATTCCCGGCCTCTTTGCCCTCGGCCTAGCTTCGGGTCTTCTCCATTCGGGACTTTTTCGGACGATATCGCCCATGTACCGGCGTAGCGGTATTTCTACCGTGAACCTTGCTGGTGCGCTCTTCGGGCTCGGCTGCATGGTGACCTCGCTGCTTGTCGCCAGCACTTTTTATGTTTATACAGTCTCCAGCATTTTGATCTTGCTATCAACGATTCCAGGGTATTTCTTCATCTTGTACATGAATTCCCGGTTCCCCAGCGATTCGCTGGTCACAGATCGCCCGTTGCGGGACGTGCTCCACGATCTCCAAACCCCCACAGCAATCCTCTTCACGCTTCTACTATTCTTCCAATTCGGGAATGAGTGGTCCGTCGCCGCGTGGCTTCCGCTGTTTCTGATACAACGGCTCGGCATCAGCCCGGAAACCTCGCTCCTGCTCCTCTCTTTGTATTGGCTTACACTGCTGGTGGGCCGGCTCACCGCTCATTTCGTAATTCCTCGGATGAAGCGGGGGTGGCTGCTGATAGGTAGCGCCGCCTGCGCGGTTTTCGGCTGTCTGATTCTGAGCTTCACCAACAACCGGTTCGGCGCTATAACGGCGATCGTTTTGCTAGGGCTCGGCTTCGCCGTCGTCTACCCCTTGCTGGTGGAAAAGATCGGTCTACGATTTCCGAACTACCATCCTGGTTTGTTCAATGGAATTTCTGCCGTAGCCTCCATCGGCGGGCTCCTGGCGCCCGGTACTCTAGGGTATTTCGCTGAGTTTTGGGGCATCAGAGTGGTTATGCTGCTCCCCCTGTTAGGTACATTTGCTGTCTTTGTGCTTGCGCTGATGATCTGGCTGACCGCCAAGTTGTCGGGGGGTGCTGAAATCAGGATTGAGGAACCTGCAGGTAAACCTACAGGTCTGGGGTAAATCGATCAATGGGACGTGTCGCTCTACTGCTACTTGTCACTCAAACCCTTGTGGCCCGCGAGGGGCCGCTAAGCGCCCGAATTGATGTACTGCTTAAAGATTCTCCGGTAGTAGAAAGAGCCTACTGGGGAATTCAAATACTAGACCTCCGCACGGGACAATTGCTGTACAACCGCAACCAGGATAAGCTTTTCACTCCCGCTTCCAACACCAAGCTCTTTTCAACTGCCTTGGCATTGCAAAAACTCGGACCGGATCACCGCTTCTACACGCGAGTCGTGTCGACGGTCCCAGCCGCGCCGGATGGAATCCTACGTTCCGATCTGCTGCTGATGGGCGGCGGCGACATGACTCTTTCCGCCCGGTCTCTGCCGTATCGTCCCGGTCCTGTCGAAGGCGATCCACTCGCTCCCCTGGCCTCACTGGCCGATCAGGTTGTCGCTGCCGGTGTGAACCGTATCGAAGGGGATGTCGTGGGTGACGACACCGCATATGTCTGGGAACCCTATCCGGACGGCTGGACCGTGGACGATGCCATCTGGGAATACGGAGCACCCGCCAGCGCCTTGATCGTTGGCGACAATTCGATTCGCATAACGCTCCAGCCATCCGCCAGTTCTGGCGGCCTTGCCGGACTGCTGGTGTCGCCTGCTTTTGAGTACTACGTGTTTCAGAACCACGTGGAGACGACCGCCGGGGGCACACGAAAGATCTCGGTTCACCGGTTACCCGCCTCCAGACTGGTCCGCCTTTGGGGTACGCTGCCATCCTCCTCGCGCCCCAGTGTTCAGTATCTGGCCGTGGACGATCCCGCCCTCTACGCGGCGGAAGTGTTCCAGGACCTGTTAATCCGGCGAGGCGTGCAGATCACAGGCGAGCCCGTCGCTCGCCATCTGCTGCCCGGTGAGATCGGCGACCTTACCCGAGGTCCGAATCCCCGCTTTCTGGCGAGCGGAATCGAGCTGGCCAAGCGCACCTCTCCTCCGCTGATTGAGAGCCTGCGGGTCATCGACAAAATCAGCCAGAACCTGCAAGCAGAGGTCGTTTTGCGGGAAGTGGGCCGGATACGGAGAGATCTCGGCAGCCGCGAAGCGGGTCTGGCGGAGTTGGAAGCATTTCTTTCGGAAATCGGGATCCTGCCGGAGGCCTATCACTTCGAGGATGCCTCCGGGCTTTCCAGAAAAACGCTGGTCAGCCCTTCCGCCGTCGTTAGCCTGCTCCGGCACATGTATCATTCGCCGCAACGTGATGCCTGGCTTGGACTTCTCCCGGTGGGCGGAGAAGATGGCACGCTCGAGCATAGATACCGTGGTACCGCAGCCGCCGGACGCGTGCGCGCAAAGACGGGAACTATCAGTCATGTCAGCGCGCTCTCCGGATATGTTGACGGCAGGCGGGGCGGACAGTTGGCATTTTCCATCCTGGCCAATCACTACGATGTGCCCGCGGCCGCTGTGCGCGATCTGACGGACAAGATCGTGAACCTGCTGGCTTCACAATGGTGACACTTCCGTGAGCGTCAGGTCCATTTGGAAAGCGCTTCGGGACACCCTGGAAATGGCGCTGCGCCACCAGGTAACAGTGGGTGGTCTCTTATTTACTTTCACGATTTCACTTGTCGGAGTCGCCGCCTTTGTTTCCGCTAATAATCTTCTGTTCCTGCTCTTCGCGGCGCTCCTGTCGACCTTGTTGGTTTCCGGATTCGTCAGCCGCTTATCCCTTTCCGGCCTCGAACTGGACTTCGTGCTTTCGGAGCATATCTCGGCCCGCGCCCGGACCAGCGCGCGGATTCTAATCCGAAACTCAAAATCCTGGATGCCTTCTTTCTCCATCCACCTGGCAGGCTCTCCAGATACCGGGATGTCGTCGGTGGTCTACTTTCCATCCATTCCGCGTAATGCAACGGTGGAAGAAGGGGTAGAGGTCCTCTTCACCCGCCGCGGGATCTATCGCGAGAACAGCTTTCAATTTTCCACGCGTTTTCCGTTCGGATTCACCGAGCGCCGCATCCGAGTCCGGCTGCGCCGCGAGATTCTGGTATACCCCTCCATTGGTCCGCAATCCGGTTTCGAGGCCCTCTTACAGGCGCTTTCCGGCGAAATCCAGGCGTATTATCGCGGGCGCGGCCATGACTTCTACCGCATCCGCCCATACGAAGCGCTCGAAAGCGCGCGCCACGTGGACTGGAAAGCCACGGCGCACACAGGCGACTTGCAGGTCCGGGAATTTGCCCAGGAGCAGGAGCAGCTCATCGAGATATTTCTTGACCTGGAAGTCGCCCCGGAAAGACTCGAATGGTTCGAACAAGCGGTGGACTGTTGTGCGTTCCTCGTGTGGCACGTCAGTGAGCGCGGCGCCCGGGTTCGCTTTCGTACGCAGGACTTCGATCTCACCTTTCCTGAAGAAGGCGACGTCTATACTATCCTGAAGTATCTGGCTGAGACCTCCCCACTCAAAGGAAAGGCGCCTCCCGCACCTGGTGATGAGCGAAGTTTCAAAATTGTGTTTACGACGATTCCGGATAGGTTTCTCGCGGCCGGTTGGACAAGTGCTCGCATGCTGGATACCGATGCTTTCGGCAGCGCTGGCTCAACCGGCACTGGAACCGGTGAAAACCTCCATCACCGTAGTTGAAAACATCAGCGCCGATGCCCCGGCATCCGTGTCCGTTCTCAACTCGGAGGTATTGGGTGAGACGCCCGGCGTCAATCTCGATGATCGGCTGCGCAGCGTGCCGGGATTCAGTCTTTTCCGCCGCTCGTCCAGCCTAGTTGCGCATCCCACCACGCAGGGCATTTCATTGCGCGGGATTGGTTCGAGCGGCGCCAGCCGGACGCTTGTGCTATGGGATGGAATCCCCGTCAACGATCCGTTCGGTGGGTGGGTCTACTGGACCCGTTTCGCGCCGGAAGAGATAGACCGTGTCGAAATCTCACGCGGAGCCTCCACCAGTGTCTTCGGAGACCGCGCGCTCGGTGGAGCTATCGCCATGTTTTCCAGGCAGCCGGAGCCCCGGCGGATAACGGCCGCATACGAAGCAGGCAACCACGGCACATATAACGCGTCTGCCGGGGTCTCCAATGTCTGGAAGGAGTTTGCGTTTTCGGCCAGCAGCCGGGGCTTTATGACCGGCGGGTATTTTACGGTTCCGGATGAGTGGCGCGGCAGCGTGGATCGAAGGGCCACTGTAAGATTTCTGTCTGGGGACACTCACCTGGATTACTTCAACCCACACGACAGGTTCTTCATGAACTTGAATCTGCTTGCGGAAGAGCGCGGTAATGGAACCAGGCTTCAAAGGAATTCCACAGGCCTCGGAACGCTGGCCGGACACTACCACCGCGAGCAGCAGGATGACTCTTTTTCGCTGCTAGCCTATCACACACGTGGAGAGTTCCGGAGCGCCTTTTCCTCTATCGCACCAGGCCGCAACTCGGAAAGCCTGACGTTCCGGCAGAGCGTTCCTTCTGAAGCCATAGGAGCGGCGGCTCTCTGGCGTCATAGGGATTCCTGGTGGAATTCGCTTTTCGGAACCGATGCACAACGTGTGGAAGGTTATAGCATCGATTCCCCCGCCGCCGGAGGAAAACGAATCGGCGGTGGAATGCAGTTTCAGCAAGGTGTATTCGCACAACTGGATGCAACCGCACGGCGTGCCAAATTCTTTCTGGGGGGCCGCCAGCAGTTCGCCAGCGGTGGTCATTCCTTTTTCAGTCCGAGCGGGGGCATGACCGTCAATCTGGGCCCTTTTCGCGCCCGCGGCTCCGCCTACAAAGCCTTCCGCGCACCCACGTTAAACGAATTGTTTCGTGAATTCCGGGTGGGCAATGCCGTGACGCGTGCGAATGCGGACCTGCGGCCCGAAACGCTGACGGGCGTCGAGGCAGGCCTCGATTGGTCCGGTGAATTTGCACAGGCCAGCTTCAGCCTGTATCGCAATTCCCTGCGGGACCTGATCGCGAACGTCACTCTCGAGAGCACCTCGAATCAGATCATCCGGCAACGAAGGAATGCGGAAGAGGCCCTATCCCGGGGCTTCGAGATGAATGTGCGCGGACACTGGCGGCGATGGAATGGCGAATTGGGATACCTGTTCGTGGATTCGCGATTTAGCAATGGGCGCCGGGTACCGCAGATCCCGCGGCATCAAGGTTCGGCACAAGTCTCGTGGCATCGCGGCGGGACTCTCGCTTCGGCCGGGATACGCAGTTACAGCAATCAACTGGAAGATCTGCCGGATCGTCCTTTACCGGGTTTCACAACGGTACAACTATATCTCCGGCAGCGGGTGACGTCCAGACTCGCAGCTTTCGCCGCGTTTGAAAACCTCCTGGATCGCGAGTACATCGTCGGACTCACTCCCACGCCGGTTACCGGACAGCCACTGCTGTGGCGTGCGGGGCTACGTTGGGAAGGCCGGATCCGGCAAACAAATCCCTGACAGTCAGTTCGCCGAAAGCTCCAGCGTGCAGCACTGCTCTGTTGAAATCAGCGCAACCGGTACCGTGGAGGGTTGCCCCGGGAAATAGCCGCGAGAAGCCACCAGCTTGTAGAACGTGCCAGCGATACTGGAAGCGAGCGGACCGCTGACTGGCCTGCCTCCGGTGAGCATCACGACCACTACCAGTTGCCTGCCGTCAACTTCGTTGAACGAACCGAACCAGCCCATATGGGCAGCCTTGCCGAAATCGGTGCAGGTTCCGGTTTTGCCCCACACGGGCTCATCGGAACCGTAATTTGCGCGGCGCGCAGTGCCGTACATGGTGGCTGCTCTCATGCCGTATTTGATTTCGGGCATCCACGGATCTAGCGCGAGCTCGCGCTTCAGTCTTGGTTCGAAGGCAACGAGTTCTTCCGGGCTGGTGGGATATTGAAGATAGTACAGTCGGCCGCCGTTGGCAATGGCGGACAGAATGGCAGCCAATTGAAGAGGCGTCATGGAAATACCTTCTCCGAAGCTGGTCATCATTCCGACACCACCCCGTTTGGGAGGCTGCGTGGTCAGCTCCCCTGGACTTTCACCCTCGATGTTGAACCCGGCTTTTTCCCCCAAACCAAGCATTTGGGCATAATGACGAACCTTCTCGAAGCCCAATTTTAGGCCGATGTTGGCAAAGAAAGTGTTGTTGGAATGCGCAAGCGCGGATGTCAGGTTCAGGCTGGATCGCTTACTGAGCCGCATCTGTGTATCACGATCGATGATGCCTTCGTTCAATCCCGCCAGTCCGGTTATGAGCTTTACGGTGGAACACGGGATGAAACCGGTTGATAGCGCCAGACTCTGGTTTACCATGCTGAGAATGCGCCCATTACTGGGGTCCACCACCACTATGGAACCGTTGTAAGGTCCAAGCGCCTCGACAGCCGCCCGCCGGATTTCAAGATCCTCGCCGTTGATCTGATCGTGCGAGGTGGAATCGGCAAAGGTGGGGGTCTTCCAGACACTGGAGGCACGCCGCCGGTAAGCACGCCGCTTGGCGCGTTTCGGCGTCGCTTTTTTGACACGCTTAATGTTCGAGGAGACTTTCTTTTTCTGAACTATCTTTTTCTGGACGGAAGTCTTCTTCACCGTCGATTTGCCGGTGGTCTTTTTTCGCGTCGACGCGCCGAATACCAGACTTTGAAAAAGGCCGATTGCCAGAAGAACAGTAAGAAGACGTTTCATTCCGAAGACCGCGCGGTATGAATGCAACGACGGCGCCGCCGCGTTAAGCGATGCCTGATTGCGGTATGTAATTGATAGCCGAGCATTATCATTATCCAGGATACCTGCTGACGGCGTCAATATAAAACCTCCGGAGCTCCATCGGACACGCCAATCCTGCCGCGCTCTCCCATGGATCGTCCACCGGCGCTTCCTTCTTTAGCCTCCATCGCATCAACTCTGTGCAGGCTGAGCGCCGGGCGCATATTTTTTCCGCACCAGAAACACATAAGCTGCAATTCCTGTCAGAAGAAAAACCCAGATCGCCTGCATCGGAGCTTCATAGCTGCCCGTTGCCTCTTTCAGCCATCCCGTAAGCAGGGGCGCCGCAATTCCAGGTAGGTTCGCAGCGCAGTTCTGGATTCCAACGATGCGCCCGACAGCCGCGCCGGGGATCAGCGTCTGTGTTAACGCCCAATAGTTCGCCGTCATCAATCCCAGCCCGCTGAGCGAGAACACGGCAAAGAACAGGGCCACCGAAGCCGAGTCAGACACCGCGCCGATCAGTTCCGTGGATGCCGCAACGAACCCGGCGATGACGAACCCTTTGCGTACCCGGACCGGATCGCGTCCCGAGGCAATCATCCGGTCCGCGACGAAACCCGCCGCCGTCGCCACGATCGCCATGCCCGAAAATGTGAACGCCGTGTACCAACCCGTGGAGTTGAGCGACAAACCGCGATGCTCTATGAAATACGAAGGCATCCAGGTGAGGCAAAAGTAAACGAAGTACTGATAACAAAATGTGCCGATGACCGTGCCCCATATCACCGGGCTTCGAATCACGGTATTGAAGGGTATGGAGGGTTTGTTGTCGGCCTTTACCGAAGCCTGCTCCAGTTCACGGTCGTTATTCCGCACCAGCAGCATCCAGGGAATCAACCACACCAGGCACCCGAGTCCCAGGATGAGAAACATATTCCGCCATCCCGTTTGCGCAATCAGGAACGCGGCGATAATGGCGCCGATACCGGGTCCCACCTTTGCAGCGGCCATGTAGAGCCCGATGATGAGGCCGCGCTGGTGTTCGGCGCAGTTATAGCGAATCCACCGCATACCAGCCGGCGTCACCACCGATTCTCCGAATCCAAGCAACAGACGGATACCAATCAGTTGTGAAAACGAACTGGCGAAAGCAGTACCAGCGGAGATGAGGCTCCAACTCAGCAGACCCAAGGCGTAGGGAAACTTCACGCCGTAGCGGTCCACAAGCCATCCGGCCGGAATCTGCAATATGGCATACGACCAGAAGAACGCCGAGTTCAGTTCACCCCGATCCGAGTCGGTCAGGTTAAAGAAGCTGACGAATTCGGGGAGCGCCAACGCCATCGACAGGTTCACCCGGTCGAAGTAGGCGATCATCATTCCCAGGCAGAGAAGCACGACGATGGCCCACCGCCGGGCAGAGGAAACAGGTTGCGGCCCCTGTGCCGGAGCCGTCGATTGCACGGGCTGCATGACAGGTAACCATATCACAGCCGGGCGCCAGCACCCGGGCCTGGTTGTGAAATAATACTAGGTTGTCCCGATCTTTTTTCAGGAGCATTCATGGCCAAGAGGATAGGTATATTAACTGGCGGCGGCGACGTCCCAGGCTTGAATTCCGTAATCAAGAGCGTTGTGTATCGTGGTTCTGAAGCAAATCTCGAAGTGATCGGCTTCCGGCGGGGATGGGAAGGCCTGACACATCTGAACCTCGACGATCCCGCCAGCAAAGCGAAATATGTCCGGCCGCTGGACCGCGAGAATACCCGAACCATCGACCGTACGGGCGGTACGTTTCTTCACAGCAGCAGGACGAACCCTTCGAAGATGAAATCCCTGCCTGATTTCCTCAACGCTGCGGATTTTCCAAAATCGGAGTTCACGAAAAAGGGTGTTACCTCCACCGTCTACGACGTCAGCAAACACGTGCTCAAGAACCTGTCGTCGCTGGGGATCGACTACCTGATCGCCATCGGCGGCGACGACACCCTCAGCTATGCAGCGGCGCTTCATAAGCAGGGTTTTCCCGTAGTCGCTATTCCGAAGACGATGGATAACGATGTCCGGAATACCGAGTACTGTATCGGTTTCTCCACTGCGATCACCCGTGCGATGGATGCAATCAACCGCCAACGTACAACGGTGGGCTCGCACGAACGCATCGGCATCTTCCGTGTGTTTGGACGCGACGCAGGATACACCGCCCTCTACACCGCATATGTGACAAACATTCGCTGCGCAATCCCCGAATACAAATTCAACCTCGAAAAAATGATCGAGTTCCTGATCAGCGACAAGCGGAATAACCCCAGCAACTATTCGATCGTTGTACTTTCAGAGGGCGCCGAGTGGGAAGGACATAAAGTCAAGGAGTACGGAGAAGCAGACGCATTCGGCCATCGCAAAAAGTTCAGTGTCGGTGAGGAACTCGGAGCGGAGATCAATGCGCGCACCAGGGAAGAAACCGTGATCAGCGATCTGACCTACGATCTCCGCAGCGGCGAAGCGGATTTTGTGGACAAACTGGTGGCGACAACCTTCGGCAACATGGCGCTCGATACCGTGCTGGACGGAAGGAGCGGGCTTATGGCCGCCATTGTCAACGGCTGCTACACGATGGCAGAAATCCCCGACCCCAAGCTTGGCGCCCGAAGAGTGGACATCGCGAATATGTACAACGTCGAGCGTTACCGGCCCAATTATGCCAACAAGCTTGGCCTGCCTATCTTCCTGACGCACGCTTGAGGAGAGTGCTGAAAGGAGTGAGAATCTCTTGCTCGCGCTTCTGCCCAGAAAGGTGGTCGCATGTATATAGGCATTTGCGGAGCTGTGACCGCGAGAGAGCCGAACTCTCTTTTTCGGCATCCTGTTAAGCCGTGAACTGGCTGGCGCGTTTTTTTCGCCGCTCAAAGCCCCCATTGGACGCGGATCTGCTCCGGCGGATCCGCGCTTCTTTCGAAGAAGCCGCAAGTGACGAAGAACAGTTCCCTTCGACGGTCGATCCCCGCATTTACCACGTGCAACTGATTGTCGAGCGGTTCGGCGATCTTCAGGGGAAACGTGTCCTCGACGTGGGCTGTGGCAAGGGGAGATTTGCTCGCGTGCTGAAAGACCGCAATCCCGGGGCCATACTGGTGGCGTTCGATCTGACGGAAGCCATGCTCCGGTTTGTGCCGCGGGGCATCCATCGCGCAGCGGGCTCGATGACGGCGTTACCTTTCGAAACAGGCTGCTTCGACGCGGTCTATGCAACGGAGTCGATCGAGCACGCCGTCGACATCGAACTGGCGGTGTCTGAGATGTGCCGTGTAGTCCGGCCTTCCGGACCGCTGATCATCATCGACAAAAACGCCAGACACTGGGGGCGCCTCCAGACACCGGAATGGGAAACGTGGTTTAAGCGCCGCCAACTCGAACGCCTCCTGCGCCGCCATTGCCGAGAGGTCTCAAGCCGCTACATCTCCTATTGGGCAGACGTGGCGCCGGACGGCCTCTTTATTGCCTGGCTGGCCCGCAAGTGAATCTACGGCGTCTGGGAAGCGGGCTTTCCAAAATACGTTTCGTCAATGGTTACCGGTGTTTGCCCCTGGATCTTTTCCACCGCTTTGCGTGCCAGTTCCGGCTTCAACCGGTTCTGGATTTGCGTCCGGACCTCTTCGAACGGGGGCGCCGCCCGTTGCTGTACCTGTAACAGGTGATAGCCGAATTCCGTCTTTACCGGTTCGCTGACCGGGCCCACTGGAAGCGCAAAAGCAGTCTGTTCGAACGGACCCGTCATCTGTCCGCGTCCGAAGGTGCCCAAGTCGCCGCCGGCGGGAGCCGAACCCGGATCGTCCGATTCCGCTTTCGCCACCGCCGCGAAGTCTTCTCCCGCGTCAATGCGGGCCCGCAGGTTCTGTACTTTCGCCAGCGCTTCCGCTTCGGATAGGTCTTTCTTCCCTTCCCCGACAGGCACCCGTGAGCCGGTGAAACGAACCAGGATGTGTCGCGCCTTTACTCTTTCAAAATCCGGCTTGTGTTGGTCGTAGTATCCTCTCAGAACTGCTTCGTCGAGACGGATGCCGGCGGTGAGTTCCTCGAACAGTGCATTCGCAAGAACGTTATCACGCTGGAAATCCAACTGCTGCCGGACCTTCGGCGTTTTGTCGAGACCCCGTTTCCGCGCTTCCTGTGACATCGCTTTGAGGCGTGCCAGCTCTTCTGCGATTTTCCGCTTTCCTGCTCCCTCGGCTTGAGCCCGCACCCGCTCTGGCATGGAGCGGATGAGATGCTCGTACTCGGACCTGGTGATTTTCTCATCCGCGACGGACAGGACGACGGGATCAGAAGCCACTGCCGGTTGGGGGTCCGGTTTCGTTTGCGGCGGCTGGGTTTGGCACAACAGGACCGCCGGTAAACAGGGAAGGATGAAACTCAATTTCATGGGGATTCTTCACTGCTGTGGTGTTATCGAGGCAATAACCTTAGGATAGCAATACTCTATCCTGTTTACGGACCGCCCGCTTCCACCGGGTGCGCGACATAGGAATGGAGAATTTGGCCGATTCGGGGATATGGGGTGTATTCTAGAAGTATGTAGTACTTCTAGAAGGAGGCATCCATGACTGAGAGCCTGTCAGCGCTGGAATCCCAGCGCGCGCAATTGCTTCGGGCTCTGGCAAGTCTGAAAGACATGCGCCCCGGCTCTGTGGTGGGAGCCGTGTTTCGCTGTGGAAAACCGAGTTGCCATTGCGCGCGGGCGGAGGACCCAGGTCACGGGCCAAACCTTCGGTTGACGTACAAGTGGCGTGGCAAGACGGTAACCGAAGCTTTGCCCACTCCCGCCGCGGTGCAGAAGGCCGAACGGGAGATCGCCGAGTTCCGCGAGTATCAGCGACTCGGCCGGGAACTGGTGGAGGTGAATGAGAAGATCTGCCGGCTGCGGCCAGTCGGAGAGCAGCCCCTGCGTGAACAGGAAAAAGGACGGCCGACGCGATCCAGCAAGAAGTCGCACGGGAGCAAGCACGATATCGTGAATTGCGTTCGAAAACAGTGCTGACCGCCACCGGCAGGGTGGAGGTGTCAAGGCCATGGTATCTGTGCCCGCACTGTCATCAGGGGCAGTTTCCTGCCGATCAGGAACTCGATATTGTGCATACCGAGTTCTCGCCCGGTGCGCGGCGAATGCAAGCCTTGGTGGGTCAAGACACTCCCTTCGATCACGGCCGCGAGCAGATGAAACTGCTGGCCGGACTGGAGGTCACCACTAAGCCGGTGGAACGCGTGGCTGAAACCATCGGCGCCGATGTGGCGCAAAGGGAGCAACAACAGATCGACCGCGCCGTGCAACTCGATCTGCCGATCACTGTCGGCGAACCTGTCCGCATTCTCTATATCCAGATGGACGGCACCGGAGTGCCGGTGGTGAAGAAGGAAACAGTGGGCCGCAAAGGCAAACTGGACGGTCTGCCCGCACATACCAGAGAGGTCAAACTCGGCTGCGTTTTCACCCAGACAGCATGGGACAAGGAAGGCTATGCCATTCGCGATCCCGATGCCACCACCTATGTCGGTGCGATTGAGCCGCTGAGGAGTTTGGCAAGCGTCTCTACGTGGAAGGTTGGAACCGGGGCTGGAGCCGGGCGCAAAAGAAGGTCGTGATCGGTGATGGGGCGGAATGGATCTGGAATCTCGCCGGCCAGCACTTCCCCGGGGCCATCCAGATCGTCGACCTCTACCATGCCCGGCAGCACCTGTGGGAACTGGCGCGCAGGCTGCGCCCGAATGACGAAGCCGGCCAGAAGCGCTGGATGGTCATACACCAGGATCTGCTTGACCGCGGCAGAATAAAAAAGCTCACAGTGGCGCTGCGCTCCATTCGCACCGATAATCCCGAACTCGCAGAAAAGCTCCGTACCGAGGCCGACTACTTCCAGCGCAACGCGCTACGCATGCGGTATCCCAAGTTCCGGCGCCAGCATCTGTTTGCCGGCTCCGGTGTCATCGAGGCCGGCTGCAAGACAGTCGTCAGCTCCCGCCTGAAACAATCCGGAATGTTCTGGACTCTCCGGGGCGCCAACGCCATCCTGGCCCTCCGCTGCTGTCACCTCAACGCTCGCTTTGAAGACTATTGGGAGGGCCGTCGGGCAGCATGACTTCCACTTTCATGTCGCGCACCC
>CAADGY010000148.1 GCA_900696665.1 uncultured Acidobacteriota bacterium
ATCGTTTCTGCATAGCGACTCTCCTTTTCTTTGCCGAGAAATTTCCCTGAGGCTATCACGCCTCGGGGAATGGAGAGTCGCTACTTTCTACGAACTACCGGGCATCCTCCAACCAGCCTAAACCTGCGGGCACTGCTTGCCGATTCAGGAAGCAGGCTGTCATGTCAACATCCCCTGATACCTCGCATCGTGAAGCCGTCAATGGAACAAACAGCCAGGCTGCGGCCGGCGTCCGGCAACTGAAGGAGCAATTTCTTGCCAGCCTGAACCATGAAATCAGGACGCCACTCACGGGAATCATGGGCATGATCGACTTGTTGATGGAGACCTCCGTCGATGAGGAACAACGGGAATACATCCGGGCGGCGCGCCTGTGCGCCGAAACACTTAACGAGATCCTGGACTCCACGCTCGAACTCGCGGCGCTTTCGGCGGACCAGGTTGTCTGTGACCGGGCGGAATTCCATCTCGCCGGGCTGTTGCACACAGCCGTCACAGAATACAAGGCCAAAGCGGAGGCGCAGGGACTCGAACTCGTGTATAACCGCGCGGAAGGCCTTCCGCCGGTTGCGATTGGCGACGCCATCCGGATTCGCCGCATCATCAGCATCCTGTTGAACAATGCGGTTAAGTACACGCCGCAGGGCCGGGTGGAAGTGAGAGCACAGGGGGAGAGGCGCCATGACCGCTTCCACCTGAGCGTCGCCGTTGTAGATACCGGGATCGGGATTGCCCAGGAACAACTCGACTCCATTTTCGAATCTTTCCACCAGGCCGACAGAGGGTTGTCGCGCCGGTACGCCGGTCTGGGACTTGGCTTGTCGGTAGCCCAAAAGCTGGTGGCGTTAATGGGAGGACAGATCAGCGTGGAGAGCTGTCTGGGCGAGGGCAGCATGTTCACTTTCGCGATTCCGCTCGATGTGCCCGGCGATGCGCCTCCGGTGGCGCCGCTTGCACCAGGAAAGAAAGCACGGATCCTGGTGGTGGACGACAACAGCGTTGTGCAACAGGTTGTGGCGCACATATTGAAGCCGGGGCCTTATCAGGTTTCGGGCGCCACCTCCGGCACGGCCGCGCTGGAAGCACTGGCGGCCACGCGGTTCGATGCCGTGCTGATGGACCTGCAAATGCCTGATCTGGACGGGTTTGAGACCACCAGGCACCTTCGAAAGATACCTGGCTGCGCAACGATCCCGGTCCTGGCGTTCACGGCCAACGAAACGGACGAATGCCGTTGGTTATGCCGGAAAGCGGGCATGCGGGGTTTCGTATCGAAGCCGGTGCAGCGGGAACACCTGATCTCGGCGCTCGAAGAGTGTATCGAATAGCGATAATCGCTCGAGCGGTCCGTAACAGGCGTGGCAACGCGCGAGTCTGCTTGGCACGGTGGGAACAAGTCGACTGGTGTCACAAGACTCCCTCCACACGTTATACGATGAAAAATCCAGGCTGCATGTCATACGGCGGACTATCAGACGGTGGCGAGGCTTCTGAACGATGAACGCCCACGAGGCAAATCGCAAGAGAACTATCTTGCTGGTGGAAGATGAGGCTTCTACCCGGCAATTCCTTCGGGCCGTTCTTACGGGATCTGATTTTTCCGTGCTTGAATCCTCCAACGGCATGGAAGCCCTGCGGCTGATGGAAAGCCACCGTCCGGAAATCGACTTGCTTCTGGCAGACGTGATTATGCCCCAGATGGGCGGCAGAGAGCTCGCGGCGCGTCTCCGTATATCCAACCCAAATTTAAAAGTGCTATTCATTTCCGGCTACGAGCATTCCCTGATTGGCCGGCTGGACACCGGCACAGACTTTCTCCAGAAGCCCTTCACAGTCGACAAGCTCCGGTTGAAGATCGAGAAATTGCTGGGTTGATCGGCGAATGCGCTATGGTGAATGCAGGAGTGGTGCGGGAGCGGAATGCAAGCACAAGAACGCCAGCGCGAGCCACGCGAGCAGGCTTTCCCTGGCTCGGTAAACGTGTTTTCCGCCCTGGGTGTGCCTATACGCCTTCACTTCACGTTCCTTCTGCTAGCCATTTTTCTGGTCGTGCTCGGGTTGAGTGGGACTCAGTCCGCGCCGATGAACGCCGTCTACATCGCCGCTCTGTTCCTGTCTGTGCTGTTGCATGAGCTCGGCCATGCCGCCGTAGCAAAACGGTACGGGATCCGCACGCTCGAGATCGTCATGTTTCCGATCGGCGGCTTGGCACGCCTCAACCGGAACCCCAAAGCCAGAGAGGAATTGTGGATCGCACTAGCGGGCCCTCTGGTAAATATGCTGATCGCCGGTGTCATTTTCGCCAGCCTGTTCCGGTGGGGAACGATCCTGCCATGGGAGCAGATTATCACCGCCTCCGACGGAAACCTGCTGCAGCGCATTGCAGCCGGCAACCTCGTACTCGCGCTGTTCAACTTGCTGCCGGCATATCCAATGGATGGCGGAAGGGTGTTGCGGTCTCTTCTGGCGCGGGTTCAATCCGAAGACGAAGCGACACGGGTCGCAGCCCGGGCGGGGCAGGTGCTGGCCATGTTGATGGGATTGATCGGCCTGCTCTATATGCAGTTCTTTCTGGTGTTTATCGCGCTTTTTGTGTACCTGGGAGCATCGCAGGAGGCGGCCGCCGTAGTGGGCCGGTCGCTCACGCAGGGTATTCCGGTAAGAGCTGCCATGGTGACGGATTTCCGGACCCTCTCGCATGGCGACACAATCGGGGACGCGGCGAACCTGCTGCTTTCCACCTCGCAGCAGGACTTTCCCGTCCTGCACGGCGCGAGCGTGATCGGACTACTTGGCCGGAATTCTTTGGTGCGTTTCATGGCGACGGAGGGCCCCGAGACCTACGTCGCCTCCGCGATGAACCGCAACTTCACCGTGCTCACTCCCGATATGGATCTGGCCGAAGCGTTACCCAAGATGGGGCAGGCGGGGTCTTGTGCCCTCGTTATGGACGGCGCACAATTGGTCGGATTGCTGACGGCTGAGAATATTTCGGAGTTTCTTGTGCTCCGGCGCATCGGAATGAAACCGGAACTCCGAACCGTCTGACGCCTCTCAATCATCCATAAGACTCTATGCACCGGGTTGTCATTATTGGCGGAGGTTTCGGCGGGCTTCAAGCCGCCAAGATGCTAAGCCGCTCGGCGGCGCAGGTGGTGCTGATCGACCGCCGCAATTTTCACCTTTTTCAACCCTTGCTTTACCAGGTGGCGACTGGAGGATTGTCGCCCGGGGACATTGCGTCGCCTCTTCGCTCCATTCTTCGGAAACAAAAAGACGCCGCGGTGTTAATGGGAACGGCCGTCGATATCGATGTGGATAACCGGAAGGTGATCCTTGAAAATGGCGAATTGGAATACGACAGCCTGATTGTCGCGACCGGATGCACGCATAGCTATTTTGGGCACCCCGAATGGGAACTATCGGCGCCCGGCCTGAAAACCATCGAAGACGCTACCGGAATTCGGAGAAAAATCCTTTTCGCATTTGAAGCCGCCGAACGCGAAGCGAACCCCGAGAGACGCCGTGCGTTGCTCACGTTTGTGGTGGTGGGCGCCGGTCCCACGGGAGTGGAATTGGCGGGTTCACTGGGAAGTATCGCAAACGACACGCTGAAAGACGATTTCCGGTCGATTCGTCCTCAGGAAGCGCGAATTCTCCTGCTGGACGCCGCTCCGCGGGTGCTGCCAACCTATCCGCCGGAGTTATCGGCAAGAGCGGAGAAGTCGCTGATTGCCTTAGGAGTCCGCCCCATTTTGAATTGCACGGTGGTTGGAGTGGACGATGAAGGGCTTGATATCGAGAACGGCTCCGGCCCAGGGCGCATCGCCTCGCACACGGTGCTCTGGGCCGCCGGTGTGGCGGCGTCGGAACTCGGAGGGGTTCTGAGCAAAAGGACCGGTGCGCTGCTGGACAAGGCCGGCAGGGTGATTGTAGAAAGCGATTTGACGATCCCGGGCTGGCCGGAGATCTTTGTTATCGGTGACCTGGCCCACTTCGAACAGGATGGCAAGCCGCTGCCCGGGGTCGCTCCGGTCGCCATGCAGCAGGGGCGTTATGTAGGAAAGCTGATTACCGCCCGGCTGAAAGGCACAAGGGTGCCGTCTTTCCGGTATTTGAATAAGGGGAACCTTGCCACTATCGGCCGCGCAAGCGCGGTCGCCGATTTCGGCTTTGTCCGGTTTGGGGGGCATTTCGCCTGGATCACGTGGCTGTTGGTGCACCTGATGTACCTGGTCGGCTTTCAGAATCGGCTGGTGGTATTTCTGAAATGGGCCTATGAATACCTGACATTCAACCGGGGTGCAAGGCTCATCACCGGCGAGAATCCACCGCTGCCCAGGATCGTGCCGCCGGGTCCTGGATCATGTGAAGTCGCATACATAAGCCGGCGTAGTCCCGCGTCGGGTGAAACTGGGAAACCCGCTGCGGTTTCGTAGAGATCATGGCAGTGAGGACCCTCCACGGGCGCGGCTGGGTTTCTCGAAGGTCCGGTGGTCATAGACAATAGTTCGTGATAGCCTCTACAGTCAGATATCCATCATGAAACACCCGAAACCACTGAGCAGGCGCAGATTCATACAAACCACCGCGGCTGCGGGCGCGGTGCTCGGTCCTGTGAGCCGGGGACAGTCGACCCAGCAACCAAGGTCCGGCGAGACGGAATATTTCTGGTACCGTGAGCAGCCTCCCGGCAAGTACATAGATTCCCAGCGCGGCAGGAAGGCGTTCGCCTATGCGGACGGCAAGGTGTTCCTGTCAACTGACAACGGGCACAGCTGGCCGCACAGTGCCGAATTTCCCGATGCCTCTAAGATCACCTTCAGCCACATTCTGAAGAACGGCAACATCCTGTTCGCCACCGGGTCGAAGCTCTATCTGAGCACGGATAACCTGAAAGGTTATCGGGAGGTGATTGTCAAGACTCCCGATGGCGCGGACTACATCCCGCACACGCCCAAGAACCCGGAACTCCCCGGCTGGTATTTCCACACGCTCCCTGGAGTGGTTTCCTGGGAAGTCGACGGAAAAGAGATGATGGTCTGGGGCAACTACTGCAATGTCCTGGGCGGCGCGACACCGGTGAACATTTACTACTCCACCGACAGCGGCCGTACCGTCAAGATCGCCTACAGCTTTGGACAGAACCCGTTTTTCTCTGACACAGGCGCACCCGGCGGAGGTAAGGGCGGCGCGCTTATCGGGAATCCCGACAACAAGACCATCGCCCGCCACGTGCACACAGTCGCCTATAACCCGGTCGAGAACGCCTTTTATGCCACCACCGGTGACGGCACTCGCGGATTCGGACATGAATGCCATTGGCTGCGAGGAACCTACGACGCCAGGCGGGACCGCTGGAACTGGGACGTCATCATCTCCGACGTCTCGAACTCACGCTACAAATGTGGCGGGATCAACTTCGTGGACGGCAAGCTCTACTGGATCAGCGACTCCAACGGTCCGCCGCCATACGACCGGGGAATTTTCGTCTGTGACCCAAAAGATATCCGCAACCACGAGAAGCATACTCGTCTTTTCAACCCGGAAGTCGAATCCGCCTGCATGATTATTCAGGACGGCACCTTTCTGGCCACGCACTGCGCTCCGGCTTCACCACTGAATACCGGCTTCATCGTGTCCAACGACATGGGAAAAACCTGGGCACAGCCCGATCTGAAGGAGTTTGGGAAACGGTCGCCGGTCCGGCTCCACGAGAAGAACGACGAAGGCTGGTTCCGGGTGGACTTGCGGTCCGGCTGGATCAAGCACGCCGAAGTCATCTTCATCAAGCCGAAGCCGCCGCGCAGGCAAGCCTGATCAGAGCTGGAGTGCGGGATAGCGTTCCCTCATCCAATCGACAAAGCGAGCCGGCGCGGACATCGTAGAAAGACGTCCTTGGCGTACCAGCGCCCAATCGGAGAACAGACCGGATTCTTTGATCTCAACCAGGGCCGTTGGTGGATCGAGAGACGTTACAAACCTGAGGTCGACGACGCTCAGCTTGGGGTTCCGCGGATCCTCACGAGGCCTTGAGACCACCTCCGCCAGCCCCACCACTGCCGCCCTTCCGCCGCTGTGGTATATAAACACACGGTCGCCAGGCTTCATGTCTCTGATAGCTTTTAGCGCCTGGGGATTGCGAACCCCATCCCAAACCGTCTGCCGCTCCCGCTTGAAGTCGGCGAGGGAGTAGGTCTCGGGATCTGTTTTGGCGAGAAAATACTGTGATTCCACAGCGTCACCACCTGTTCCAGTACTAGCCCAAGTTCGTCACGACAGTCGTCGTTTCAAGCTATTTTGGCCGCTCCCATGAAGGGAAGTGCTTTAGCCTCAATCGTTATTTTTTGAAATGACGATGTAGTGTAGACCAACCCTCTTGATGC
>CAADGY010000149.1 GCA_900696665.1 uncultured Acidobacteriota bacterium
GGCCGAGTATAAGAATTCACGGCGGACAATTTCGGTCATATTAACCTCACTACGTTATCACCCTTTCGGTGATCCGCCGAGCAGCGTTAACAGGCCGCCATCCACCGTCCAGGCTGATCCGGTAACGAAACTCGAACTGGAATGGGCTAGAAAGAGAATCACGTGTGCGATCTCCTCCGGCCGCGCTATCCGGCCCAACGGATGCATGGCAACGCACGCTTCATACACGGCGGCGGGATCTGGGGCAAGCCCCGCGGCCCACTCGAGCATCGGCGTGTCTACTGTGCCGGGACAGACCGCATTCACGCGCACTCCATTCGGTGCGAAATCCACGGCCATGGAACGCGTCAAGCCCAGCATGCCGTGCTTGCTTACCGTATAGGCCAATACGTTCTTCTGCGTAGCCATTCCCTGCACGGACGAGACATTGACGATGGCGCCCTGCCGCACGATCAAGTACGGCAGGGCGGCGCGCGCGGCCAGCCAGGCACCCTTGAGATTCACGTCCAGGACCCGGTCCCATTCTTCCTCCGTGGTATCGAGGGCGTTTCCGTAGCGCTGGATGCCGGCGGATACAATGAGAGCATCTATGCCGCCGGAACGCTCCGCCTCAGAAGAAACGGCAGCGTCGATCTCCGCGAATTTAGAAATGTCGGCCGTATAGGCCGCGGCAACGCCGTCTTCGTTTCGAATCGCCGCAGCGGTTTCCTCCGCCCGTTCTCCGTTCTGGTCCACGACTGCCACACGCGCACCGCGCAAGGCCAGCAATCCCGCCGCCGCCCTGCCAATACCCGAGCCGCCTCCCGCCACAACTACACATTTGCCATCAAATCGCATTCGGGGTCTCCTATGTCGAATATAGTCATAGTGGCACGAGTTCCCGCGGCCTACAGCGTCTGCAATTCGGCGCGGTACTTTTCGATTACACGCTCGAGAAGGGGATCGGGCGGAGGCGACTGTGGTTCGTACAGGACTCCAAGAGGGGAATCGAGGAGCGGGTGTGAGACCTCTGGCATGCTGAGGCCCAACGCCTGGCGCAACCGGAGCACGGCCAGAATCTCCACCGGATAGAGGCGCCACGCCTCATTTGTGTACTCGTAATACTGCTCGCTATCCAGATCGCCGCTCAACTGGGTGTGGAAGTCGCAGGCGGCTTTCACTGCCGCGGTGAAAGCAACTTCATCCTGAAGCGACCATGTGTCCAGCAGCCTCCGGTAATCGCCGGGATCGGCAGCATCGCGCCTGTATTGAGGCAACGGCTGCCGCCGCCACCGGCTATATAGCTGCATCATGAAAGATCCCAGGACGCTCGCACCTTCTCCCGAGACCATGCCCTCCGCAATGCCGGCAGCCAATATCCGCCCTACGGTGGCGGCTTCGTCGAGTCGTCCGAGCGCGAGCGCGTGCGCCATCAGAAGGCCGGTTTCACTGAATCGGAACGCCGCACGGCGCTTCTTGCCCGCCCCCTGAAGGAAGATTGCGCTGCGAATACGGAATTGCCAGAAGTTATACAGGTGCGCGCGATTCATGCCGGCAGGCGCGTCCGGCTTCCTTTCAAGAAGATCGATCAGCACCCGGCGCAGCCGCCAAAGGAAGATCCACAACAACTCGGACGCAGCGTCCCCTCCATCGCTGCCGCCATGCCAGCTCAGATAGCTTTCGATCTCCGCTGCAGGTTGCACCACCAGGTTTTCGTGATTGCTCTCATCCGCTAGCCATGTGCGGATAATCTGTTCGAGTTCCCCGGCATTCCAGTTCGGGTTCACACTCATTCTCTTTTCCAATCTTCGAATACCAGAACGGGCGAACCACTCTTCCCCAACTGCGGCATGTAAACGTTGGCTTTCAGGTATCGCTCGTCCCCTGTCATGTCGTCCAGCAACTCACAAATGACTTTCTTTGTATCATCGTCGGGCGGGGGCCAACCGTGCGTTCCCTCCAGGGCGCGTTCCAGGCGCAACCTCGCAAATCCCTCCGCATCGCGCTGCGCCTGCTGTAGTTTGCCTGCAACATCCCGGGTTGTCGTCTTAACTTCCAGGAAGCAGAGCCGGCCCGAACCAGGATGCCGCGCAATGATATCAATGCCGTTACCGGAGTTGTTGTGCAGGGATTTCAGCACGTCAAAGCCCTGCTTCTTCAGACATTCGATGACGGCGCCTTCGCCCATTGCGCCCATCTCGGCCGCGATCATATAGCTATAGGTGCTGGCGTCGTCTACCGCCCAGCGCTCGTCGATGACATCCCCCGTGTCCCAGCGGCTGTACGTCATGTCCACCGGATCCGTAGGTTTCACCTTTGGAGGGAACATCACGTCAGCTTTGATGTACTGTACTTCCGGTGGAGGGCCTTTCGTCACTAGACGGTAGAGCCGCTTGGCCGTCGCCACATCGTCGTCTGACAAGCGCGCGAACCGCCCGTTGCGCGATGCCGCGTCGGCAAGGCACGCCAGTACGAAATCTTCGGGGTCCTTCTGGGCTTTTGAAAGCACCCCCGGTTTCCCGGTCTCCGTCGTTTTCACCTCGAAGAAATAGAGGCTGCCGCCGGGCGCTTCCACAATGATGTCAATACCGTTATCGCTCTCGTTCTTAATCTGGTTTACGTTCTCGCGCGTGAGCTTGTTACCATCGAAACCGTTTCCCACCAGGTCGACGATCACCAGTTGCTCACCGAGCGTTCCCAGCCACCAGTCCGGCATCTGTACTTTTTTCTGGGCGCTACAGGCTTTGGTGAGGTCTTTGGCGATGGAGAGTCCGCTCCCGGTGTCCTGCACCATGGCGCCACTCCCGGAGATAATCTGCTCAGCCGTATAGTCGACCGCCTTCTTCCGGCAGGTCCGCTTCGCTTCCGGCTTTTTGAAGTCCCCCGATTCGGCGATGGTGCGCCTGGCCTTCTCCTTCGCTCTTCCCAGCTTCGCCTGCTTACCATTCGGCACGGCTCAGCCTCCCTGCCCGCGCGCCGTCCACGCCCGTTCGTCCCCCAACGATTCCGCCTGCTCCCAATCGTCCTCGGAGGTGCGGTGTATCAGTTCGTCCATCCTGCGTGCGGGAGATATCGAAGCGTCCGTTAAAACAGCATGGATCGCAGGATGCTCGTCGAAGTTCGGAGCGATCTCAAACATCAGTCCCACGAATGCTGTCAGGCCCGGGCCGCCGCCGATTCCATATGTTCGCGCGCGCGCGAGGCCCTTTTCGATGCGAGCACGCAATTCCACATCCGGGAGTTCGCCGATGCATTCGCGGTGGTGTTTGTTCAGATGGCGGACGATGTCCTCTATAAACTGCTCCTCGGCATGCTTCTTGAAAGCCTCCATCTGAGCGTTTCGAATGACCAGCATCAGGAGCCCTCTTCGCTGTTCCCGGGCGCTGGGCCGGATTCAGCCCGGATCACTTCACGGGTGACGCCATTCGCGCCCGGCACAAATCGGATGACCCTTCCAGGGTCGCGGTCTTCGACCAGATAAGAGCCGATAGGCCCGAAAAACGCCTGGGTTTCGGCGGAATTGCAGGTCGGCAGATAGATCCGCAACACGCGGGGATCATAGAAACGGAAATACAGCTTCTCGCCATCTTCAGTCTTCACCGTAAGGAAGCGCCGCAAGTGCCGCCGTAGCGCGGCAAATGTCTCCCCGCAAGTAAGGAAGACACCCCACGCATTGCCCCAGCCGCTATCCACCAACTCGGCAAGCAGCCGGCCTTCGGGCGGAAGGGGACACAGGTAAGGGGCGAAGTCCACCAGCGCTTCAGCATGCGGGCCTTCGAACAGCGAGTCGAACTCTTCCCCAAACGCACGTACTTTTCCCAGCAACATCGGATCCCGCGCCGCATCCAGAATAGCGAAGAGTCCCGGCTGCGCTCGCAGGAGACGCAGCACGGCTTGCTTGAGTTCACCCGCGGCCGGTCCATCGCCGGAGATGGAGACCACCAACTTGGTTCGCCCGGCGTCGATCCGGTCTCCGCCTTCGAGGCGGCACTCCGTGACGCGCCGGCCATTTACAAGCGTGCCGTTCGAGCTGCCGAGATCCCTGACCCATAGCGAGGGACCACGAAATTCCAGCAGGCAGTGGAGCGACGATAGAAACAAATCGTCGGTAACCCGAAACTCGGCTTTTGCACCTCTGCCTATCGTGATACTCTGGCCTGACTGCAACTTCAGGCTCTCACCGGCGCGCGGCCCGGCATCGATCGTTATTGTCGCGAGCATCTCAACTCAGCTTGGGGATCCTATTCGAGACAGATTTCGCAGAATGCGTCTCCGGTCTCCGCGGCTTCAGCGAGCGCGTTTCCGAAACGAGGAACGCCGCCCGTTTCTGTGCTGACCTGCGTTCCAGCGCCTTCCTGGGGGCTTGTGCCGGATGCCTGACCGGTGCCGGATTCACCCCGGCCTTGTCCACCGCCACCTTCGGCGGACGGGTTTCCGCCGCCTGTGTTGCCAATGATCACGGTGGGCTCGCCACGTATGATCTTATTGGGTGGTCCGACAGCTTCGAGGATCGTGTCGCCCATGCGGCACGCCGGCATGTTATTGATGAGCACCGTGGGAGAGCCGTCTATTACCACGCCGGGGCCGTGAGGAGGCGCAGGCAACGGCGTGCTGCACATGTGTATGTCGGCGCCTGCGCCGACGCTTGAAATCATGTACCCCATCGTTTCGGCTGCCGTCGCTTTAGTGGTCTCTTCAGCCGCTTTCGCCACAGGCGCCCCTGGGGTGCCCGCCGCAGCCGCAGTAGCCGCTTCCGCGGTCCGAATCGCAACATCCGATGTCTGCTTGGCCGCTTGAAGCCCCACAACGGCCGCGCCGGGAATACCACGCCATGCGGGCAGCCCGCCTATAATGACGTCCGGACTCCCGGGCCCCTGGGTCAGCACCGGGGGAAGCAAATGGGTGACGTTATCGGTGATGCGCGCTGCCGGTGGCATCTACTCCTCCTAATTCAGTTTGCCTACCTTGGTACCGTCATCGGCAACATCGGGGTCCGCTGGTTCCTGGGGATTCGATCCGCTACCCGATCCCGCCGCGCCGCCGCTGTTGATCTTCACCATCGTGCCCTGGATGGTGACACCCGCGGGACCGATGTCGATAAATCCCCCTGTGCCTTTGATGCTGACCTGCTGACCGCTTTCGAGGATGACCTTACTGCCCGCCTTCAGGTGGATTTCCGTGCCCGCTTCGACGGCCAGGATGGTGCCCACTTTCTCGTTGCGCTTGCCTCCCGCTATCAGGTGCACGTCTCCGTCCACCTTCTGCTTATGAACACCCCGGGCGTGGACGTCCTTGTTGCCTTTGACCAACTCCTTCTGGCTGCCTTCGACAATCAGGTGCCGGTCCCTTTTGACGAACTCGCGAAGGTCGTTCTTCACGCGCAGATCCATGTCCTTTTCGGCGTGCAGGAACACCTGTTCAGAGCCTTTCAGGTCTTCAAAGCGAATCTCGTTGAAATTGGAGGGTGCTCCGCCCTTCGAACTACGGCTCTTGATCGTGCTCTGGGTGCGCTTGGCGGGCAGCGCATACGGAGGCATCTGTTCCGCGTTGTACACGCTGCCGATGATGATGGGCCGGTCGGGATTTCCTTCCAGAAAATCGACCACCACCTCCTGCCCGATTCTCGGAAGCGAAATCGCGCCCCAGTTACTCCCCGCCCAACTGGTTGCCACACGAACCCAGCAGGAGCTGTCCGCGTTGTTCTTCCCTTCACGATCCCAATGAAACTGCACTTTCACCCGCGCGTATTCGTCCGTGTAAATCTCCTCGCCGGCAGGACCCACCACGGTTGCGGTCTGAGTGCCGTGCACCTGGGGAACGGGCGTCAGCCGCTGCGGACGGTAGGGCAGCCCGGCTGGTATGCACTCGAAACGATTCTCGTAGATGGCGCCTGCTTCCGTCCCCGCATCTTCCGCCGAAAGTTCGTTCGCCTGGCTGAACATGTGGTCCACCGCGGTGAGGACGTACTGCCCATCGTCGTTGAAGTGCCGCTGGAGCGAGAACTTATACCCACAGACAAAATGCCTGCAGTTGCCGTTGCCCTCTATGGTCAGAGCCGGCACCGCCTCCTGTTGCATGCGGATGCTCACGGTCCGGCGGTTGTCTTCAAAGACACGTTGCACCCGGGACGGCGTTGTTCCCGAGTCGTAGCGTAACGCATATCCACCCGGGTAATCGTACAACTCGAGCTTGTCGTTGCCCCCGACATTCAGCTTGTGGGTGGTTGCGCCGGCTTGCACGCTTTCGAGTGTCCTGGCTTCGGCATCCAGGGCCCGCCGGGGCAGCAGGAACGTATTGTCCCACAGCGTATATTTTCCGGATCGCAGCTCCTGTACTTTCTCGAAGGTATGCACACGCTCTTCGTCCCGGGCGGCGCCCGCCAACTCTTCGAAGATCACGTCTCGCTCCGGCTGAAGATCCGGATGGGATTGAGGGGTATCGGCGACCACCATTTTGTGCCCCCCGGAGGAGTGCTTGAAGAAATAGAAAATTCCTTCTTCTTCCATCAGCCTGCTTGCGAAATCGAAATCGGACTCCCGGTATTGCACACAAAAATCCCGAGGCTCATAGCGTCCGGTGAGCTCGTAGCTCACGTCGAAACCAGGGAAGATCTTCCTGAGGATGTCCGGCGCTGCCATGTTCTGAAAGATGCGCGAACGCGCGATCTTGGTCAGTAGCCACACCGACGGAACCAGAGCGGCCCGGTAACTGGTGAAGTCGACACCCCGCCCTCCCCGTGAAAAGCGCTGGACGATGCCGTTCCAATAACGCTTCCCCCGGTCGTGCGGCAACTCCAGCCCTATCGTGACCTTCTGTCCCAGAAGCTTCTCGAATTCCACTGTCTTGTGGTTCTGGGCGATGAGATCGAGTTCGAAGCTGAACAACTGTGAGATGGCTTCTCTACCTGTAAAACTCCGGAGCAGCAGTGTACTGTCCGGAAGCGGTGTCTGGATTTGAGCTGGAAGGTGAGTCTGCTTGAATTCAAGGTCCAATTCCTAC
>CAADGY010000150.1 GCA_900696665.1 uncultured Acidobacteriota bacterium
AGCGCGCGCCGGGGCATCGACGTCGGCGAGACGGCGGCGGCGGGCGTCCCGGTCTTCACCATCATGAACGTCGATCCTGCCAAGGTACGCGTGGGTATTCCCGAAACCGACGTGTCGAAGGTGCGCGTCGGGCAGCGGGCGAATGTCTCACTGCCCGCCTTGCCACAAACCATTTTCACCGGGCGTGTGACGCTGATCGGTGTGGCGGCCGATCCGATATCGCGCACTTATGCCGCGAAGATCGAGGTGCCCAACCGCGGACACTTGCTGCGTCCGGGAATGATCGCCGAAGCACAAATCGAGAGCAATGTCAGAACCGGGGCCATTACACTGCCGGGCCAGGCGATCTCCCGCGACCCGCAGGGCGTCACCATCGTGTTTTTGTACTTCCCCGATCAGCAACGCGCGCATATGCGCCGCGTGGAAACAGGTGCCGTGTACGGCAGTGAGGTGGAGATCCGGAGCGGTCTCACCGGCGACGAGCTGGTCGTGATAGCCGGACAGCAGAAACTGCGCGAAGGCTCGACGGTCCGCGTTGTAGGAGATGCGCAGTGAATCCGGTCAAAGCATCGCTTGCCTACCCGCAGGTGACACTGATCCTTACAGCTATGGCTGTCGCCGTGGGTATCCATGCGCTGCTCACCATGCCGCGCCGCGAAGACCCAAGAATTACCATCCGCACCGGGCTCGTCTCTGCAATCTTCCCGGGCGCCTCTGCCGAGGAGGTCGAGAACCAGGTTACACGCAAGATCGAGGACCGCTTGTTCCGGTTTGAAGAAGTCCGCAAGTCGAAAACCTACTCCACCAGCCGCAACAATGTTGTCTTCATCAATGTCGAACTCGAAGATTGGGTCCGGAATCCCGACCAGTTCTGGGATACCCTCCGCCACGATTTGAACGAACTGCGGGCTCGGGAGTTGCCGCCCGGTGTGCAAGGTCCGGTCGTGAACTCCGACTTCGGCGATACCGTCGCCGTCCTGCTTGCCGTTCACGGTGGCCGCTACGATTACCGGCAATTGAAAGAATACGTTGAACGCATCGAGGATGAGCTTCGAACCATTCGCGCCGTCTCAAAACTGAAGCGCTACGGTGAGCAGAAGGAACAGATCTACATCACCAGCAGTTTCGACCGCATCTCGCAGTACGCCACCAATCCGCTCCGCGTCATACAGGCCTTGCAGGCTCGCAACACTGTTCAGTATGCCGGCAGCATTGAGGCCGGGCACAGCGATGTTCCGTTGAAAACTACCGGTCCGTTCCAGACCGAAGACCAGATCCGGCGTGTGATGGTGGACGTTTCGCGCACGACCGGACAGCCCGTTTACATCCGCGATCTGGCGGAAGTAGAGCGCCGCTACCAGGACCCGCAATACCTGACGCGTTTCAACGGCCAGAGGGCAGTGATGCTTTCCATAGAGATGCAGGAGGGCTACAATATCGTGGATTTCGGCAAAGAGATCCGCGCGCATCTCGACCGGTTGCGAACCCTGCTGCCGCCCGACCTGGAAATCGATCTGGTTGCCGATCAGCCGCGCATCGTCGAACAGCGCATCTCGCATTTCATCCGTGAGTTCGGCATCGCGATCGCATCCGTGATCCTGGTCACGGTGGTGCTGTTGCCTTTTCACGTGGCTGCCATCGCCGCCTTGGCCATCCCCGTAACCATTGCCATCACGTTCGGCATCATGAACGCTGTGGGTGTGGAACTGCACCAGGTTTCGATCGCCGCATTGATCGTGGTGCTCGGCATGGTGGTGGATGACGCCATCGTGATTGCGGACAACTACGTTGAACTGCTGGACCAGGGCGTGCCGAGGCAGGAGGCCGCCTGGCGCTGCGCAACCGGGCTCGCGGTACCGGTGCTAACGGCCACGCTGACCATCATTGCTTCGTTTGTGCCGCTGCTGATACTAACGGGTTCGGTAGGCGAATTTATTTCGGCGCTGCCCATCGCGGTCGCCGTTTCACTCGGGACATCATACGTTATCGCTATGCTGCTGACTCCGCTGCTGTGCCGCTGGTTTATTAAAAAAGGTCTGCATTCCCCGGAGAAAGATGCTATGGGAAAAAGGAAGTCGAGCGTGTTGGACCGGATGCAGACGTATTACGGCAGTACGATTCAGCTCATGATGCGGCGCAAGCCGCTAGCGGCGGGCTTGGGGCTAGCGGCGTTCGCCTGCGGAGTCATCCTCATTCAAATCGCTCCCGAGCAGTTTTTTCCGTCCGCCGAGCGGGACCAGTTTGTTATCGATCTGTGGATGCCGGAAGGCACTCGAATTGAAGCTACGGACGCCGTGTTGCGGCGTATTGAGAACCATCTGGCCGCGGAAAAGTTGGTGGCTACTTTCGCCAGCTTTCTGGGCCAGAGCGCACCGCGCTTCTATTACAATGTCAGCCCCGAACAGCCGGCTGCCAACTATGGACAACTTCTCGTCAACACCAACTCCGTAAGAGAAACGCCCGCGCTGGTACATCGCCTGAGGAAGGAATTCGCCACGCTGGCGCCCGAGGGAATTGTCATCGTCAAAGAGCTGCAGCAGGGTCAGGTGTATCAGGCTCCGGTCGAAGTTCGGATTTCGGGCGACGATATAACGACGCTGAAGACGCTCGGCAGCAAAGTCGAGGATATCTTACGTAGCTCCGGCGGCTCCGCGTATGTCCGCAACGATTTTCATGAGGATACATTTCAGGTGCGCGTGAAAGTAAACCAGGAAGTCTCCAACCGCCTGGGGCTTACCAACGCCTCAGTCGCACAGCAGCTTGCCGGCGGCTTCTCGGGCGCTCCGGTCACTACGTTTTGGGAAGGAAACCGTGCCGTTGAGGTCTTGCTTCGCCTGGAGGAGAACCGGCGGGAGCAGTTCGAGGACATCGAGAACGCTTACATGACTTCGCTTGTAACGGGTGCACGGGTTCCGCTGCGGCAGGTGGCAACCGTCGCTCCGGAGTGGCAAACCAGCCGAATCGTGCGGCGAAACGGAGTGCGGACGCTCTCTGTCCAGAGCTTTTTCAATGAGGGACATCTTGCTTCCGAGGTGCTCAATAGCGCCCGGCCGGCAATCGGCGATATCAGCTTGCCGCCTGGCTACCGCATCGACTACGGCGGCGAAATCGAAAGCCAGACAGAGACATTCTCGGAAATGGTGCGCGCACTCCTGGCCAGTTTGCTGGCCATATTTCTGATTCTGCTGTTCCAGTTCCGTTCCATCACCGATCCGCTGATCGTAATGGTTTCCATTCCGCTGGCTCTGCTCGGAGCCGCGGCCGGACTCTTTCTTACGCAGAACCCATTCGGTTTTACCGCATTCATGGGCATTGTGAGCCTTTCCGGAGTTGTAGTGCGGAACGCCATCATCCTGGTGGATTACATTAACGAGCGGTTGCACGAAGGCCACGCCCTGGAGGAATCGGCGATGGAAGCTGGACAGCGGCGCCTCCGGCCTATTTTCCTGACGAGTATGGCCGCCGCTGTCGGAGTGACACCAATGATCCTTTCCCGGTCCAGCCTCTGGAGCCCGCTCGCCAGTGTGATCGCGGTTGGCCTGCTGTTCTCCATGTTCTTTACGCTGCTGGTCGTACCGGTGCTGTTCGTGCTGATCCGGCGCAGGCGGCATGCCTCCGGCGGCGCACTCGCCGTCCTGTTGCTGATCCTGCTCGCCCCGGGCATACACGCCGAGACGCGGCGCCTCACGCTCCCCGAAGCGGTAGACACGGCGTTGCGCCAGAATGCGATGTTGAAGATTGCCCGTCTGAAGGCGGAGGAAAACAGATATAGGGCCGGCGCCGCACGGGCGAATTATTTTCCGCGCGCCACCAATGAGTCCAATCTACTGAACACGGTTGAGCGGCAGAAGATCGCAATACCAGCGGGCATTTTCGGTGTCTTCCAGGACGAGGGACCGGTACCGCCGCATCCGATTCCTATCGAACAGGGATCATCGAATTTGTTTTATACCACCACAACGCTGGGCCAGCCGCTGACACAACTGGTGAAGATCCGCGCCGGGCATGGCGTTGCCTTGGCGGATGCCGCCGCCGCGGCCGCCGATCTGAAGAAGGCCGGAAACGAGATCGCGCTGAAGGTCCACGAGTTGTACTTCGGCCTTTTGATCGCGAGGGCGCAGAAACGCGCGGCGCAGGCTCAACTGGAATTCGCCGAAGCACGCATGAGGGACAGCCGCGCCGCCGTCGAAGCCGGCAACGTTCTGGAAGTGGCGCTGATCGGCGCTCGTGCCGGCCTGTTGGAAAATCGCCACCAACTTCTCGCCGCCGATGACCGGATTGCGGACCTGGCGGTCGAATTCAACGACCTGTTGGGACTGCCTCTCGACACCGTTGTGGAACTGGTCCCGCCCAGCCCTGCCGATACATCCCCTAGTGACCATGGCGAGTACACCAGAATAGCCCTGGCCGAAAGTCCCGACGTGCGCGCCGCGGAGGAAGCTGTAGAGAAAGCGCGCCGCGGCGTTACCGCCGCAAAAGCCGATTACATTCCGGAGTTGACTGCGTTTGTGCAGCACGTTTACCAGAACGGTGTCCCGTTTTTGGCTCGTAACAATGGAATCTTCGGGCTGAGGATGAACTGGGACCTGTTCGATTTCGGCAAGCGCCGCAGCGTTATCGGCGAACGCGAAGCCCTGTTGGCGCAGGCGGAAGAGAACCTGCGGCGTCAAAAGAACCGGGTGTCTGTGGAAGTGGAAAAGGCTGTCCGCAAGCTCGAACGGGCTCGCCAGATGCTGGAGGTGGCCCGCGAAGCGCTGCACCTGCGGCGTGAAAACGAACGGCTCACGGCAGACCAGGTCGAGGTGGGTGTAGCGTCCGCTTCCGCCGTGAGCGAGACGCGTGCTGCGGCCGCGAAGGCCGAAGTGGATCTGCTGCGTGCAAACCTGGGCTACCTGCTGGCCCACGCCGAACTGCAGCGCACCATAGGCCGGACGCCGCGGTAGTCAGTAGCCTTTCTGCTTGTCCACCACATTGATCAGTGGAAGGCCCGACGCATAACGCCGAACATTCTCTGCGAACAGATCGATCAGCCGGACCTGCCGATCCGGGCTCCAACCCGAGGTATGCGCCGTCATCACCACGTTCGGGCAATCGTAGATCGGGTGTGAAGAGGGGGGAGGCTCCACCGGGAAAACATCCAACCCCGCGCCGGCGATCCAGCCTTCCTTGAGCGCCCGCACCAGCGCGATGTCGTCAAACAACATGCCTCGCGACAGGCCGAGAAAATAGGCGGTCTTCTTCATGCTCCGGAAAATTTTCTCGTTGAACATGCGCTCGGTTTCGGGCGTATGCGGCGCGGCCGCCACCAGCACATCTACTTGCGGAACCATCTCTTCGAACCAGCCCGGATCGCGCAACTCCGCGACATATTCCGGAGCAGGCATCGGCTTGGCATCTGTACCCACAATGCGCATGTCGAAGCCGTAGTACGCACGGCGGGAGATGGCGCTTCCGATGCCTCCCATGCCAACAACGCCCATCGTGCGGCCTTTCAGTTCCGTATGATGATCCGACTTGGGCGTCCCCACCGGCTTCATCTGCCTCTTGTAAAACTGCGGCATGTAATACTTACTGATGCCTCGCGTCAGGCAGAGCAGCAACCCGATGCCGGTTTCGGAGATGCCCGGCGCAAAGGTGCGCGCGAAGTTCGTCAGCACGATCGGGCTTTCACGAAATCGCTTGTCCATGTTCTCGACGCCCGCGCCACCCGCCTGTACCCATCTCACCTTTTGTGCATAGTCCAGATCGGCGCCGCGCAAAGCGCCATAGACCACTTCCGCTTCACGCAGGTTTTTCCGGAATTCATCGCGGTCTTTACACAGAATCAGATCGACTTTGGTTTTGGAAGCAGCCGCCCGGATCTTCGCAGCTTCCTGCGCCTCGAACGGATACATCGTGACGATACGGATCGGCCCGCTGCGAGTGGCAGAAACAGATTGGAGCGAGGGCGTCGCGGTAACCGGCACGGATGCTGCGCCGCCTACAAATGCGCGGCGCGAAACAGGGTATTCAGACATGGTTTTCTCCCAGAGCGATCGAGCCGCTTCAGCGGGTGGAGCAGACTTCGTCCGCCGTTGTCAGCTTTCCGCCACGAGCGGTGAACTCATTGTAGAACCGGTCGCGGTCCTGTTCGTTGAGGTGCCGCACGGCATCCGTGACCAGTTCCACGCGCTTGCCCGTCTCCAGCAGACCGAGAGCGGCGTGACGCACGCAGATCTCAGTCACCACTCCGTACAAAACATACTTATCGGGGTTGAGGGCCTGAAGTAAGGAAGGCAGATTCGGATCAGCGAAACAACTCAACGTGGGCTTTTCCAGGATCAATTGCTGCACTTTGTCAATCGGAAACTCTCCCAATCTGAATGGCACCACCGCGCGATGGTCCAACAGGGTTGATTGAGGCTTCTGTTGTCCGGCCGTGCCCGCCACGCAATGCGGCGGCCAGTGGAGAAACTCCGGGTCGTCCTCGGCGTGCGCGTCCACGTCCGACACTACATGCATGCCGTTGGCGGCAGCATAATGATTCAACCGTGCGATGCTACTAACGATCCGTTCCGCTCCTGGAACATATAGCGCTCCCGCTGGATACAGAAAATCGAGCTGCGTGTCGACGTCCCAGAAGATCGCTTTCATGCCGGCACTCCTTCTCTCTCCTTGCGAACCTGTTCCAGGAGCCTATTCAACGCCGGAGTGTACCACACCGGGTACGGCTCTTCTGCTGCAAAGAGCCGCCTGTAAACGCCCGGCAGCTTTTTCAGGGAGTCACAGGCGTTTTCCCGGGCAGCCGTTGCTGGCGGAAGCGCCTCCACCAGCCGTCCTCCAACAATCACGGGCCGCAACAGCGCCTGCGCGGCTGGGCCAGTGGATGAACACCCCCGGCACTCCCAGGAACAGGCGATTTCGTCATGATCGTCGAACCGGAACACCTGTTTGGCGCCGGGCATCGTCAATTTGTTTTCGCTGAATTTAGCCGTGTACCGCTTTTGCCCATTGGATTCAAGTTCCACCAGCTTGTACACTGCCCCGAGGTTCGGTGCGTCCGCGGACGTGGCCAGTTCGGTCCCAACCCCGAACGAATCGATCGGAGCTTTGGCCGCCATCAACTCGAGAATTTTGTACTCGTTCAGATCACCGGTAACCATGATCTTCCCGTTCTTGAGACCAGCGTCGTCCAAGACCCGCCGGACTGCCTGCGACAGCTCCGTCATGTTCCCGCTATCGAGTCTGACGCCCCATACAGGCTCTCCCAGTTGAGCAGCGTGGCGCGCTCCTTCAACCGTATCGTATGTATCGATGAGGTAAACGGTAGCCGGGCCCAAAAGCTTTTGGAGTTCCCGGAAAGCGTCCAATTCAGCGGGGAAGGCCTGCACCCAGGAATGTGCCGCCGTACCAAATACCGGGATGTTGTAGCGGAACCCGGCCAGAGTGTTGCTGGTCCCAACGCAGCCTCCCACGTAGGCTGCTCTGCCAGCCAGAACACCCGCTTCGGGCGAATGTGCGCGCCGCGTTCCGAACTCCACCACCGAGCGGCCATAGGCTGCCTCCGTCATGCGAGCCGCTTTCGTGGCGATCATGGTTTGAAACCCGATGGTCGCCAGCAGGTACGTTTCCGGGATCTGCGCCTCCATCAGCGGCGCGCGAACCGTCAACAGCGGTTCACCTGCGAACATGGGTGTGCCTTCCGCCACCGCGAAGACGTCACCCGTGAACCGGAATGCGCGGAGTGCCTCGAAAAAACCCTTGGGGACTTGCGCGAACTGGCTCAGCCCGCGCAAATAGCCGACTTCCTCTTCCGTGAACCGCAGATTCAGCAGGTAGTCGACCGCTTGCTCAAGTCCCGCGGCAATCAGGAAATTGCGATTGTGCGGCAGTTTCCGCACGAAGAGCTCGAACGTCGCCTTCTCATGAACCTTCCCCGCCTGATAGTACCCGGCAGCCATCGTGAGCTGATACAGGTCCGTAAGAAGGCCGTGCATTCTCTTACACTACGTCTTTTTCTCATCCTTCGCCGCTTGCGCCGGTTTGACGTCGCCTGCGGCCTTGCGAAGCTCCTCAACCGTCGCAGCCCCTATTTCGTACAACGTCGGTTCGTTCGCACGTTTCGCAATATAGTTTTCGCCCGCTTTGGAGATCTCAACCGTTTCGGTTTGCTTGCCTTCGTTCGAGGTAACCGTTAT
>CAADGY010000151.1 GCA_900696665.1 uncultured Acidobacteriota bacterium
GAGCAGGGCGATCGCCTGCTTGATGTCGTCCAAATGCGACAGCCCCTCTTTATGCCGGTCGTCCATATCCTGGTCGAGAGCGACTTCGCGTTCGATCGCCATCGGTCCCTGGTAGCCGATCTCCTTTAGTTTGTTGACGAATCGCTCCATGCCGACCGCGCCCTGCCCGAGCGGCATCTCTGTCCCGAGCGTTCCCGGCTGGTCCCTGGAGGGCCAGTTGCCATCTTTCGCGTGTACGGAAACGACCCAGGGAGCCACGATATCGAGCGCCTCGATGGGGTCCGCGGTTCCGTACAGGATCATGTTCGCCGGGTCGAAGTTGATCTTCAGGTTATCGCGGCCAACTTCCTGGATGAAGTGCTTCAGAACATCCGCGGGCTCCTGCCCCGTTTCGAGCGCAAACGTCATGCCCCGCTCGCCGGCGTAGTCGCAGATGCGCCGCACGATATCGCGGACCGCGAGAAAATCCGGGCTCGAGGTATCTTCGGGAACAAAACCGATATGGCAGCCGAAACTCCCGATACCCATTAGGGCGCCGGCGCCGATCACTTCGCGCGTGCGCGCCTCCCTTGCCTCGCGTGTTGCCGGCGGAATGAAGCCGACGGTGCGCTGAACCGTCGGCGCGTCGGCGTAACTCTCGCCGTCATACGAAGCCCAGATGGTGGTGACGACAAACTGTTCCTGCTCCAGCGCGTCCTTCCACGCCTGTGCATTCTCCTTCAGGTTCACATGACCGGCGAAGCCAAGGTGCCCGCATTTCAAACCAAGGTTCTTCACCGCGCGGATGGTGTTCAGTGGCGCTTTCTCTCCCCAAAACATCAGGCCGACTTCCAACGGCCGCAAGCCCGTTTTCTCAATGGCAGGTTGCATCTGTTCTTCCTTTCGTTTCCTCAGAGCGGTCGGCTCGGAAACGGAGCCGCGCGCGTCAGCAAGCGGTCTTCTACGTTTTTAACAAATTCCCACACAGACATCATACAGTTCAAAATCGGGGGGCGAGCATCCAGAAACGTCTGTTCCTCTATTGACATCCCGAGGTCTCTGTTTTGAAGTACTCTAGAGTAATGGCGAAGAAGTGGCATACGGCATGAGCGGGATCCAGTCTCTGCCGGTATCTTTCCGCCGAGGAGCTTATCAACACATGGATAATGTCAGCCGAAGGGCTTTCTTAAAGGTTCCCGCGGCCGCGGCTACCATCGCCGCGCCCGCTATCCTTCAATCGCAATCGCCTGGGTCGGAGTTGCGAGTTGCTTTCGTTGGAGTGGGCAACAGGGGCAGCTATCTGCTCCGGCACATGTTGCGGGTGCCTGGCGTCAAAGTCGTGGCAGTCTGCGACATTCTGGAAGATCGCGCAAAGGCGGCGGCTGACCAGGTTTCGAAAGCGGGCGGATCGGCGCAAACCTACACCGATTACCGGAAGATGCTCGACAGCCGCAAAGACATCGATGCCGTTGTCGCCGCCACACCGGATTGGACACACAAAGACGTGTACATTTCCATTCTGGAGGTCGGCAAGGACCTGTACGGGGAGAAGCCTCTGGCGTTGAATGTAGCGGACGGAAAAATGATTGTGAACGCCGCGAAGTCGGCCCGGGGCCTCTTCCAGGTGGGCTTCCAACTCCGGCACGATCCGGCCAGGAACGCCGCTGAGAACTTCATCCACTCGGGTGGTATCGGGGAAGTTTTGATGTGCCACGGAATGCGGCATGGCGGCGATCTGCCCCGGAACATTCCATGGTATTTCGACAAAGAAAAATCCGGCGACATCGTAGTGGATCAGGGTATTCATATTCTCGACCTGTTCACGTGGGCCATCGGCAGCCATCCGGAACGCGTGATGGGTTCGGGCGGCACCGATCTGTTCGTGAACGTGCCGGCGGGACGCACGGTGATGGACAATTACAACCTGATCTTCGAGTATCCGGGGGGCGTCCGCGTCAATTTCAGCCATCATTATTTCGATCCCCCTGGATTCACGGGAATCAAAGAGCGTGTGTTTGGGTCAAAGGGCGCCATCGACCTGATTACGGGCAAATGGCAGCCGCGCGAAAGCCGTGAAGCGATTCAGCTCGACATTCCGAACCAGGGCAAGGACTCGACCTACATGGCCATGGAAGCCTTTGCCGATTCCGTCCGCAATCGCAAGAAGCCCATCAACAATATCGACTCGGCCTACGTCTCGATGATCGTGCCGCTCATGGGAACCAAGGCGATCTACGAGAAGCGAATCGTAACGTGGAATGAAATGATCGCCTAGTGTCACGACCGCTTGCTCACGCGCGCGGCTCCGCTTCTAAGCCGCGGCCGCAAGGGGCGGTTTTACCACGAGCCGCGACCACAAGGAAGCGGCCGTCTCGAATCGGAGGAAGCCTAGATGGGCGTTCTGGCAAGCAGCACGAAAGATCTGTTTCGAACTTCCCAGCGGGAAGAAAGCGTTCGCCGAAAAACAGCAGGGTCCCTGGTCCGCTACAACAGGGCACGGGAGGTACTGGCTGGAGGCGTTTCGAGCGGATTGCGGCGCAGTATGCGTCCGCACCCGCTGTATTTCACGGGGGGCGAAGGTCCGCGCGTCCGCGATGTGGACGGAAACACGTACCTCGATTACGGCCTGGCATGGGGACCGCTGATTCTCGGCCATTGCCCACCGGAGGTCACGAAACAGGTGGGCGAACAATTACAGCGGGGACTGACCTACGGCGCTCAGCATGACCTCGAGTTCGAGGTCGCCGAAGCGCTCACGTCAATCATTCCCTGCGCAGACCTGGTGTGCTTCGCCAACAGTGGCACGGAGATCGTACAGGTGGCGCTGCGTCTCGCACGCGCCGTCACCGGCCGGCCGAAATACCTCAAATTCGAAGGTCATTACCACGGATGGGACGATAGTGTGCTGGTAAGCTACCATCCGACAGCCGAGCAGATTTCCGCTTCCGGAGACAACCCGATTCCTGTAGGGCGCGGCCAGCGAAGAGCGCAGGAGGCGATCGTTGCCCAGTGGAACGATCGGGAGCAGGTAGAGCGCATCTTCGCCGGACGCAGTGGTGAGATTGCGGCCGTTATCTGCGAACCACTGTTATGCAATACCTTCTGTATTCCCGCGGAGCCTGGATTCCTTGAATTTCTGCGCGCTATCACCGAACGCCACGGTTGCCTGTTGATCTTCGATGAAGTCATCACTGGCTTTCGCGTGGATCTGAAGGGTGCACAGGGCGTATATGGTGTCGTGCCGGACCTCGCGACGTATGCCAAAGCCGTTGGTGCTGGAACGGCGCTCAGCGTCCTGGCCGGCAGGCGTCAGTACATGGAACGGATTGCCAATGGCGAGGTGGTGCATGCGGGCACTCTGAACGGAAATCCGATCTCGCTCGCGGCGGCGGCTGCCGCGCTTGAGGTCCTGTCTCGCAACGACGGAGCGGTATACGGCGAAATGCGGCGTCTTTCCGGCAAGCTGCGCTCGGGCATCGAAGCTGCGCTCCGCGCAAAAGGCCTCCCCGTCGTAACCTCCGGCGAGGGCCCGGTGTTTCACGTATCATTCATGGAGGAACCGGCCCGCAATTACCGCGACACGCTGCGCGCGGACCAGAGCGCATATACGCAACTGGCGATCGCGCTGCTCGATGAGGGAGTTCTGGTATTGCAGGATGGACGGTGGTATGTATCGGCCGTCCACGGCGACGCCGCTATTGACGAGACGCTGAGCGCGCTCGACCGCGCGCTATCCTGACCGTTTATGCAGCCTCCTACATCCTTTCGAATCAGCCGCCGCGCCGTGTTGGGAACTCCCTTGGCGTCCGCCGCGTTCAACGCACAGCAGGAAAGCGGATTCACCAGCCTCTTTGACGGCAAGACGCTGGACCAGTGGAGTGTCCGGGATGGTTCGGAAACGGCGTTCTACGTACGGGACGGAGAGATCGTCATCCATTCCGGTTCCGGATATCCAGCCTGGCTCCGGTCGCACCGCCAATACGAGAATTTCGATTTCCGCTGCGACTTTCACATCCAGGGCTGGTCCGATTCCGGCATCTTTATTCACGCGCCGGAACATGGCCGCAATACCTGGGCGGGTATGCAAATCAAGATCTTCCACCAGCAGGAGAAGGAACCCACTACCAATGCGATGGGCTCGATCTTTCCCGTAGTGGCTCCGTCCAAGGTGAATGTTCGGCCGGGCTGGAATTCTATGCGGATTCTGATGGACTGGCCAACGCTTCGGGTCTGGACCAACGACGAGATGGTGCAGGACCTCAACGTTGAGACCACCGCCGACCTTCGCTACCGGTTGAGAGAGGGATACCTGGGCCTATCGAGCCTTTCCTATCCGCTGCGATTCCGCAATCTGCGCGTCCGGGAACTGCCATCGAAACAAAAATGGCAAATCCTGTACAACAAGCCCGAAGATTTGGAAGCAAACTGGTGGCTCTCGGAAGGGGAACCAAACTTTCAGGCGTTGGGTGGCATCCTGCGGGCCGATGGTCTCGGCCACATCGCCACGAAGGAGAAGTATCGCGATCTCGAATTGCAGCTCTATATCCGTGGGACGCGGTCGCATAATGGAGGACTGCTGTTCCGTTCCGAAGGCAAGGGCTTGAAAGGCAAGCGGTACGAAATCCAGTTGCACGATGTGCCCGATTCCCATTTCCCGACCGGCTCTCTGTACTACTACAAGCGTTCCCGCTACCCAAACATCGAAGATGAGAAATGGTTTTTGACGCAGTTGTTCGTAAAAGGCAGAAACGTGGTCGTGCGCATTGATGGAGAGAACGTTCTCGAATACGACAATCTCACGGACCTGGAGCCGGGATACGTTGAGTTGCAGGCGCACCGGAAAGGCTATTGGCTGGAGTTCAAAGACGTAAGAATCAGAAGAATTTGAGCCGCGACGGCAACGGAGCGGCATTTGGCAGAAGGGGTACAGTTATGAACCGCAGGCATTTTCTGGAATTGGGCACGATGTCCGCCGCACTGGCTTCGAGCGCCAGCGCGGCCTCTTTTCAATCCGGTGCGCAGCCGTCCGGCAGCGCAGGATACGCGGAGCGCGACATCACCCCAAAGATCGGCATGGAGCAGCCCGGCGGCTACAGCAAGGTCTACCACAAGTCGTTGCATGACCCCTGTAAGGTGCGCGCGGCGGTATTCCAGGATGGCGGCACGCGTGTGGCGCTGGTTGGCCTAGATGCGCTCATCATCCCCCGGTCCATTGTTGTTGGCGCACGCAAGGAGATCGAACAGCGCTGCGGCATTCCGGGCAATGCGGTCATGGTGGGCGCGTCGCACTCGCATTCATCAGGTCCCGTTGGAATGGTGCAGCCGGGAGAATACGATCACGCTTCTTCTCTGGCGAAGAAACTCGCCTATGAGCACTCTTCGGCGGCGGACGCCGGCTATCTCGAACAGGTGCAGGCCGAGATTGTTAACGCCGTTTGCCAGGCCGAGAAATCACGCCGTGCGAGCCGCACCGGATTCGGAACGGGGAAGGAAGAAAAGGCCGCCTACAACCGCCGCTTCCGGATGAAAAACGGCCTCACTTATACTCACCCCGGTAAGGGGAATCCCGATATTGTGGAAACCGCCGGACCCATCGATCCCGAGGTAGCCGCTATCGGCACCTTTGATGAAAAAGGGAAGCTCATCGGCTGTGTTGTGAATTACGCATGTCATGCGACCACCAACCCTGGCGGTATTTCGGCAAACTGGATTCACTACATGGAGAATGCGATTCGCGGTGCGTTCAACCCCGATGCGGTAGTGGTGTTCCTGCAAGGTTTCTGCGGCGACGTTACGCAGGTGGATAACCTGAGCCCGTACGCCAACCCACCCGGCGAAGAGTGGGCGCGGTTCGTTGGCGGCCGCGTCGGCGCCGAAGCAGTGAAGGTGTTGCTAAGCGCCGAACCAGGATCCCTGGGCCCGGTCGCCGTGCGAACGAAGTTGCTTCAGATTCCGCGGCGCAAGCCGAACCCCGATCGTCTGAAGAAGTGCATCGAGATGGTGCAAAGGGACCCGAAGGAAGCCGGCATGACGGATTGGGTGTTTGCAAAAGAGATCGTGATGCTCGACGCGCTCATCGCCAAAGAGGCGCAGGTGGACGTGGAGATTCAGGCCATCCAGGTTGGCCCCGCCGTATTTGTTTCGGCGCCCGGCGAAATGTTCTGCCAGTTGGGGCTGGACATCAAGGCCGGAAGCAAGTTCCCCATCACCTGTCCGGTGGAGTTGGCGAACGGCTGCGTCGGCTACATACCCACAGAAGAGGCTCTTGGCAAACACGGGGGCGGTTACGAGACGCGGCTTACCGCCTACAGCAACCTGATTCCAAGCGCGGGCACGCAAATGGTGAACGCCGGAGTAGAGTTGACGAAACAACTCACCCCCGGAAAATTTCCGGAGCCCGCGAAAGCTCCGCCCTTCAAAGAGCCCTGGTCTTACGGTAACGTGCCTCCGGAGTTGTCCTGACCCGCGGCCCGGATGAGGGCAGCCGGTTCCTCGAAGCTCCGGCTATCGCGAAATTCCGCCAGTTGGCGTGAAATCTCGTGCGCGGCCTGCTTCACAAGATTTACCAAAGCGGCGCTATTGGAATCCTGAATCTGTTCCGTCGTGCCCGAGATACTGATGGCGGCAAGGACGTTGCCCGCAGGTCCGGCGATGGGAGCGCCAATACATCGTATGCCGATCTCCTCCTCTTCGTCGTCTACGGCGTAACCCAGGCTGCGCGTTTTCGCCAGTTCCTGCCGCAGTTTGTGGAGCGACGCGATCGTGTTCTCGTTGTGCCGCAGCAGACCGCGCTCTTCGATAAGGCGGCGGAGTTCTTCATCCGGCAGGTTCGCAATCAGGCACTTGCCGAGACTGGTGCAATGCACGTCGATGCGCTTGCCGATCCACGTGGCGACGCGATGCACAGGCCCGCGCTCCAGCTTCGCGATCAGCGTAGCTTCGCCGCGCTCGAGTATCGCCATGTGGACGGTCATACCCGTGCGCTCCATCAGGTCGCGAAGAATTGGGAGCGCCCGTTCTCGCAGCACAATTCCGTCCATCGCCAGGTTGGCGATGCGGATCAGCTTCGAACCGCACAGATACCGGCCTGTCGTCCCGCTCCGGCGGAGGTAACCCTCACGCTCAAAAGTGAGCAGCAGGCAGTGAATCGAACTCTTCGGAAACTCCAGGTGCCGCGTGATCTGCGAGAACGTAAGACCGCTTTTCGAATGGGCGACCAGTTCCAGAATGGCGAGGCCCCGCTCCAGCGCCGGCACGGAAGGTGTCTTCGCAGCCGTCATGTGTTTTCCAATAGGTTGGACTGTGCTGAAGATTCTAACAGAACCGCCTTTGACATGGCGATACCTGGACCAAAAGAATGGAGGTCAAATGGACAGGCTCAGAAACAAAATCGCAATTGTCACCGGAGCGGCGCACGGTATCGGGCTGGCAATCGCACAACTCTTCGCGGAAGAAGGAGCCTGGGTGCTGATCGCCGATGTAGACGAACAGGCCGGAGAAGCCGCCGCGGCACGGATTCGCGAACAGGGCGGCAGTGCGGTATTTCAACGAACCGATGTATCGTCGGCCGCCGATGCTGCGCGGACGGTGAAAATTGCCTGTGCACAAACCGGACGCATTGACATCCTCTGCAACAACGCGGCCTATCTCGGCGAATTCCACGGAGTGCTGGAGGCCACCGACGATGAATGGAACCGGTGTATCCAGGTGGCCCTCCTGGGGACGCAGCGATGTACCCGCGAAGTGCTGCCCTATATGATCCGGCAGAAACAAGGTTCCATCGTGAACATCGCTTCAATTCAGGCGATTGCCGCGTGTCCCACCTCCGTTGCTTATGCGGCGACGAAAGCCGCGCTTCTGGGCTTCGCACTGAGCGCCGCCTATGACTACGGCCCGAGCAACATTCGCGTAAACTCGATCTGCCCCGGTCCGATCCAGACGCGCATCTCGCCCAAACCCGGCGAGCCGAACTATGACTGGCAGTGCGCACAGACGATGTTGGGGCGGGTGGGCTACCCGGAAGAAGTGGCTCGGGCCGCACTGTTTCTCGCTTCCGACGAGGCTTCGTATATCACGGGAGCCGTCCTGCCGGTGGATGGCGGCTGGACGTCCAAGTAATCAGCGCGCCATCTGTTTCCGGAGGAATTCCACGCTGACCTCTACTGCCGGCCGGAACTCAGAGCCGGAAGCGTAACGCAACAGACGGTCAAAAAGAAACACGGCTTCCGGATAGGCCTCATCCAGATGTTCACGGATCGTGAGAGCAGTCACCAGAAGGCTGCCTCTTCCCGCCTTCGCTTCGAAGATATAGCCTGTACGGCTCAGGTTCTTCCTTTTGCTGAGAAAACTGGAAGTGGTGCGAATACCGCCCGCAATAGGCACCAACTCCCGCGGCCAGTCATCGAGCGGCAAGGACCATCCGCCTTCCACCAGGTTGTAGAACTGGAGATCGAACATGCCTTCGTGGGGCATGCCCTTAAGGGCTGCGTGGTTTTGTAGAACGCTACCCAGCGCGCCGCCGGAAGCAGGAAAGAATGTCGCATCGCCGGGACGTCCGAATTGCTCACGGTCCGCCATCAGCCAGACACGTCCACCGGATTCGATGTGCTGGAGCGCTCCCGCGTCGAGCCGCGGCACGATCAGCAGCGAATCGGCAGGTACACCCGCCGCGGCATCGGTGATGAAGGGATACAGCCGTTGCACTGCCGTCCACCGTACGCCGGAAGCAACCGGAACGGGGCTCCGATCAAGCAGCGCCTTTCGCGGAAACGTCCAGAAGTTCCAGCGGTTCGTGTAGGTATTGGGCCCGGCCGTAATCTCAGCCACCAGTTGCAGCTTGCGCGCTTCTTCTCCTCCCGCCGGCGGAAGCCTGATGCGGCCGGCTTTAGCCACCGTACCCAATTCCGAATGACCACCCGCGACAGAAGCAGCCGCGATTTCGCGCATGCCGTCGAACAGGCGCCACCGGAGAACACCTCCCTTCACCGGCGTGTTTCCGTAATTCGACACGAACACGTCCATCACTTTTTCCGTGTCATTCCACAGGGTGCGCTCGTTCACTCCGGCGCTAAGAAGCAACAGAACCGGACTGTTCAGTTCCCTGCCTTCCGCCGGCTGAATGCCTTTTGGCTGCCAGAAGTAATCGAACCATCCCTCTTCCCACGAGTCGCCCTCACCCGTCCCGCCAGGGTAATCGACAATCAGCCAATAGTGGTATCCGGTTACTTCAGGGCTGCGGCGCACGCGCTCGATCTGGTACTTGCGCCCGATGTGCTGGAGCCGCTGCGAATTTCTGACGTACTCTGCGTACTTCGCCGTAAGACCGCTCTCTTCCACCCAGGCTTTCTTCTCCTTGAGCCAGGTAGGCTCGATTACGCCTGTGAATTTCGGGATCAGCGAAATGTCCGGCAAAGAGCAATAGTAGCTTCCGAATTCGTGGCGCACTGTGGGAGCGTCTTCGGGAGCGCCGTTGTACAGGCTGAACATATCCGTGGGCCGCAGCACCAGGCCGTCGTTCGACAGTATGAGACGCCGCGGATCGATGGATTTCGCCAGGCGGTAGAACTCCTCCACGCTGGCCTGGAACTCCTTGCGTTCGGCCTCGGTCTTGAGCCAGTCCAGGTTGAATTCATTGCCGAGCGCCAGCGAGAGAAACGACGGACTATTGCGATATGCACGCAGCACCCCTTCCATTTCGCGCTTCAGAAAATCTCTGTGCGGCAGAAAATATTGTGTGTACGCGACAGGCAGTTCGGCCATGATGAAAATGCCCACTTCATCGGCGGCCTCGAAGAACGCCGGAAGAGGTGTAGCCGAATGGAACCGCACCGCATTGAACCCGAAGCCGCGAGCCATACGCAGGCGTTCCAGATACACCTGTTTGGATGCC
>CAADGY010000152.1 GCA_900696665.1 uncultured Acidobacteriota bacterium
ATGATTGTAGTCACCGACGACCGGCCCGGAATGCTGAACCAGCTGACATCCGTGCTGTTCAACGAGAAAAGCAACATCCGCACGTTGGAAGCACGCTCCGATGACCGGCGCGGCGGCGACGGAGCCATCATCGATATGACGGTAGAGATCAGAGACAAGAAACAGTTAGAGCGTCTTTTGAGCGCCATCCGTAGAATTTCCGGCGTACGCGATGTCGAGAGGGTGCAGTAATGAACTCCGCCAATAATCCCGAACACCTCGCCATCTCGAAGTCCAAAGGAGTCAGGATCGATTGGCAGGACGGGCATCACAGCGAGTACACAGTGGCTTACCTTCGCGATGAATGCCCTTGCGCCACCTGTACGGGCGCGCACGGAACGGAGCCGCAGAAGAGCGATTATTCCGCTCCGGACAATCCCTTTCAAATGTACAAGCCCGCGCTGAAAATGCTGTCCGTAGAGCCTGTCGGCGGCTACGCCATCCGAATTAACTGGAGCGACGGGCACAATACGGGAATCTACTCGTGGGAGCATCTACGCGCGATTTGCCCCTGTCAGGAATGCGAAGCGAAGCGCACCGCCCACGCGGCAACCGGGGGCTAGCCTCTACTTCTTCCAACTGACGGAGATACCCTGTTTTCCACGCCCCAGGTTTACGATCTCGGTTTTCAGTTGCGGGTCGGACCGGATGCGGGCCAGGAAATCCTGCATATCTCGCGGGTGCGATGTGACGTTGTGCGCGGTGATAACGCCGCCCGAGCGGACCTTGGGCAGCACGAGTTCCAGATACTTTCCGTAGTCCGGCTTCCAGGCATCGATGAACACCATATCGAAGGGGCCATCGATTTTTTTCAGTTCCTGTAAAGCGTCAGTAAGGCGTGAATCGATCAGCGGCGCCACGCCCGTGTCGCGGAAGTTTTGCTGCGCAAGGGAATACCGGCCGTTGTCGATCTCGAGTGTTATCAGCTTCCCGCCGGTATCGCGCAACCCCAGCGCAAGCCAGATGCCTGAATAACCATTCGACGTCCCGATCTCAAGAACTCTTTTCGCACGAACCTGCCGAACAAGATCCGAGAGAAATTCTCCTTCCGCGGCCTCGATGTTCATATTGCCGCGTTGAGTAGAGCGGATGACCGCGAGCCGTTCCAGGACTTCTTCCCGGCTTGGTGTGTTGGCAGCGGCGAGAACGATTAATGATACGAATACGGCAATGGAATACTTCATGAGTCCCGAAAGAACTGCCCGCTGGTGGCTACAGAAGCCGGAAATTCACTTCAATGGTGGCTCCAACAGAGACAGGCTTGCCATCCTTAACGCCAGGTTTAAAGCGCCACTTCTGAACGGCCTCGAGCGCTTTTTGATCGAGTCCGAGCCCGAGCGGGCGGACGACCTTGAGGTCGCGCGGCATACCCTTCTCGTCGACTACAACGTACAAAACCACGGTACCCTGAAACTTTGCCTTGCGAGCCTCTTCCGAGTATTCCGGCTCAACTTTAAAGACCAGCGTAGGCGCGGAGACACCGCCGCCGATCTTGTACACGCCGCCGCCGAACCCGCCGCCTTCGCCCGGTCCAAACCCGGGACCCTTACCGGAACCGACACCGCCGCCGGAGCCTGTTCCGATGCCACCGCCCGAACCAGGACCGCTGGAGGGCGGGCCGATGCGGGCGAGCGGATCGCCATACTGCGACATGTTGATCTGCGGAAGCGGAGCGTCAGGCTGCACCACGATTGTGGGCTCCATGATCAGTTTCGGATTCGGATTGTTAACGACAGCCGCAGGGGGAGTAAACTGGCGTGAGGCAACCCTGGGAAGACGCCCTTTGCTGGGGGGTAGAGGAGATCGATCACCACCACCGCCTCCTCCGCCCATGAGTTGCTCCTTGGGCCTCATCTCTGGCAGGTAGGGTGCGATATCGGGCGCAACCAGGGTGACCGTTTCTTTGACTGTTTGCTGCACTGTCTCGTTTGTCCCGATGGCGAATACGAGTCCGACCACCGCGACGTGCAGCAGCATCGACGTGACGCCTGCGCGCTTTTCCTGGCCGCCGGAAAAACCCCAGATGTCTTTAACCGGCACGGGTTTGGAAGTCACTTCCAAGGGTGGCTGCTTTGGCGGGTGGATGGCATCCTTGACATTTTGGAAAAACGTCCGATACCAAGGTTTGTCGACCGTGACAGTGAGCATTTTCATCAGATGGTCATCGGCCCAGGAGTCACTTCCGAGCCCGGGGGCTGGATTTTGCAGGCTGGTTGGTTGTTGCTCTGCCATCATCGTCTGGTTGGCTATCGTTCCTTCCTTCCCAGATTTATGGTTGGAAACTAAGCCGTCCCCAATTTCTAGGACGCCAGCGGTGTACGGAGGGTTGCGCTTTCGGAAGAAGAAACCGCCGCGGTCCTACCAAAAATTGTAGCATGCTCAGTCTATTATAGATCCATACTTCTGAAAGCCATAGAAGAGTTTACAGCACCTCGGGTCTGTCCTTCGGCCCTACTCCTATTCCGCTTAGCATGTTCGGGGCCAAACAAGCAAGCCAGCCGCTGCACATTTCAGACGTCGTACTACCGATTTCGCGTGCAAAGCGGCCGGTTTCGGTTTACAATTGGCTAGCTCGGACTCATAAGTTGACGTTCATACGCTCGGCGTTATTAAGCCATGATGGCTTTGTGGGAGGTTTAAACGATATGTTTGACAGCCTTGACGAGCAAATGAAGCATGACATGCGCGAGCAGCAATCCGGCAAGGAACGCATGCTGATCTATACGGCTGTTGCCATTGTGTCGGTAGTCGTCTTTGTCGGACTCTACTTCGCAGTCCGCATGATGGAGTAGAGTTCGGCGAAACCTCTCAGTTCAGCGAGGGATTCAGGTTCCCCTCGGATGGACCGAGTTTTCGCATCACCGATTTAACCAGTCCCGCGTATTCCTCGCGAGGATTATAGGTGCGGAGGATCTCGTCTAAATCTTTGTCGCGGTAGAGCTTGGAGTTCGCCAGGCGGGAAGCGACGACGTGTATTCCCTGACGGACCGACGGGAAGGAACGCCGGCACGAATCCCAGCCGAAAATATTGTTATTTTTGTATGCTTTACCACCGCCGGACTCAATGATCGAGATGCTCGGCAACAGGCGCCAGTCCAGGTTATGCTCGTCGGCCGCCTCCAGAAAATCAGTCGCCAGGTGTTGAATGGGCGAATCAAACTCTTCAAAGAACATTTCCAATGCGGGCAGGCGGGGATCGTGCTGAGCTTTCTCAACCCGTGCCGTCATAAGCGCATCCGGCGAGGAAGGCACGGCAAGCAGCCCAGCAAACAACACAACCCCTTGTGTTATTACTCTCAAATAATATTCCCTTTCAGGCTGGTCTGAGTGAGTCCAAATAGAGGAAACCGGCGCGTCAATGACATGATTTGTGGCCGGTTCTGGTGAGTAGATTCTCGCTACATGTAGTAAAGTATACCAAATCACGCGTAGCGGCCGGAGAGCCGGGCGCGGACGCGTCTCCATCACCCGGAGGCTTGCTATGAATCGTCGCCGCTTTCTCGCATCAGCAATTGGAGTTGGAGGCGGCACCCGGCTGCCTTTGTATTCCGCGGTGTCCAGGTCACCAGCGAACCTGAAGATTACGGATGTACAGGTACTCGTCACGAACCCCATGCAGTCGGCGGCGGGCAATTTCGTCCTGGTGAAGGTACTGACGAATCAGGACGGGCTGTACGGCTGGGGCGATGCGACCTGCACAGGCAGTGAACTTGGCGTGGCGAAGTTCCTCGAAGAGCACCTGCGCCCCGCGATGCTCGGGCGGAATCCGATGCGATTGGAGGAACTCTGGCAGACGCTGTTCTTTCTGCCCTACTACCGGTCGGGTTCAGTCCATATGTCCGCGTTGAGCGGGATTGATATGGCATTGTGGGATATCAAGGGCAAAGTCGCCGGCCTACCCGTGTACGAGCTTCTCGGCGGAAAAACCCGCGACAGGCTGCTGACGTATCGAAGCGTTGGCGGACGCAACTACCAGGAAGTGGAAGAAGGCGTCCGGCGGCTGATGGCTGACGGCTATAAAGTCATCAAGGTGCAGGTTTCCGCCCCGGGGCTCGAATCAGGTTATGCCGTGCCGCCGTCCGCCCGGCAGCACGCGTCCACCGCGAAAGCCTTCGAAGCCGGGGTTGCTCCATCGGAAGTATGGGAGCCCGGACCGTACGTGCGCACGCTGCCAAAGCTCTTCGAGCACCTTCGCAAAACGGTTGGCGAAGAGATCGAGTTGCTGCATGATGTGCACGAACGGGTGACGCCCAGCCAGGCTATTGTGCTGGCAAAGGCGGTGGAACCCTACCGTCTTTTCTATTTCGAAGATCCGGTCCGCCCTGAGCATCTCGACACCTTCCGCACCATCCGCCAGCAGTCAAGCACGCCGCTCGCCATGGGAGAGATCTACACCGGACAGTGGGACGGCCTGTACCTGATCACCGAGCACCTGATCGATTACGTGCGCCACGACCTGGCGCATTGCGGCGGGATCACCACCGGCAGGAAGATCGCCGCAATGTGCGAGCCCTACGGCATCCTGACGGCCTGGCATGGCCCCGGAAACATCTCGCCGGTCACGCACATGGCGAACGCGCACGTAAGCCTGTCCGTACCTAATTTCGGCATTCAGGAATTCTCGGTGGGCTGGGGGGAGCCGGTGCGCGAAGTTTTCAGTGCGATGCCGGCCTACTCCAACGGTTCCATCACAATTCAGGATCGTGTGGGTTTGGGTATTGACGTAAACGAAGCATCGGCTAAAAAATACCCGTACCTGCGCCGTCTGCGGCCCACGATTCGCCGCGACGATGGAACGCCGTGGCCTTACTGATCCGCCGCCTCCTTGCCGGGCCCTTCCGCCGCCTGATGTTATAACCGGAAGGGAGGCCGAATCCATGGCCACGTTCGCCGGACGTGTGATCGGGGCCGCTAGACTCAACGCCGGCATCTATGAAGAGGTCGAGACAGACGTCTCCGCGTCCGGACAGGCGATGGGGGTGGTTCTGTTGTCGAGTATCGGCGCTGGGATCGGAGCCTTTGGAACACTCGGCCTGCGTGGCCTGTTAACCGGCATCGTCGGTTCTTTTCTCGGCTGGTTCCTCTGGGCCTGGCTCACCTATTTCGCCGGCACGCGAATCTTGCCGTCTCCCGAGACCCGGGCGGATTGGATGCAGTTGCTTCGCACGACCGGATTCGCCACCGCGCCGGGCATTCTCGGAGTACTCGGCTTGTTCCCGGTGTTTCGCGGATTCATTTTCTTGGTTACGTCTTTGTGGAGCCTGATCGCATTTGTTGTCGCGGTACGTCAGGCCCTCGATTACACCAGCACGCTGAGAGCACTGTGCGTTTGCGCGATCGGTTGGGCTATCTATGTGGCCATGATCTCGGTGCTGCTGGGCGTATGGGGCTGAGGCTCAGCCGGCCAGCCCCAGTCTCGCGAGTAGCGCGTTCGGGTCCGGATCGCGGCCCATGAAAGACCGGAACAGCAACATGGGATCGTCGCTGTCACCCCGCTCCAGGATTTTCGTCCGGTATTCGGCGCCGGTTTGGGGATTGAACACCCCCTCGTTCTGGAAGCGGGTGAAGGCATCGGCATCCAGTACTTCAGCCCATTTGTAGGAATAGTAGCCCGCGGCATAACCAACGGGATTGGCAAACAGGTGGGTGAAGCTCGAAATCATCGCATGTTCGGGTGGCAGCGGAGCCGGCGAGAACTCCTGCAAGATGGCCCGGCTGTAAGCGATGACGCCGCCATGCTCCGTTTTCGAATACCGGCGGTGGAGGGCGAAGTCCAAAAGACCGAAGCTCAGTTGCCGCATCTGCCCATTCGCCGCACGGAAGGTGCGGGCGCGGCGCATCTTCTGAAACAGATCGCCGGGGATGGGCTCGCCAGTCTGGTAATGGCGCGCAAAAAGATCGAGAGACTCGCGCTCCCAGCACCAGTTCTCCATAATCTGCGATGGCAACTCCACGAAATCCCAGGCTATGTTTGTTCCGGCAAGTCCCCGTACGTCCACGCGGCTCAGGCAATGATGCAGCAGGTGTCCGAACTCGTGAAAAATGGTCTCCACTTCGCGATGGGTCAGCAAAGCAGGTGCATCACCTACAGGCGGCGTCAGGTTGCCGCAGATCAGACCCAGGTGTGGCTCCAGTCCTTTGGGGGTCTGAACGCCGGTAATCAGGGCATCCATCCAGGCGCCGCCGCGCTTGTTTTCGCGAGGGTAGAAATCCCCGTAAAAAGCCCCGAGAAACTCGCCCGAAGCTGTGTCCCGAATCTCGAAATAACGCACTCCCGCATCCCACACCGGAACGCCGGATTCTTCCGTCACCCGGATGCCGAGAAGCCGTCCGAAAATCTCGAACATTCCTTCCACGACACGGGGCAGCGGAAAATAGGGGCGCAAGTCCTCTTCATCGAAGTCGTACAACGCGGCACGCTGTTTCTCGGCGTAGTAGCCGATATCCCAGGGCTCCAGATCCGGCGCCATCTCGCCTTCGAGTGAACGCCGGAAGGCCGCCAGTTCATCGTTCTCCCGCCGGAAATGTTCAAGCGTTTTGTCTTTCAGGGATTCTAGAAAGCTCTCCGCGCGGTCACCCGTATGTGCCATCCGGTCTGCCAGCACGAAATCCGCGAAGTCCTGAAAACCGATCAGCGCCGCTTTCTCACGCCTCAGTTCGAGGATGCGCTCAATAATCGGCTGGTTATCGAAGCCCGCGGCGGTGCCGCGCGTGACATAGGCCCGGTACATGTGCTCGCGAATGCCGCGGTCGTCGAGATAGGTCATCACCGGAAGGTAACTGGGCGCCTGTAGCGTGAATCGCCAGCCCTCTATGCCCTTCTTAGCCGCGTTCTGCCGGGCGGCTTCCAGCGCAGCCGGCGGCAGGCCCGCGAGCTTTGCTTCGTCGGTGACGACAAGCTCGAAGCCATTGGTGGTGTCGAGAACATTCTCAGCGAATTTTGTGGTTAGCTGCGCCAGTTCCACCTCGATTCGGGCCAGGCGGGCTTTTCCGGCGGCATCCAGGTCGGCGCCGTGGCGCCGGAACTCCTGCAGCGTTTTGGTCAGGTATCTGTTTCGGGTGCCCTTGAGCCCCCGCGCCTCGCTGGTTTCAGCGTACCTTTTGATGTTGTTCCAGAGTCCCTCATGAAGCGGAATGTTCGAATAAAACTCGCTTGTCAGCGGGTGCACGGTGTTATAGGCCGCCCGCAGTTCGGGACAAGTAGCAACCGACTCCAGATGGCGCACGACGTTCATCGCGTAGTCCAGGTTCCGGGTGAACTCATCCAGTTCAACCAGTGTGTTCTCGTACGTGCGCGGAGCGGGGTCGGAGGCGATCCTCTCCAACTCCTTGCGCGCTGACGACAGCAATTGCCGCACGGCAGGCTCGACATGTTCCGGCTTGATCCGGTCAAACGGAACGTGAAACTGAATTTCGAGTAGTGGATTATCTGGCAGGTCCATTACTTCAACTCGCGCAAACGGATGTTTCGAAACTCCACCTGCATGGCAGGACCGCGGTGAAGTTGCAGCGCGAGGATGCCGCTCGTCTTGGACGAGTCCCGCAGCTCGGCCGTCAACAGGCCGTTTACGCGAAGTTGAATGAGGTCGCCTTGGCAGGCAATTTCATAATCGTTCCAGTCACCGGGCCGGACTACCTTCTCCGCCTTGCCCTGCCACCCGTTCACGATGACCCCGCGTTTGCCTTTTTCGTCATAGATAGAGCCCCACCAGTTCCCTTCCGCCAGATCGGCCTGCAGCCCGCGCACCACCCAGTTCGGCAGTGCTTCACTACGGAACTGGATCCCGCTGTTGTGATTGCGAAGCTTCACTTCCGTTCGCAGCACGAAATCTCCGAACGTATGGCGGCTGATGAGAAAGGTATTGTCCGTGAGTTCGACACCTTCCGTGGTTCCCACAATTACGCCGCCGCGAACGCTCCACAACCGGGGGTCGCCATCCCATCCATTCAGGGTCCTGCCGTCGAACAGCGGGCGGAACCCTTCCTTCTTTTCGGCTTGGGACACCTGACCGAAGCAAGCAGCGCAGACCGCCAGCAGCACAAGAGACAATCGGATCATCGACGGAATTTTACCGCATCCCTCCGGCGCCTGCTTTTTGCTGGCGGGCTGCCTTGACCGCCAACTCATCGGCGCGGTTATTATCTTCATGGGAAGCATGGCCTTTCGTCCATGTCCATGTGGTCTTGTGCCGCCTGTTCTGCTCATCCAGTTGCATCCAGAGATCCTGATTCACCACCGGCTTCTTCCGCTTCGTCATCCAACCGTTCCGCTTCCAATCGATGATCCAGGAAGTGATGCCGTGCTTGAGATATTCCGAATCGGTGACGATCTCCACCTCACAGTCTTCCTTCAATGCTTCCAGGCCTCGCACCGCGGCGGTCAATTCCATGCGGTTGTTGGTGGTGTGGGGTTCGCCGCCCCAAAGCTCCTTCCTCTTGTCCCTGTAGCGGAGAATAGCGGCCCATCCGCCGGGGCCCGGATTTCCCAGGCACGCTCCGTCGGTAATGACCTGCACTTTCTTGAGCGGGACTTCAGGCAGGAACGGCCTCCAGTTCCTGCTCGAAGAACCGATCGACCAAATCGAGGATCTCGCCTGTTTCCCGCGCGTTGTAGATCGACGCACGCAGGCGCGCTCCATTTCTCACCCCGTGCGTGAAATACGTGGCGAACTGCTTCATCTTCCCAACCGCGCCGGAATCGCCGTACGCCGCGAGCATTGCGTAGTAGGTCCGCATGATGTCATGGCGGTGCTTCTCGGTTGGATGATCGTAGCTTCCGGTCTCCAGGTATTGTGCGATCTGCCGGAAGATCCATGGATTGGAGGAAGCGGCACGCCCGATCATGACGGCGTCGCAGTTGGTTTCCGCTACCATGCGAACCGCGTCTTCGGGCGTGACAATGTCGCCATTGCCGATGACGGGGATCTTCACGGCTTCCTTCACTTCGGCAATGCGGTCCCAATCCGCTTTGCCGCTGTAGCCCTGCTCCCGCGTGCGCGGATGGAGCGCAATGGCCTGAAGCCCGCAATCCTCGGCCAGCCGGGCCATGCGTACCGCCACCAGTTCGCGGCTGTTCCATCCGGCGCGAAATTTCATGGTGAGCGGAATGGAAATCGCCGCGCGAACGCTGCGCAGAATGGTCTCTACCAGCGGCAGATCGCGCAACAGACCCGAGCCTCCGTTGCACTTGACAACCTTCTTGACCGGGCACCCAAAATTGATGTCCACCGCATCGAAACCCAGGTCCTGGCAGATGCGGGCGGCATCGGACATCACTTGCGGGTCCGAACCGAATAACTGCGCGGCAATCGGCCGCTCCTCCTCCTCGAAGGCGAGATAGCGCCTGGTGACGGTGAGCTTATTCGGCCTGCGATCAATAGCGACCACGCCGTGCGAGCTGGTGAATTCGGTCATCAGCAACCCGCATCCTCCGAATCCGCGGATGAGGCGCCGGAATACCGTATCGGTAACACCCGCCATGGGCGCAAGCACCGTGGCCGGGCGCACTTCGACAGCGCCGATCCGGTATTGAGTGGGAAACTGCGGCATGCGTACCTATTCATTTTAACCGCAGTACCGGCGCGGTGGGCGAGTTACGTACCCAACATGGGCCGCGCACCGCTAAGATGAAGGATTATGCAGGCACATTGGGACAAAGTGTATTCCACGAAAAGCCCGAACGAGGTGAGCTGGTACCGGCCGCATCTTGACCGGTCGATCGCGCTGATCGAGCGTGCCGTCCCGGACCGGTCTGCCCGAGTCATTGATGTCGGCGGGGGAACCTCCACACTCGTGGACGACCTGCTTCAGCTCGGGTATTCCAATATCACCGTGCTCGACATTTCCGAAGCTGCAATCGCCGTGACACAGAGCCGGCTGCAGGATGCATCGCGAGGAGTCGGATGGCTCTGCGCCGACATTACGAATGTCGAATTCGCTACCGGATCTTACGATCTGTGGCATGATCGCGCCGTCTTTCACTTCCTTACAGCGCCCGATGCCCGTCTCCGGTATGTTCGCAATGTCGCTAAGGCGGTGAAGCCCGGTGGTCACGTCATTGTGAGCACATTCGGCGCCGAGGGGCCGAGGAAGTGTAGCGGTCTCGACGTGATGAGATACAGCGCTCCCGAGTTGCACCGTGAGTTTGGTAGCCGTTTCCGGCTAGTAGAAAGCTCGGAGGAGCAGCACGAGACGCCGTTCGGCACTACGCAGCAATTTTTGTACTGCTACTGCCGGCTGGAGCCGGATGTAGGTGGAGAAAACCCGGGTGCCCGATAGCCGGACGCTTCCGATTCTGAATCATCCACTCGACGAACCCTCGGCATTTACCGCAGATGCGCTGATGCACAGCGTGCGCAGCAAGAGGATGATACCGGGTGGACCTGTGCCTCCGCTGTGCATTCTGGAGTTTGACGGAGACCTCACAGACTGGCTGGTCCATACCGGCCGTGCCAAGCCGGTCCCAAGCTGGCCGTGCTTTCATACGACGATGTACGCCGTCGAGAGTGAAGGGATGGCCTGCGGCATCGTTGCGCGGACAATCGGTGGCCCGTACGCCGTGTTGATTG
>CAADGY010000153.1 GCA_900696665.1 uncultured Acidobacteriota bacterium
CGTACAATGGGCCACGCCCAGCAAAGCCCCCGATGATGCGGGTGATCTTTCGGAAAATCGCCGGTGACGACCGTACCGTCAGGCGCATAAAGAGGATGGATATAGCTTGAGCGGCGGTATTTCTCATCCGTGCCCGCCTTCAATACCGGCTGATAAATGTACACGAAAACAGGTTTGCCGTTTTCCGTCAGTTCCAGGCCCGACGTGCCGCTCTGGCGGAATTGAAATCCGCTCTCGGCTCTGCCACTGGTCGTTGTCCACAGCGCCAGCAGGCAAACCAACAACCGGCTCATATGTTAACGATCCTCTCACCGGCTTTGTCCCACTTCAGGTACTTGCGCCGTTGAAGCGACAGCACGCCGAACTGGCACGCTACTACACCGTAATAGCCGAGCATCTCGTCGCATTTCAGAGGTTCATTGAAGCGGATTGCCCGAAGCAGGTTGCGCAGGTGCAGCTCAGTATCTTCACCGCCCGTCTTCACATGCACAATCTCCTTCATCTCTTTCTCGTACAGTTTCTGCGGATGAATCGTGAATCCGGTGGGAGTGAACTCGAGCGTAGCCCTGTGCCCCCGCAGGACGTGATCCACGGGTGTGTCGTTCGCCAGCGACGAAATGAGCAATACCGTGGGACCGCCGGGGTAGTCGAGAATGACGTTTATGGTGTCGGGAACTTCGGCTTTGCTTTCGGTGAATTGAAAAGTTCCGCCGTGAGCCGACCCAAACTCCGGAAAGGTCAACCCGAGGGCCTTGATAATGCGTGTCACTCTGTGAACGAACAGGCCAGCCGGAACGCCGCCTGAATAGTCGTAGTAGCGGATCCAGTTGAAATACCGCTCGGGATCCCACGGCCGGTGTTTCGCGGGACCTTGAAACAGATCCCAATTGAGGTTCACCCCGGGTTTCGCATCGGAATCGAAAGGCTTCAGCCAGTAATCGCCGCGGTAATTCCGCGAGTAGTCAATCTGGGCGATGACCACCTTTCCGAGCACACCGTCTTTCACGTATTTGTAAGCGGTCTCATAGGAGTCGTCCGACATTCCCTGGACTCCCACTTGCATCTTGACGCCGGTTTCGCGGATCTTGGCCACCACGCGCTTGGCCTCCTCCACCGTATGCGTCATGGGTTTTTCGCAATAGATGTGCTTGCCCGCGCTGGCAGCGTCGATCGCCATCTGGGCGTGCCAGTGGTCCGGTGTAGCGATAACGACGAAGTCGATATCCTTGTCTTCAAGCAGGCGCCGGTAATCCTGGTAGGGTTTAGCCCCGGTCATTTGCGCCGCCTGCTGCGCACGCTTGTCGAAGACATCGCAGACGGCCGTGACATCCACGGCATCCGCTTCCTTCATTTTGAGTAGTGTGGCTATGTGGGCACGTACGCCGCGAATCCCGCACCCAATGACACCACCCCGGAGCCGGTCCGGCGCCGGGCGCTGCTGCGCGAGGGCGCGGGTCCCTGCCAGGGACACAGCGCCCACCGCAAGTTGACGGCGAGTCCATTCCTTCATCGCCTAGAATTCTAGCCGAAGAGCGAACCGGAAGACACGCTCATCGGCCCGCGCTCCCGTAATCGACATGAAGTTGCCGAGATTCGTGATGGTGCCGCCGGGAGTGACGCTCATATTCGATACGTTGGCGCCGGGGTTGTTAAAGTGTGGGGTATTCGTGATATTGAAGCCCTCCGCACGTAACTGCAATCGGAACCGCTCCGTCAGCGGAAAGAACCGCGAGAGGCTGATATCAGCGTTGACCACGCCGGGGCCACGAAGGATGTTCCGTCCGGTGGAGCCGAAACGGACGGTGGTAACCGACCGGAAGGCCAGCGGATCATAAAAGGGGACATTGCGTCCCACCCCGCCGAACTTTTCCACCTCCGGCTTTACCTGGTCCGCTGTCTGTGAATTGCCGGGAGCGTTCAGGGAAGCGCCCGAAGCGCTCACGGTGAACGGGGTCCCGGTATAGGAGCTGAAGATGCTGCTAAGCTGCCAGTTGCGCAGAATCTGGGAAACAAACCCGTCCTGCAGAAATGCTTTTCCGGGACCGAATGGCGGCTCGAAAATGAAAGCGGCTTGCAGAATGTGGGTACGGTCGTAACCCGCGAGCGCGCGATTCCTGTGCATCACATCGGGGTAATTCCACCCTACCGACGCCCACCCGTCTTCGTCAGTCGCATTGATCGCCTTCGAGAAAGTGTACGCCCCTTTCATCTGAAAACCACCGCTGAACTGCCGGTTGAAACTCACTTGCAGCGCATGATAGTTGGCATTCAAAAAACCATCCCACATGTTGGTATCGACGGCGCGCCCGAGCGTGGCGTTCAGCGGACGGCCGCTGTTACCTCGCCCCGGCGCAGCGGCGTTGATATTGCGGTCCGCCAGCGCATGCACCGTTTGTGTGCCGACGTAGCCGAATGTCGTGATGAACTGCGACGGCAGTTTCCTTTCAACAATAAAGTTCCAGGATTGAATGTAGCCGCGATTCAGCCGTCCTCCCCAGGGACTTCGATTGGCCACCGTGGATGGCAGCGCGATGAAACCGCTGTTGATGTCCGGCCCGGAGAACTCCGGAATGCCCAGTTCAATCGGCCGGTATGGCAGGAAGGAGTTGTCACCGTTGAAGCGCTGATCGATGGTAGCCGGATAGGGTCCGCGCAGAGGCCGCGAAAATGGCAGTGGATCGTATGTAATTCCATAGCCGCTGCGGATCACAGTCGAGGTCCCGAGCCGGTAGGCAAAACCCACACGCGGAGCGAACAACTTCTTGCTCACGGTGATGCCGACATTATCCGGATTACCGCCGCGCCGCCCGATAATCACCTGGTTTGTCTCCGGGTCGTACCGCTCCAGACCGCGGTCCGCGCGCGTCATCAGCGGGTAGTATTCGTATCGCAATCCGAGCGAAAGCGTGAGGTGCGGGGTAACTTGCCACCGGTCGCGTGCGTACCAACCGAACTGCCATTCGCGCCCGGTCATAGTGAGATATTGCAAGCTCTTTCCCATCCCGTTAGGTAATCCCAGCAGGAAAGCAGCATAGGAGTTGAACTGGTTCGGCGCGGCGCCCCCATTCAGCGCGGTCTCCGCGCCGCCGAACGCGAATACACCGCGCGGATTATTCAGTTCCGGCTGCCAGTGATTCAATTGATGCCTGACGACATCAAAGCCGAATCGCAGTTCGTGCGCTCCCATCGTCAAGCTCGCGTTGTGCGACGACGTATAGCTCTGGTCGGCGTAGAAGTTCGGCCGCGGGTTGTCGCCGTTACCCATCGCCGTATATCCGGAGATGCTGAAGTTGGGCATTCCGCTCTGCCGGATATCCGGCCCGTTGGTGCCTGGAATTCCCAGCACGTCGAGTCCGAAGTTCGTGCCGTAGTCCGGGTTCGTCGCATCCTGCTTCATCCTGGTCCAGCCGAGCGTGCCGTCCATTACGAACCGCGGTGAAAACGTCCAGGTATGACCGATCGTGGAAATCTGAGTCAGTGTATGCGCCTTGCCCGGTGCGCTTCCGGAGCACGCCGCGGGGCCGCCCGCTTCACCGAGCGCGAAATTGCATTGCGGATTGGCATTCATCGCGCTGTATTTCGCAAACAAGGCGTGGCTGTCGCTGCGATTCCAGTTCACCTTCACATCGAAGTTGTCGCGATCGAATATCTGCGTGCCGTCCTTGAAGTAGTTCGATGCAGTTCCACTCAGATTCGGCTCAGGAGCCAGCGCTTGCATCTTCCTCGTAATCGCACTCTGGCGATTCAGTGGAACGATGTTATTCGCGAACGGAGTGCGTCCGCGCCCGTCGGGAGTTCCCGTAGCCGGATCGTATATCGTCGTGGGGAACGTACTGAAGTCGCCCGCACGTTGCGCCGCTGTTGCTAACGTATACAAGTTCGAGGAACTCACACGCTCGCGCATACCTTCCCATCCTCCGAAGAAGAACAGCTTGTTCTTCACAATGGGTCCGCCGAGAGTGAATCCGTCCATGTTGCGGGTGTTCTTCGGAAGCCGGTTCCCGGCGAAGAAAAAGTTCTTTGCGGCAAGATGATTGTTGGTGTGATAAGCAAAAACCGAACCGTGCATTTCGTTCGTGCCGGATTTCGTCACAACCGTGACGGCTGCCCCGCCGGCCATTCCCTGTTCCGCATCGAAGTTATTTGTTGCGATGCTGACGGTTTCGACCGTCTCGGACGGCGCTACATACGCCGTATGGTGAGGTAGCCAGATGTAAAGATTCACTGCTCCGTCAAGCCGCGTAATGTTGTTGTTCCGGTTGGTGCCGTTGATGTTCGTGGTCAAGGCACGCGCCGGTGCGCCTTGAATGCTGTTCTGTGTCGTGGATGGCGTAGCGCCGGGCACCAGATCAATCAGACTCTGGTAGTTCCGGTAGCCGCCCAATGGAAGGCTCGTCACTTCCTTGGCGCCGATTTCCATGTGAACATCCGCCTTGTCCGTTTGCAGCAAGGCAGCCGCGGCGCTGACAGTAACCTGTTCTGTCGTGGCTCCCAGTTCCAACTTCACGTCGACGCGCGTGACATTGTTGGGGGTTGCGGCAACATTCGTTTGAACGAATGGACGAAAACCCTGCGCGGCAACCCTCAGTTCATAGCTTCCAGGCACGAGGTTTGGAACCGAAAAGCGCCCGGCGTTGTCCGTGGTGATTTCCCGAGTCTGGCCTGTACCGGCGCTCGTCAGCGTGACGTTCGCACCCGGTATCACAGCGCCGCTCTGGTCCTGTACTGTGCCTACTACCGATCCATACAATACCTGCGCGTGCATGGATGGCGTGAGCAGTCCAATGAGGACCAGGATCCCCACTGCAAAAAACATCAATCTCACCTGCATAGTGATTTCCTCCCCAAGCTGTGTGACTAATGCTCAGTGAGTCGATCGTATACCGATGCAAGGAAGTAAGTCAAAGGAAAACGGACTGAACACACACCCGCCGGAGCCAGTTCCGTGAGGAGCGGGCGAAATCGTGTCCCGCCCCTCGTATGTCGAGTCTCTATTGATTCGGCACTGCGGCTGGCGTTGGCGTGGAAGCCGGTGCCGGCTCTGAACTAACACTTGTTTGAAGGGATGGGATGATCATCGGCACCTGTTCCCGGTAACGCCGGTACTTTTCTCCGTGCGCAACTATCAGGTCGCGCTCTTCGAACCGGATTGCTACCAGGATGTAGGCGGTTGTCATTACAGCGAAGAACAGATGAGCCACCGTCATGACCGGTGCGGCCCAGAACGCCAGCAGCCAACCAACATAGAGTGGGTGCCGGACATAGCGGTAAAAGAACGGTGTCCGGAACTCCAGTTGAGTATACTTGCGCCCAGTCAAATACAAGTACACCTGCCGCAACCCAAACAGATCGAAGTGATTAATCAGAAACGTGCTGACCAGCACGATGAGCAGGCCGGCCGCATACAAGCCAAAGACGATCGTTTGACCCGTTCCGCCGTCAATGTTCCAGATCACGCCTCCCATCGGCCGCCATTGCCAGAACATCAACAGTAGCGCCAGGCTGGAGAACAACACATACGTGCTGCGCTCCACCGGCACCGGCACGATGCGCGTCCACGCCCGCTTGAACGCTGGCCGCGCCATAATGCTGTGCTGCAATGCAAACAGCGCCAGGAGAAGAGCATCGATCACCAGTGCGGTGAACACCGGATCTTCACGGCCGGAATCAATCGATTTAGGTACGCCGAAGTTTCCCAGAAAACCAATCGCGTATAACAGTGTGGCGAAGAACACGCCATAGCACGCGATACCGTAAGCAAACGCAACGATCCGCTTCATTTTGAATGTCCTCCAGTTGGAATCAGATTTGATGCCAGCCCCTTCATAGAAAGAAGCGTTGAAAGCGGCACCCTGAATTTGACCGGACGTCTGTTTGTCTTGCTCCCGCGGCGGTAAGATATGGCTAATCGCACCCTTGGATGCCCTGTCTGAAGTACTGAAATTCGTCACGCTCAAAGGCGCGTTATTCTATAACGCGGAGTTTTCTGCTCCATGGAGCGTCCGGTCACCGGCGTCCGCCTCAATCGCGGCGCATCTGTGCGCGGAAGCCGCGCACGTCATCATCTACCATCTCGTGACAGAGGGCGGCGCCTGGGTCCAACTCAAAAATGGCCCGAGGGTCAATCTTCGCGCCGGTGACATTGTGATGTTCCCGCACGGCCATCCGCACCTGATGGGCAGTGGAACTCCGTCGGCGCCCGTCGACAACGAAAGGGAGTTGGAACGAATTCTGTCGCAAGGGCTCGAAGTAATTCGAATGGGCGGTGGCGGCCAGATCACAAAACTGGTGTGCGGGTACATGGTTTGCGAGCCCCGGATCAACGATCTTTTGTTAAGCGGACTTCCTTCGCTGCTCACCATCCATATACGGGACGATCCGACCGGTGTATGGCTCGAGGATTCTATCCGGTTCTTCATGGCACATGCCGCTTCGTCCGCGGCTGGGGCGGAAGCTGTGCTGGGAAGACTTTCCGAAGTCTTATTTATCGAAACACTGCGCCGCTATATCGCGCTGTTGCCAACTGCCGAGACAGGCTGGCTGGCGGGTGCGCGGGACCCGGAGGTAGGAAAGGCGCTCGCCCTGTTGCATCGCGAACCCGCTCGTCACTGGACAATCGCGGACCTTGCGGCTTCGGCTGGAGTGTCTCGCGCTGTATTAGCAGAACGTTTTCGTCATTACCTGGGTGAGCCGCCGATCACCTACTTGAGACGGTGGCGCCTGAACCTGGGTGCACGCTTACTCACGACAACCAGCCACAGTGTTGCCCAAGTCGCGGCCCTCTCCGGCTACGACTCTGAAGCTGCTTTCAACCGCGCCTTCAAGGGCAGTTTCGGCGTACCGCCGGCCCGTTTCCGGAGGGATTCAAGATCAAAGCGCACGGCCGGCGCAAGCACCTGATGCCCACGCCCACTGGAAATTAAAACCGCCGAGATGCCCGGTGACGTCCACGACTTCACCGATAAAGTAGAGCCCCGTTTGTTTGCGGCACTCCATCGTCCTGGCAGACAACTCATTCGTGTCGACACCGCCGGAGGTGACCTCCGCCTTGTCGTAGCCTTCGGTTCCCGTGGGGTTCACCTGCCAATGGTGCAGCTTTCGCTCGAGTTCCAGGATGGCAGAATTGCTCCAGCGTGCCGGTGCGTTCAGATCTATCCAAAGCTCGGCCAGCCGGGCCGGAACAATGCCGCGCAATACCGATTTCGCGGCACTTCGATCACGGCGATTCTTTTCCAAAAGCGCCGGAGTGAGATCGCCGCCGGGTGCAAGATCGACCGTGATAGGTTGTCCCTGAGTCCAGTAAGAGGAAATCTGAAGAATCGCCGGACCGCTCAATCCGCGGTGCGTGAACAACATCTTTTCACGGAAGCGTTGTTTGCCGATGGAAGCAATTACTTCGCATGACACTCCGGCAAGGCTTCCATAGCGTCCGCGATCTTCCCGGCCGAAGGTGAAAGGAACCAGCGCAGGCCGGCATTCGCGAATCTTCAGACCAAACTGGCGCGCGATGCCATAGCCGAAGCCGGTAGCTCCCATCTTCGGAATGGAGAGCCCGCCAGTGGCAACCACCAGCACGGGGGCGCGGAATTCATCGGCGCCCGCGCCGACGACAAACTCCGTTGTGCGCCGCACTTCGCGGATGGACGTGTTGAGAAAGATCGTGACACCCGCATGCCGGCACTCTTGCTCCAGCATGTAGGTGATGTCGCGCGCGGTGCGGTCGCAGAACAACTGGCCGGGCGTTTTCTCGTGATAAGGAATGCCGTACGCTTCCACCAGGGTCACGAAATCGGCGGGTGTGTAGCGTGCAAGCGCGGATTTCGCGAAGTGCGGATTCGCCGAAAGGAAATTATCCGGATTGGAATAGATGTTGGTGAAGTTGCAGCGTCCGCCGCCGGAGATGAGGATCTTCCTTCCCACGCGTTCGGCGTGCTCCAGCACGGCCACGCGCCGGCCTCGTTTGCCGGCTTCGATTGCACACATCAGCCCCGCGGCGCCCGCCCCGGCTATGACTGCGTCGAACCGGCGAATCACGTTACCGAACAGGCTACCGTCTTACTTCCGTTCGGGTTCGAGGACGGCGATGTCCTTGAACCAGACATCGGTGGGCATCTTGCTTCCGTGCGCCTGAATTCCGATCCTACCTTCCAGACGGCCCTGAGTATCGTTGGGAAAGTCGATGGTCTTCACGCCATTGAGGTGAAAGACGATCCGATGTCCTTGGAAAAAGCCGGTGATCTCGTTCCAGCCGTCCGTGCGCACGTTCGCATTGTCCTCGGGCCCGGTAACCCAGTTGCGGCCGCGTACTTCCCAAAGTCCGCCGGTCCTTTTGTGCGCGTCGATCTCAATCTCGTACCCGGCTCGGGTTCCGGGATCGATACGCACGAAGAAACCGCTGTTGCCTTTTGGAATCTTGAATCGCACGCGAGCGGTGACGTCTTTGAAGGACTCCTCCGTCATGAGAAAGCCCATACGCTCGTCGCCGGCTACGCTCTGGCCGTGTATGGCTCCGTCTTCGATCGTCCACTTGCCTCCCCCGGTATTGAGCCATCCCTTTAATGTCTTACCGTCCCAAAGAGGACGCCAGACATGTCTTCCGAGATCGGTGAGGCGAATGTTGCGCCAGCGGACCTGCGCCGGTTTGTCGCCCCTATAAGAGTGGACTTGAAGCGCAATGTAGCCGCTCAAGTCGGCGGGGTCCACCAGATTGGCGCATTCCGCGCCGTTTACCCAGGTGCGGATGACGTTTGCCCTTGCTTCAATCCGATAGCGGTTCCATTGGTTGTCTTTAAATGCGGCCTTGCAGGCGGGCTTGGAGGAAGTATTGTCGAGCCAACCCCGGCGCGCTTCATCGTAGATGCCGCCGGAGGTACCGCTCTCCTCGTTTGAAATCTCCACCTGGTAGCCGTACAAACGTCCGGCGGGTTGCTTGTGCTCCCGCGTCTGTTTGCCATCGAAAGTCCGGACCGTGGTTTCGGCGGGATAACGATGGCTGCGAATCTGCACCCCCGAATTCAGCGCAGGATCCGTCTTCGTCTCAAACTCGAGGATGAAATCGCCATACTCCTTGTCCGTACAAAGAAAGCTGTTGGGGCTGCCCTCGGCGGTAGTGCCAACAATGGTCTTGTCCTCGACCCGGTACGTTGCCGAGCCATTGCACTGCTGCCAGCCTTTGAGCGATTTACCGTCAAACAGGGGAACCGGCTTGGTATCGGCGGCGTTGACCGCCGATAACGGGATGATCATACAAACCATGAGGCGATGCACACGGATATTGTAACCTCGGATCCCGCTGTGCGTTGGCGTATACTGGACCACATACATGCAGAGGCGGCGCGCGGGAAGCAAACTTGTGTTCCTTTGTGCCGCAACTCTTTTTCCGCCGGCCATCGTCGCTCAAACTTCTCCGGAGCCCGCCCGCGCGGTTGTGCTCGGCATTCATCGCTACACCGATGTGCTGGGTATCGATCCGTTGGAATATGCCGACAAAGATGCGGCGCTGTTTGAGAGCCTGCTCCGGTCGGGACGCCTTGGAACGTCGTTCAGCCCGTCCGGCATCGTGCCGCTGACGAACTCCGGCCAGATCGCTACACGTGCGGGTCTGCGCGACACGATCGGCTCAGCCATCCCGGGAGAGACCCTCTTCATTTTTATTTCAGGGCGCGGGCTCGCGTACCCGGGATGGGATGATGGCTATATCGCCTGCTCCGACACACAGGCGGAAAAGCCGCAGAGCACCGGTGTGTCCGTTAAGGAGCTGAAAAGCTGGATCGATGGCTCCCCCGCCACGCGCGTATGGCTGTTTGCTGACGTGTGCCGCCAATCTTCCAGACGCCTGGATAACCGCATCAACTATCGTTTCGCCGACGAGTTCAAGAAAATTGCTTCGAAGCCTTTCGGCGCCGTGCTTGCCACCTCCCAGAAACAGCAGTCCGAAGAAAGCGGGGCTCTGCGGTCAAGCCTCAGTGACGGTCATGGTGTTTTCAGTTACTTTCTTGTGAATGGGCTTTACGGCCGCGTTTCCGCCGGAACCAAAGACGCCGACACCGACGGAGACGGGCGCGTCAGCACAAAGGAATTGCTCGCCTACCTGCTGGATCGCCAGCGTCCGCCGTTCACCAAAACTCCGCAGGTTCCGGAAGCATTCGGGTCGCTTACGAAAGCAAACGCTGCCATTGTCGTGCTCGGAGCCAGGCGTGGAGCGATACGCCCGCAAGCGGAACCAGTCCTGTTGGCATCACTCGGCGCCGCGTCACTCCAGTTCTTTCCGATGCAGGCTGGCGCGGCGCTCCCACAGGCCGAAGCAGGCTGCCCGCCGTTGTCGAATGAAGAGACAGCCGACCCCATGCGCGCGGCGGAAGCATTTCTTAGAACACGGCCCCAGAGCGGGCGCGACGAATGGAACCGCAGGGCCTACTGTCTCGCGCTGGCGTGGGAAAGCCAGGGACAGCGCGTCGTAGCCGCATACGGAATCGGAGACCAGTTCCCCGATGACCCCGCCAAACTGAAGGAGAGTGACTTCCTCGCCGCGGCGCAAGCGTTCGAAGCCGCTTACAAGCTGCGCCCTTCCGACGAGTCGCTCCGTGTCCGGCAACTCTTCTGTGCCGGGCGCGCCCGCGCATTTTCGAATGCAACGGAAGCCCGCCGGCTTCTCGAGGCGGCGCTGGCAATGCCCAGCAGCGGAGTGGAGCCGGCCGCCGAAATCCATAACGCCTTCGGGCTCACGCTTTTTGAAGGTGGAGAACACAAGAGCGCGATTCCGCATCTGGAAGAGGCCATCAGGCGTGCTCCAACGTGGGCTTATCCACGGCACAATCTCGCACTGGCATACACGGAGTTGGGAAACTACATTGCTGCCGAGCGCGAGTATCGCGAGGCGATTCGCCGGACCCCCTATTATCCATACCTCTATTACAATCTCGGACTCCTTCTCCACCGCACAGGGAGGAACCGGGCCGCACGCCAGGCGTATCAAACGGCTCTGACCGTCTCCGACGAGGGCATCCGCAAGTGGCGGGACGCCGCGGCGCGTTGGGGACAGGAGGGCAACACCGCGGACGCGAATCTCGCTGCGGCGCGGGCCGAAACCTTCCGGCGCAACAAGGGTGAGATCTACAACGCGCTCGGAGCACTCCTCGAATCGGAGGACGCGCTCGTCCAGGCGGCTGAAGAGTACCAGCACGCTCTCGACATGAACCCCGGGTTGTTCGTGGCAGCCTACAACAAGGCCTCCGTCATCGATCGCGCAGCTGTCCGCCAGACGCCCAACACTGTTGCCGCGGAAGCGCTGAAGCTGCTTCGGTCGGTAAGGGACAGCAATGAACGGTTCTATCCAGCCCGGCTGCTTCTCGGCTCGTTGTTGCTCCGCCAGCGCGAATTCGATAAGGCGGAAGCGGAGTTCAGGGCTGTTCTCCAAAGCGGCGCAGCACCCGTGGACGCACATGCGGGTCTCGCTCGCGCGTTGCTCGGCCGGGGAGATCTCAATGGCGCGCGCATGCATGCCGGGCAGGCGATTGACCGCCAAACCGCGGCGATCCGGATGCAGAACCCTTCCTTGAAACGGGCACCCCTGGCGCAAGCAGCCTTATACCAGCTACTGGCCGACACGTTCCGGGAAATGGGGGACCACACCCGCGCCTGCGAGTTTTACCGGACGGCCCAACGAGCTCTCAAGTGGAACCGGGAGGGAGTCGATCTTCGCGAACTCTCGAGGAGAGCGAACGAATGCTCGCGGTGAAGCGGATTGCGGCCATCGCGCTGCTTCTGCCCGGCTTACCGGCGCCAGTGCTTCCACAGAGTACGCAAGCGCTGATCTCCGGCCGGGTGTATAACCGCGACATGGGATTCGGCATCGCCGGTGCGATGATCACCGCCACGCATAACGCTTCCGGCCTGCGGCAACGGGCAGTGACCGGCGCTTTCGGCTACTTTTGGCTGACGTCGCTCTCCGCCGGAACCTATTCCATTACGGTCACGGCACAGGGGTATCAGCCGCGCGCGGCTTTCGACGTCACGCTCTTTACCGCCGGTTTTCTTACCCTCGATTTCCCAATGCGCACGCTCTCTGCAGCGGTCTGGCACGAAGAATACATGCCCGGCTACCTGCCTTACACCGATGCCATCGTCCACATCTATGCTGCGGATGTGGCAACGACCGCGGCCGAACCATTGAGCGCGCTCAAAAGCAGGCAGGGCGTGGCCGAGGCCAGCCAATCATACGTAATCGCGCCCGAGGAGATCGGGCGTCTGCCGCTGACGGTGCGTGACCTCTATACAACCGTCGCCCTTCAACCCGGTGTGACTTCTCAACCGGCAAGTGCCCGTGGTCTGGGACTTTCGGCTAACGGCCAGCGACCTACCTCCTCGAATTTCCTGCTGGATGGCGTACAGATCAATGATCCGCTCGTCACCGGTCCGTTGACGCTCATGGCGCCGGAAGCCGTCCAGGAGTACCGCGTCTCGGTGGGAACGTCTTCGGCTGAATACGGAGGAGCTGCCGGCCTCATCGCCAACGCCGTTTCCAAAGCGGGAACGAATGATTGGCACTCGCTGGCCTATTGGAACATGCGCCATGACGCACTCAATGCCCAGGACTACGAACAGAAGCGGCTCAGTTACAGCAAGCCGCCGCTTCGCGAGATGCAGGAGGGCTTCTTAGCGGGAGGTCCACTTTCGCCTGGCCGCGTGTTCGGATCGCTCGCTTTCGACGCGGTTCGATTCAGAAGCCGCCGCGATCCGGTTCTGTATTGGTTGCCTTCGACCTCCTTCCTCGCTTCGCTACCCGGCGGCAGCGCCGCCGGTCGCCTGCTGCGGCAATATCCCGCGCTGGCGGTTCCCAGTGCTGCGGCGGGTATGGCACAAATCAAACTGGCGCCCAAGGCGTCTATCAACCGCTACCTGGCGGCGCCGCGTGCCGACGCCATCCTGGGTGGCGGAGTCCATCACATTATGAGCCGGGCCGCGATCGCCCGCCTTCATCAGCCTGACCTGCTGTATAGCCCGTACGAACAGTTCAACGCGCCGTACAACCAGAACCTGTTGAATGTAGCCGGCGCCTGGACCTGGAGTGTGGCGCCCCGCTTGACGAACGAGCTTCGCGCCGGTTACGGAAAGTTGGAAGCGGACGTCGACCGTCCACACCCGCAAGTTCCCGTCCTGCTCGCTCCGCGAGTGACGCTGCCCGGCGCACAGAGTTTCTACGCTTTCCAAACCGAGGCCGGTTCCGCCGAAGTGTCAAACACCACCGCTCTCGCCTTGGGCCGTCATCTCTTTAAGTGGGGCGGCTTCTACCTGAACCGCCGCATTGACAACTTTACATCGATGGGCCGGGACGGGATCTACTATTTCGATTCGCTGGACGATTTTGCGGCGGGTAACTCCTCCGCGCTTCTCGGTTCGGTAGCCCGTGGGCTCGAGGTCCTCTCCGAACCCGGCTACCGGCGCCATTACGGATATGGCAACGCCGCGCTTTTCGCACAGGATAGCTTTCGTCCTCACCCGCGGCTGACGCTCAGCTACGGCCTGCGATACAAACACTTCGGCACACCCAAGAGCCTGCGCGATGCAACGGACTTCCTTGTGGCATGGGGACAAGGCAATGATGTTTTGGAACAACTGCGGGGTGCGCAGCCTGTCAGGCGCGGCGGTGAGCACGACATGTTCGATGGGCAGCCTCATCGCTGGGCTGTTCGCTTCGGAATCGCGCATGAGATTCTGCCCCGCCGCGGCACAGTGCTGCGCGCCGGTTACGGCATCTTCTACGACCGCATTTTCGACAACCTGTGGCTGAGTGCCGCGACCAATGCCGTTGCGTTTGGCTTCTGGCATTTCGACCGTCCCGTGGATGTGCTGTTGCCGCTCTCGTTCAACAAAGCGATGGCGGCTGATTTCGCGCCTACGGATCTGCTCGACTATGTTGCATTCGCCCCGCGGCTTTCCGCCGGACGCGCACACAACTTTTTCGCGTCGGTACAGCAGCCGCTGACGCGCTCCGTTTGGGTGGAAGCCACCGGCGCCGGTTCACTCGGCCGCGGCCTCGTCACCACCGATCGCATCAATCGCTACGGCAGTGTGCCGCGCACTCCGGATAATCTCGAACAGCGCATTGCACCGGGCCTCCCTCAACTGGCTTACCGTGCGAACCAGGGCGACTCGGATTACTTTGCGGGAACAGCCCTGGTTCGTTTCCGCGCGTCAAACGTTACCGGACAGATGGCCTACACGCTCAGCCATATGATCGATGTGCAGTCCGATCCGATAGCCGACGATTACCTGGATCTCAACTGGTTCCGCCGCGCACAGACGGCTGCGCCGCGCCCGGTCCCCTCTTTCACGCGGCAATTTCGTCCCGGTCTGGATCGTGCAAATTCGGATTTCGATCAGCGGCACAACCTGGTGTTCTTCGCCGCCTTCGATGTCCCGCGCGTCGAGCGGGTGAAGTGGCTGGCTTGGGATTGGCGCATCTCGCTATTAGGTGCCGTGCGATCCGGAACGCCGTATACGGTCTATGTGAGCGCGCCCGGAACAGGTGAGGTGATCGTCAATAACCGGCCCGACCTCATCGCGCCGGCCACGGTGCGGGATGGTAGCAGTATGAATGGTGGCCGCAGGCTGCTGAATCCGTCCGCGTTTCAATTTCCCGCCGATGGACAGGTTGGCTCGACCGGCCGAAACGCGTTCGCCGGACCGGGGCAGTTCAGCTTCGATTTTTCGATTGCCCGCCGCCTGCCATTCCGCTTTGGAGACCGTTCCTGCGCCGTGACCCTCCGCGCCGACCTCTACAACGCGCTGAACCACGCAAATCTCGGCAACCCCCTGAACGCCACGCTGCCGCATCCACAGTTCCAGTCCCCGAACGATTCCGAATTCGCGGTGGCCCGTTACGGACGCAGAGGCAGGGTCGCGGGGGTGCCGCTCCTGGTGCCACTGACGGAAACCGCCCGGCAGATACAACTCTTGCTCCGATTGGAATTTTAGATTCGACGGTTAACACTTCGAGCCTGTACGCTGTCTTTCCAACAGAATTCGCCGGCGAATCGAATTCAAATGGAGAAGACAATGCGTAACTCGATCCGGACTTTCTTCGCCGCCGCCCTCCTGCTGGCGGCCGCCACACAGTTGCCGGCCGGTGGACTCCACGTGATGCTGGGCAATCCGGAAGCTAGCCCCGAAGCTCGCAAACACAATGCCGTGTTGACGATCATCCTCGCCGGTTGTCACGAACCCGAAAAAGCGCCGGTTGAGGGAGCGGCCATCACCGTCGTGGACGGGAAGCGGCAAACAATCCCGATTCAGTTGATCGCCCTTTCCAAACCCGGTATGTACGCCGTCACACGCCAGTGGCCCGCGCGGGGCCGCTGGGTGCTGCAATTCGTAGCCAAAGACCGGGGTCGCGTCGCCAGCACACTGGTAGCCGCGACGCCGGACAAGATCGAGCGGCATTCCGCGAAAATGGCGATGCGCTTACCATCGGAGAAGGACCTCGCCGCACTTCTTTCAGGCGGAGACAAGCCCGAAGTCGCCCGCAAATGACGGTAATGACTGACCGGCTTATGCCATTGACGCTCGCACTCCGGACTTCGGCCGCGCTGGTATTCGACCACGCGGCCAGAGTTCGCGCGGCGGCTGGCGGAGACCGGGCCGCATTCGACGAGTTATATATGCGTTACGCGAGCATGGTGCACGGCATCCTGCTCGCGCGTGTCCCGGTGTTTGTGGCGGAGGACCTGGTGCAGGATGTATTTCTCACCGCCTTCCGGAAACTCTCCGGCTTGCGCGCGCCCGAAGCGTTTCCGGGCTGGCTGGTGGCTATCGCACGGAACCGTGCCGTGGAATACCACCGGAGCGCGCGGCACGAAGCCGATGTCCACGCCGAGGCGGCGCGAAGGCAGGTGCAGGCGCCGGCGAGCATTAGCCTGGATGTGCTCAGCAGCATTCGTAAGCTCCCCGAAGCGTATCGCGAAACGCTGATTCTCAGACTGGTGGAAGGAATGACAGGCCCCGAGATCGCGGAGCGAACCGGTCTAACGCCCGATTCCGTCCGCGTAAACCTTTTTCGGGGAATGAAAATGCTCCGCGAAGAACTCGGGAGAAGAACAAAATGAACGATTATCTCTGGGACGGCAGTGGCCGTCCCGAGCCTGAAATCGATGCCCTGGAGCGCACACTTGCCCCTTTGCGCTTTCCGCCCGGGAAGCACCCTCTCCAGTTCCCGCGCTCATCGAGACAGTCCATCCCCTATGCAGCGTTCGCGGCGAGTATCGTTCTCGGATTGGTAGCCTGGCAGCTCTTTCCTTCAAACCCGCCACAACTTACCGCGTGGACTCTGTCGGAAGACGGGGACGCCGCCGCCGTACGGAAGGTCCTGATCGGAGAACGTCTTAAAACCGGCGAATCGTCGCGCCTCGATTTGGAGTCGGACGCCTTCGGACGGATCGAGATCCAGCCGGATTCTGAGATGCGCTTTCTGGAATCCGCCGCCGGACGGCAGCGCATAGAACTGAAACACGGGAGGATTCACGCTTTCATCTGGGCGCCTCCACAGCACTTCATCGTGGACACTCCTTCCGCCACGGCTGTGGATCTCGGCTGCCAGTATGAGCTTTCGGTAGACAGGTTGGGCAATGGCTTTCTTACGGTTCAGAACGGCTGGGTTGCTTTCCAACTCGGCGATATCGAATCGTTCATTCCGGCGGGCGCCGCTTGCCGGACCAGCCCCGCCGGCGGTCCGGGTAGTCCTTTCTTCGAGGATGCCTCGGCCACGTTCCGGAACGCACTTGCGGAATTTGAGCGCTCCGGCGAACGAAAGATGCTGGAGCAGGTTCTGGCCGAATCCCGCCCCCGCGACGGGCTGACGCTGTGGCACCTGTTGGCGAGGCTCGGCGAAACAGAGCGTGCAGCGGTGTTCGACCGGTTTGCCCAACTTGTGCCGCTGCCAGCCGGCGTCGTGCGCGATAACGCCATCGCGAGAGATCGCGCCACACTCGATCTGTGCTGGAACGCTCTCGACCTCGACAGCACCGATTGGTGGCGGACTTGGAAACGTGAATGGCACGGACGGCGCTGAGTTCGCAATCCCATGCGCCCGACTCAATTAGATGCTCGTCAGATGTCTCGCCATAGGGTAAACCTAACGGGCCCACAGCTTGACCGCCAAACCTGCCAGCGCTCCGAATATCACACCGGACCCGATGATCCCGCTACAGGACTTCAGCCCGAAGGCGTCCGGGAGGCTGATCAAAGCGCCGGCCAGCATGCCGGTCAGGACCGGATGCCAGGGAAACGAGAGGTTGGCTCCGGGAAACCCGACGGCGAAGCGACTGGTGAGAGCTTGCAGCAGCGCCGCTGCAGGCTGGTCGCCATGCCGCATGGTTATGAACATGTCCGCCAGTCCAAAGATGACGCCCAATATTGAGCCAAACCATATCCGATTCATGGGCGATCCTACCGCAGGTCGGGGCTGCTCATCACGTCGTATAACCGCCGTTCGCAAAGATTGTCTGACCGGTGATCCACCAGCCATCCGTCACCAGGAAGCGGACGATGGAAGCAATGTCGGCAATGTCGGTGAGCTTGCCGTTCATGCTTTGTGATTTGTGATACTCGATCGACTCGGGTGTTTCCGCGGGATAGAAAAACGAAGTGTCTATCGGGTCCGGCGCTACACAGTTTACCGGTATCCCACGCGGGGGAGAGTTCTCGCCGCGGCCCGCGTGAAATGCTCGACCGGGGCTTTCGAACCTTCGTAAGTAGAGTAGAGGCCGGTAAAGGCCGCCAAAAGCGAGGTTCCGATGGTGATGATCTTCCCACCCCCGTTCATGCGCGTCGCAGCCTCCGTGATGAAGAAGTAGGCGGCTTTGCTATTGACGGCAAACATCTCGTCGTATTCTTGCTGAGTCGTGACAATGATCGGCTTCTTCAAGACTTTACCTGCGGTGTTGATTCCGATAGTTATTCGATACCGGTGAACCGGATCCATCCGCCCTTCAGTTGGGCTGCACTTTAAAAGATGTGAAGGCGTTGGTCGGGTTGAAACGCAAACCGACCGCCGAAATCTGTCCGCTCAAAGCTGTAAACTGCGCCACTCCCTGCACTCCATCCAACCCAAAATCATCGATCAGCCGGAATGCATAGTGGCCTTGTGCGGGTATGGTTTTCACCAGTGCGGTGCGTAGCGGAGCACCATTCGTATCGCGGAAGACCACCTGCACCAGAGCCTGTTCGGTCGTGCTGAGATTCGCGATGGCCATCGTGGTCCGAAAGAAATCTCTGTTATCGAAGGGCAGCAGAAAACTCTGCATGCTTTCCGTATTGATCGGAACGGTGGCTTCCTGGTCGGCAACGCCCGGTATGCGCTGCCGGTACACCGCGAACCCGCTCACGGCCTGGTTCGTAACCAACTCCGCCCAGCCGATGAAGGTTAGGTTACCCTGTCCAGCGGTTTGCACGGTGTACACGTTACCTGGTTGAAGGATGACATTCCCGGTAGGCCGGTTCCCTACGATAGGCGGATTCCACGGTTGCGTCGTTCGCACATCCGGACCATCCGACCGGTAGAATCTCAGGCTCACGGTAGCGGGAACGGTATCCGTATTCACCAGTGTGATGGTAGTGGTATACGCGCCGCCCTCCGCTATTTGCGGAATCACACGCCGTACCGCCCCCACCGGAGACGCAAAGCGTTGCACCTCGAACGAAGTGAACGACGATGTCGGATTGAACCGCAGTCCCACGGCAGAGATCTGACCGGATACGGCGGTAAACTCCGCCACGCCTTCCTGGCCGTCGATCGGGAAATCGTCGATGAGGCGGTAGGCATAGTGGCCCTGAGGTGGGATGGTCTTGACGGTTCCGCCGCCGATGGGAATTCCCGATGCGTCTCGGAACGCCACACTTACCACCGCACTTTCGGTGGTGCTGAGATTGGCGATCGCCATGGTTGTGCGAAAGCCCGCCCGGTTATCGAACGGCAGCAGAAAGCGCTGCATGTCGCCCTGGTTGACGGGCACGGCGGCCTCCTGGTCCGGCTGGCCCGGCAGCCGCTGGCGGTAAACCGCGAACCCGGTGACGTTCTGTTCGGAAATCACCTCCGCCCACCCTATCGATGTAAAGCTTTCCAGCGCGGCAGTCTCCACAGTGTAGACGTTGCCGGGCTGTATCGTCACGTCCTGGATGGGCTGGTTATTTGCCAACGCAATATTCCACGGCTGCGTGGTGCGGGCATCAGGTCCATCCGAACGGCGGAAGACCAGGCTGACAGTGGCAGGGACTTTATCCGCGTTCACCAAAGTAATAGTAGTCTTGAATGCGCCGCCATCGGCAATCTGGGGAATGGTGCGGCGTCTGCTTCTGGCAATCGCGGTTACGGTGACTGTCTTCTGCAGCCCGCTCAACGCCGTGATCAAGAGCGTTCCCGTTGCCGGAAGACTCGCTATGCGCATGGCGTCGCAACTCACTCTGAGCTGCGCCGGCACGCCGCCGAATTTCACATCAACATCCAACCACGAGCCATCGCTAATCGGAATCACGGAAAAGGAGGTCACCGGTGTGTTAGAGGTAACAGATATAGTCCTATCACCCGGCTTGATTCCCACGCTGGAATCGATGCCGCAAGTAATCTCAGCCGGTGAAACGGTGAGGTTCACTTCAGGTGTCACCGTGAACACCACCGCCAGGCGCTCTTCCAGGGCCGGCGCCCCGGCAATGCTGGCGCCGGAGACCGTCCCAAAGTAGTCGCCCGGCGGCAAACCAGCGGCATCCGCTGCGACTGTGAACAGGAACGGAGCTTCACCACTCGCCGGAAGAGTTGTAATTCTCAGCCATGCGCCAATATCCGCTCTTGCCGTCACAGCCACGGTAGTTCCGCCCGCTACATCCCTCAGGCGCAGATTTGCCATGGCCACCTCATTGACTTTGGCCGTGAGGCGCAAGGGGCCCGGAGGATCGAAACTCAATACCGTGCCCTGAACATCAAAGGTCGTGGGCAATGATATGAGCTGTTGCTGGCCTCCGAGTCCCCCGGCGTTTTGCACACGTATCGTGACACTGCCCGTGTAGATGCCCGCGCGCAGCCCGGTGGGATTCCCGATAACGGCCAAGTTAATGTCCTGGCCCACTCCAATTGAACCCGTCCCTGGACTTGTGGACAGGAAGGGCGCATCGGTGGACACGGAAAACGTGACAGGGAGCGAGCCATTGTTGGTTAGAAGAACAGGAAAAGATACGGGGTTCGTTGAACCGGCGGCAGCATTCATCCCCACGGTGGATGGGCTGGGCGTCACGTTGGGCGGCGGCGTGGTAACGGTGAAGAGCCTGGTATTGGAGAACGAGCTTGTTCCGCCCGTTTCACATACAATATCCGTCCGGTTGTGCACACGAATGCTCGCCGTACGGGGCACGCCAAGCAGAACCCCAGGAACGCTGGCGGTCAGCCGTGTACCACTAACGAACGAGGTGGGAAGGTCACTGCCGTCTATTTGCACCACACTTGCGCGCGGGCAAGCGACTCCACAGACGGTTAAGCAGATGGAGGGTCCCCGGAATCCTGTGCCATCCACTTGAAGAGAGACCCCTGAACTGCCGGCCGGCACCGAACCCGGTGTCAGGCTGGTAATCTGTAACCCCGGAGGAGGTTGGGCTTCCACGGCGGCAATCGCTAACAACAGCGATACCACTGAACCAAAGCCGCGCCGGAACATAGTCAGCCCTCTCTGTGTGAGTGATTGGAAGTCTAACACACGGTATTTCACCAGTGGAATGCGAGCCGTACTCTCGGAAGGTAATAGCAGTACTAATTGCTTCCGGCTCAAAACCGGCTGTCGTGGAAAGCCACCCGGAGCGAATTGCCGGCACTGATCCGAATGCGAGGAGGCTTGCCGGGCGAGCCGGCGATCACGCCAAGCACCGCCTCTTCCCGATGCCCGGAGCCGGCCGGACTTTCCACAAACCGATTAGAAAACGATATAATCGGTCTCCACGACAGGAGGGAGAGATGCGGACTTCGGCAGCTCTACTACTCTTCGTTGGAACTCTCGCATGCCCTGCATCCGGTCAGGTATGCCGGCTATCCGTCGCCGGATTGAATCAGGCTCGCCGTGTCACCGGTCCGGTTCACACCGAGTGCCCGCCGTCCATTCATACACCGCCTTTCGGAAACTGGGGCGTAGCGTCGAACTTCGGCCAGATTATCGATGGACACCAATTCGAGGGCTGGTGCCATGAGTCGCGGGTATGCGACAACTTCGGATCTTGCAGGGTAGATTGCAGCGACGGCTGGTACGAATGGAACAGTTGCACGGACACTACACAGTTTCGTGCGCCGAACTGCACTTTGTACAACGCGACCAACTGCACCGAACAGGCAAGTACAACCGGTGTGAATGTTCACGGCTCGAAGAACGACGACAGGCCTGTGAGTTGCCCCGTCGATACAAACGGCGATGGAGTGGCCGACAGTGGCGGCTGCCGGGATCTGGTCCTTTATTCGAGCGGCACCAACTACATGTCCCTCTATGAACTGGATCCGGCGACCGGGCATGACCTGGTTCAGACTCTTTACTTTCCTCCCGTAGCGCTCACTCTGACTTGCACGGTGTGGGGCTGTTCTCCAACCGGAAGTGAATGGCTGCTACCGAGTTTCTACGACAGCCCTTCTTCTCCGGCCAAGGTATCGGCTCAGTTGGCGGTGGTAGTCAACTCCGGCACATTTATCAATACGGGAAATCGCTGCACTTCTTTGAGTGGCTCAGCCAGCGTCCTCTCAGCCGCGAGTTACCGGCAGCCAGTAGCGCCGGACTCGCTGGCATCCGCCTTTGGCGACGGGCTTGCCATCACGACAGCGCTGCCGTCCACAACGCCTTTGCCCTATCTGCTCGGCGGCACAACCGTTATCCTGACCGACAGCCAGAACCGCCAGCAACCGGCACGCATATCCTATGTATCGCCGCGGCAGGTTAACTTCATCGTGCCCGCGGCTATGGCGCCGGGCACCGCGCGTCTGCGTGTCCTCAGAAGCGATGGGGCGGTCTTCAGCGCGTCCGTAACGATCTCCACGGTGGCGCCCGGGCTGTTTTCGGCAAACGCGAACGGGTGGGGTGTCGCGGCAGGTTACATCGTGCGAGTGGCCTCCAATGGGGTACACACCTATGAGCCGATTTATGCCTGTGGATCTTCGGGCTGCGTTGCGCGTCCGATAAGCCAAGCGCGGTCCGGCGAAACGCTCTTCCTGGTGCTGCCGGCAACCGGCATCCGGAACCATGGCGGCACGCCCGTCCGGCTGCGCATGGCCGGACAGTATGTTCCCGTTACGTACGCGGGTCCCCAGGGTCATTACGCGGCTGTGGATCAGATTAATGCACAAGTTCCGCCGTCTCTTCGGGGAGGCATAGGAATCGTAGCAGTGGTGGGCTCGACCCTAAGCAATACCGTCACCCTGACGCTTCAGTAGCCGGTTCGAGGACGCGCGGCACAGTCAGTTTGATGTCCACCGGCAAGAGATAATAGCCGTCGAGTCTCGCCCCATTGAAAATAACCTCCGCAAGCAACCCCCTCTGCGTATCACGGCGGTGCGACTGATCAAACACAAGGTTCCCGAGCGAATAGAAGATCAGACCGCCGCCGTATTCTTCCACCGTCTGAATAACATGGGGATGATGGCCTACCACGAGGCGCGCACCCGCGTTGATTGCGGCTCTGGCAAACTCCACCTGGCCTTTGTGTGGCGTTCTCCGGTATTCGGTTCCGGCGTGCATAGAGACCACGATCACGTCGGACCTCGTCTTCATGCTCTGAACATTCTGCTTCATGCGATCGAGGTCCATCACCGCAATGCGAGGGTCATGGTCGGTGTAGTTGCCGTTGAGCTGATCGTAGGTATAGGCAAGAAAGCCGAACCGCACACCCTTCCGCTCCAGCACTACTCCGGCATGTGCAATCTCCCCGGTCGCGCCCGTTCCCACCGCCAAAATGCCGTGCTTAGCCAACCATTCCAGGGTAAATGTGACACCGTAGGAGCCACAATCGCGCGCATGGTTATTCGACGTGGAAACGACGTCGATCCCCGCGTCGACCAGCCCGGAGATCATTTCCGGATCCGCTTTGAACACCATTCCTTTTTCGGTGCGCCGGCCTTTGTCCGAAAACGGCGACTCGAGATTGACAAACGCAATATCAGCGTCCTTCAGTGTCCCGGCGAGTTCCCGAAACGGCCAGGAGGGATCCTGCTTCTGCCGCGCAATTCTTCCGACGTGGCGCGACAACATGACGTCGCCGCCGAAGAGGAGCCGCAAGGCGGGTGGCGGTGAAGGAGGTACGATGTCTTTCGTGCGCCCGCCGCCGCAGTCCGTGTCGAACCACACGCCACCGAGGGCCAGGAAGTTTCGCCTTCTCATCGTTCGTCAGCCGGTCCGGCAGCGGCTCGATCCAGGAACCACAACACGTCTCCTTTTCCGCCGCCCCGGGCCACCAACTGGGCCGGATATTCCCGAGGATCGTAAGGAGCTTCGAACACTGTCCGCAGGGCGGCCCGCTTGTCCTCGCCGCTCACCAGGAACACAACACGCACAGCTTTCCGCAACACGCCGGGCAGCAGAGTAATCCGGTGCTGCGCGAGCTTCTTCACATAAACCGCGGCGGCGATTTTGGCGCCGTCTTCAATGAGCGGTTCTCCCGGGAAAAGACTTGCCGTGTGCGCATCCGCCCCCATGCCGCAATGAATGACGTCGAAGGCAGGCAACTCGTCCTTTTCCAAATGGAAATATGTCCGGATCTCATCGGCGTAAGTTTCTGCCGCCTCTTCCGGCGGCAGCTCAGCGCGAATGCGATGAACGTTCTTCGGGGGGATCTGCGCTGGACGAATCAATGCCTGTTCCGCCGTCAGATAGTTGCTTTGAGGATTCGAAGGTGGAACCGCGCGCTCATCTACCCAGAACAGGTGGACGCGGGACCAATCAATCGCGGCGCCGGCTAAAAATTCGAACATCCGCCTGGGCGTGCTGCCGCCCGAAATCGCCAGGGTAGCAGCCGGCGCCCGCGTCAGAATACCCTCGAGCATGTTGGCGATGTTTTTCGCACACGCCCCGGCAGCGGCTTCCGGCGCGTCGTAGACATACCGCCGCGCGCTCATCGCACACCTTCGCGGGCCATGAGCGCCGCAAGCTTCAGAACATCACGATGAATCGGATCACGCTCCAGCAGCGCCAGTTCTTTCGAAACGAGTTGCCACTCGCTAAAGGAAGGAAAGGTAGTGCTGGAGCTGATCGAACCCGCCGTCACCTCGACACACTGCGTGCCCGTGCGCCGCAACTCAATGGAAAAATCAGCTCCGGACAATACTACACTCTGGGTCTTGCCCTGTGAAGTTCCTTTGACGTGCTGAAACTCAATCGCAACCTGACCGGAAAGCGAGCGCCGGATCCACGCCGCCAGATAGAAAGCCGCGGCTGGAGTCGCGTCCGTGCGATGGCGTATGGTCACGTGCGAGATCAGCCCGGCCCGATCGACATACTCGGGCATTTCGAACAGTTGAGCAATGGTCTCGCGCCACCTTGTAACGCGTGTCCAATTCAGATCTCCCACGTTCACCGACGCGCTCAACCTCTCCAGTTGCTCCAACGCATCGGCCGGCTCGCCCAGTTCATTCGAATCGACAAGGACCTTGGCAGCAAACGGCAGAATAGCCTCGCAAAGGGCGGCATTCATGAGTTCTCCCGACCGGAACCATACCACGACGGGCACATCGGGCGCGATTAATGCGGGCAGCACGGTAAAGGCATCCGGCAGCGAGCCGCGGCTGACGGAAATCTCTATCTGCTCGCAGCATACCTGCTGCCTCTTGCCGAAAGGCCGCCAGCACTGCGCTGACACACCGGCTTCAACCGATGACGTGCCGCGGGGGTCTACGCGCACGATAATGGCGCGGGCGGGGTGCTCGCGCATCAGTTCGGCCAGGGTTGCGATTGCCGGTTCCTGTTCCGTCGCGGGATCGGTAAGGACAATCAGCGTCATGGAGCAGGCTCGGGCGACTTCCCCCGGCTCGTCACCCTGATTCCTGCCCAGATCGTTCCACAAGCGCTCGAGTTCCTGGAGCACTTTTTCCGGGCGGATGGCGCCGTTCATCAGGGAATCCTCCATTTATGCCCGCGCCGCGCGAGCATCTCGTCCGCCTCGCGCGGTCCCCAACTCCCCGCCGGGTAGTTCGGAAATTGAAAGGTCGTGGACGCCCAGTGGTCCAGGATGGGCTGGACAATGGTCCAACTCGCCTCTACCATGTCCTGCCGCGGGTATAGCGTGGTATGTCCCGTCATCGCATCCAACAGCAGCGTCTCATAGGCGGAAGGAGAGCGCGCGCCAAAGCTCGTCGCGTAGTTGAAATCCATTGACACGCCGCGCATTCGCATTCCCCTGCCCGGCTTCTTCGACGAGAATTTCAGCGAAATGCCTTCTTCCGGTTGGATGCGCAAAACGAGCAGATTTGGACCGGCACGGTAGGCGGCCTCCCGTTCGTCGGGACCGAAAAGTTCGAGTGGCGCGGCGTTGAATTGAATGGCAACTTCGGTAACGCGCCTGGCCAGACGCTTTCCGGATCGCAGATAGAACGGAATACCGGCCCAGCGCCAGTTATCCACAAAGAACGTAGCGGCGGCGTAGGTTTCCGTTTGTGCATCGGCCGCGACACCGGGTTCCTGCCGGAATCCCGGTATGTCCACACCGCCCACACGCGCCGGACCGTATTGGCCCGGGATGGCATGTGCCGCAGCTTCTTCGGGAGTGTACACTCTCACGGAGCGAAGCAGTTTCGCGCGCTCGTCCCGGACGGTGTCGGCCTCGAAAGCGGCAGGAGGCTCCATGGCCACCACGGCCATAATTTGCAGCAGGTGGTTCTGGATCATGTCCCTCAGCGCGCCTGCTTCCTGATAGAATGCGCCGCGGCCTTCCACTCCGATCGACTCCGCCGCGGTGATCTGGACGTGCGTCACATAGCGTCTGTTCCACAGCGGTTCGAAGATGCCGTTGCCAAACCGGAAACCGAGGATATTCTGCACGGTTTCTTTGCCGAGGTAGTGATCAATGC
>CAADGY010000154.1 GCA_900696665.1 uncultured Acidobacteriota bacterium
CCATGGCATTCCCTCTTCCCGCCCCCCTTCGGGGGTAAAAGTGTAACCCATGTGTCCGGAACGTTCTGTTACCTATGTCTCGGAACGGTCATCTGTGTCGATTCCTGCCCGGATCATGGCACGCATTCCCGCTGCCAATCTCCAGCTTCGGTTTCTGATTTAATACCGGTGTGCGGAGCCTGAAGGACAAAGTAGTTTTGATTACCGGTGCCGGCCGCGGCATCGGGAAGCGCCTTGCGCTGGGATTTGCGGCCCACGGCGCCCGGGTGGGATTGTTGGCACGCAGCAAACCGGAACTCGATCTTGTAAATCTTGAAATTGAGCATGCCGGGGGAGTCGCGATGCGAATCCGGGCCGATGTGCGGGATCTGGAACAGATGACGGCCGCGGTGGAGCGCGTGAAAACGCATTTCGGGGGCGTGCATGTGCTGATTTGCGCGGCGGCGATACAAGGACCAATTGGTCCGTTCCTGGAGAACCCGGTCAAGCAGTGGACCGAGACGGTGGAGACCAACCTGATAGGGGTGATGAATAGTTGCCGCGCCGTGTTGCCCCGTATGATCGAGTGGCGCAGCGGCAAAATCATCGTGCTCTCGGGTGGCGGCGCTACCAAGCCGCGGCCCTTCTTCTCAGCCTATGCGGCCTCTAAAGCGGCGGTGGTGCGGTTCACTGAGACTCTTGCCGAAGAGGTGCGGGACCACAATATCCAGGTAAATGCGATGAGCCCGGGTGGTACCTACACGCACATGACGGATGAAATCCTGCGCGCGGGCGACAGTGCGGGCTGGAAAGACCACGACGATGCCGTCAAACTCCGGCTTACCGGCGGCGTGGGTCCCGAACAGCAATTGGCACTGGCGGTTTTCCTGGCGTCGGAAAAATCGAACCATATCAGCGGGAAGCTCATCCACATCGGCGATAACTGGAAGAAACTGGAGAGCTCCGGCGTTGAACCGGATCTCTTTACGCTGCGCCGTCTCCTAGTGAAATCCTGAGGTATCATTGTGGCGGATCGCACTTTATCGTGGGAGATCTTTCGATGAAGCTTCTTGGCATCATTGGCATTTGGGTGTTGCTTGTGGGAAGTCCGGCCACGCTGCCGGCACAGCAAACGAAGAAGAAGGTGCTCGCAATCGGCGAGGTGAAAGGATTTCAGCACGATTCCGTTTCGCACGCGCTGGCCACCATATGGAAGTTGGGACAGGAATCCAAGTTGTGGGACACCTACATCCGGACGGATTCGCAACTCATCACCAAAAAGAAGTTGGGGAGCAACGCGAAGAACCTGGATTATTTTGACGCCATCGTGTTCTATACCACCGGTGAACTGGACATGGACGAGTCGCAAAAGGCTGATTTCCTGTCGTTTATTCACGATGACGGCAAGGGTTTTGTAGGCATCCACAGCGCCAACGACACGTTCTACAAATGGCCTGAATACGGAAAAATGATCGGCGGATACTTTGACGCCCACCCGTGGAACCAGTTTCAGGCTCCCATCATCGTCGAGGATCGCGACTTCCCGGCCACACGTCATTTCCCGAAAGAGTTCGTGATCCATGACGAGATTTACCAGGTGAAGGACTACTCCCGCGGCGACGTGCGTGTTTTGATGCGTCTGGATGAAAACAAAATCGACCTGAACAACAAGAACGTCCACCGAAAAGATAAGGACTTCGCTGTCACCTGGGTAAAGAACTACGGTAAAGGACGCGTGTTTTATTCCTCGTTCGGCCATCGCGAGGATGCGCTCGATCGCCAGGACGTACAGAAGATGTACCTCGAAGCCGTGAAATGGGCCCTGGGGCTTACGCAGGGCGATGCGACACCCCGCCCGAAGCCGGAGAAATGATCTTAAAGATTGACCAGCGCTTCTTCTCCGGCTGTCATCCGCTTTAGCTGGCCGCAAGCGGCGTAGATATCACGTCCACGGGGCTTGCGAATGAAACAGGGCACGGCCCGCCGCACAATCGACTGAAACGCGAGCAGCCGCTCGGGCGCTGGCGTCTCAAACGGGATACCCGGGCCCGGATTCAGAGCGATAAGGTTGACTTTCGCCCGCAAGCGCCCGACGAGCCGCGCCACGCGCCGCGCGTCGGCCTCGGTGTCGTTAAAGTCACGGAGCAGCACATATTCGAACGTCAATTTCTCCCACGGCCGCAACGGGTACTCCCGGCAGGCCTCCATCAGGTCCGCCAGCGGATACTTCCGCGTGATCGGCATGATCTCTCTGCGCTGCAGATCGGTGGAAGCGTTCAGCGAGATCGCCAGTTTGGGCCGGATTTCCGCCCGGGCAAGTTCCCGCATCTTTGGAATGATGCCCGATGTGGATACCGTGATGCGGCGTGGCGACATCCCGACGGCCGCTTTATCCGTAAGCAGGCGCGTCGCCTTCAGCGTGTTATCGAGATTCAACAGCGGCTCGCCCATGCCCATCATCACCACGTTGAGCCGCGCGCTGGACGGATCGAGTTTGTGCCGGTTCGCGATGAAAGTCACTTGTCCTACAATTTCACCGGCCGTCAGGTTGCGCTCCAGACCCATCAGCGCGGTAAGGCAGAAGCGGCAGTTCACGGGACAGCCCACCTGCGTGGAGATGCAAACCGTGTCGCGGTTCTCCTCAGGCATCAGCACGGCTTCCACACTGCGGCCGTCCGACAGCCGTAACAGGTACCGTCTGCTCCCATCGGAGGAGTCGAAATGGTTCTCGTCCACGGGCGCTCCAACAACATAGCTGGAGGCTAATTTTAATCGAAGCTCGCGAGGCAGCGCACTGGCATCCGAAAGGTTAAGCACACGCTGGCTGTACAGAGCGTGATAGAGCTGCCGGGCACGGAAGCGCGGCTGACCAGTTCCCAGAAGTTGTTGAATTTCAACGAGCTCCAGCCCGAGGAGCGGTTCCGGCATCTGATCTGATCTTAGCATCGTACGGTCGCGGTACAATGAATGGGTAGGTCTTTTCCTTCCGTGAATATGCTGGTCTCTGCTCCAAAAGAACGTAGTATTGAAGTTACAACACTCGACAGTGGAGTCCGGATTATTACCGAATACATGCCCTATGTGAGGTCGGTTTCCGTTGGAGTCTGGATTGGTACGGGGTCACGCCGCGAGAAGCCGGAAGAAAACGGACTTTCCCACTTCATCGAGCACATGCTCTTCAAGGGCACGACGAACCGCTCTGCTGAGGAGATCGCGCGTAGTGTGGATTCTATTGGCGGACACTTGGATGCGTTCACATCGAAGGAACTGGTCAGCTACAACGCCAAAGTTCTGGATGAGCACCTCACGGAGGGATTTGACGTCCTTTCCGATCTCGTTTTAAACCCATTGTTCCGGGCGGAGGATGTCGAGAAAGAGAAGGGCGTTATTCTCGAAGAACTCAAGATGGAAGTCGATAACCCGGAGTACCTGGTTCACGAAATCTTTTGTAGTAATTTCTGGAAAGGACACTCACTCGGCCGGTCCATTCTGGGCACCAAAGAGACGATTTCAAGTTTTAACCGCAATATCGTTCAATCTCATTACAGCCAGGTGTATTCGCCTGGGAACATTCTGATTACCGCCGCCGGCAACCTGAATCACAACATGCTGGTGGATCTCGCCGCGGAGCGATTTTCAAACCTCCATGCCAACGGGTTGCCTCCAGCGGATACCAGGCCCATTACGCACGCCCGGATCAAGTTGAAAAACAAACGGTCGCTCGAGCAGGTTCATCTATGCCTGGGCGTCCCATCGTATCCCATGCCGCACGAGATGCGGTTCGCCTGTTACGTACTGAACACGATACTGGGCGCCGGCATGAGTTCTCGCCTGTTTCAGAATATCCGCGAGCGTCTGGGGTTGGTCTACGCCGTCTTTTCCGAATTGAACCTCTACCGCGACGCTGGATGCCTGATGATTTATGCCGGCACTTCCGCTGAAGCCGCTCCGAAGGTGGTGGAATGCATCATGAAGGAGTTCCATGCGCTGAAGGATGACCTGCTTTCCGCTGACGAGATGCGGCGCGCCAAGGATCATCTGAAGGGTTCGCTGATGCTCAGTCTCGAATCCAGTTCCAGCCGTATGGCGAACCTGGCGCGGCAGGAGCTTTTTTTCGGACGGTTCTTCAGCATGGACGAACTGGCCGGAAGAATCGAACAGGTCACACCGGACGACGTACGGCAAATTGCACGGGAGTTCTTCGATCCCAACTATATTGCTCTTACCATGCTCGGACGGCTGGACGAAGTCAAAGTCGATCGCAGCAACCTTGTCTGCTGAAACGCGCTTCCCCACCAATTCCTCCAATTGGCATCTGCGTTCCCTGTCACGATATGATCGTCTGAAGCACTTCGCATAAAATGTTCTGTCGTCTGGTCCTCTGTCTTCTTTGCGCCGCCGCTCTGCCGGCGCAACCCTTAACAGATTTGTGGCTTCGCGGCTACTCCGTGATTCCAACTCCCCGGAAGGTACAGCTTGACGCGCGCGACATTGTTGTCGACTCGAGTTGGCGAATCGATGCCGGGGCCGTTGGAAACCAGCACATCGCGGTGCGAACGCTGATCCGCGACCTTCAGGATTTCCACGGACTTCGCTTCCATCCGCAATCGGGCGGCGCCGTCATACGGCTTGCGATTCAGGCGGGTGCGGTGAAGACCGGCCGCGAGCCCGAAATCGACCGCCAGGCATACCGCGTCCGTGTCAGCCAGCAAAGTATCGAAGTGACCGCCAACGGCGATGCGGGGCTCCTCTACGGAGCCGCTACCGTGGCTCAACTTTTGCGTCGCGACAACGCCGGCCGTCTGATCGCTCCCGAAGGGCAAGTTGAGGATTGGCCTCAATATCAGCTCCGTTTCCTGCACTGGGACACCAAACATCACCAGGACCGCATGGAAACACTCAAGCGCTACCTGGACTGGTCCGCGCGGATGAAGATCAACATGATCGGATTCGAATTGGAGGATAAGTTCTCTTATCCTTCGCATCCGGTGATTGGAGCGCCTGGCGCATTTACTCCGGAGCAACTCCAGGAGATCGTCGATTACGGCCTGGAACGGTTCATTCAGGTTGTGCCCGTGATCCAGGCGCCCGCTCACATGGCTTATGTGCTGAAGCACCAGGAATTCGCGGATCTTCGGGAGGACGGCAACAACTACCAGATCGCGATGTGCGACCCGCGTGCCTATCCGCTGATCTTTTCCATGTACGAGGACGTCATCAAGGCGACACGCGGTGTCGACTACTTCTTCGTGTCAACCGATGAGGTGTATTACGCCGGTATTGGGAAGAACTGCGCCAAACCGTACAACGAAGAAAACCGGAGCTTGCAGTGGGCGGACTTTGCACGGGCGGCTGAAAAGTTCCTTTCAAGCCGCAACCGGCGAATGTTGGCCTGGGTGGAATATCCGCTCCTCCCCAAACACGCCAAACTGCTTCCGCGCGGGATCATTGACGGGGTGGTCGGAGAGGAAGAGTACCTGCCTGCTGAGAAGGAGTTGGGCATCCGCCAACTGGCATACAACTCGATGCAAGGTGCGACATACCTGTTTCCGAACCCGCTCGCGACCGGCGTGGGCCGTGGTGGCGAAGGTCAACTTGCGCAGGCTTTTAATTCCATCCTCACCGGAAGGCACACACGTGGCAATCCGATCGGCGTGTTCGGAGCGGCCTGGGACGACAGTGGACTTCACAACGAGACCTTTTGGCTCGGGTGGTCCGCTATCGCGCAGTATGCCTGGACTCCCGGCACCCCTTCCGTGGACCAGCACATTGCGGAATTTATGAATCTCTACTACGGTCCCGGAGTCACCAACATGTTCGACATCTATCGGACGCTCCAGACACAGGCGCGCAGTTGGGAACGCTCCTGGGACCGGGAGATATCGAAAGTGCGTGGTCCCGGATATGGCAACTCTTATGGGAAAGGCCGGGGCACGGAACGGTATGACCTGACGCTTACTCCGCCGGCGGTTCCTGCCCTGCCGGACCTGGCTGCCATTCCCGTCTATGCGAAGCAATACGCCGCGCGCGTGGCGGAGGCGAGGGAGAACCTGCTTGAAAACGACCGTCTGGCGGCTTTGCTTCAGGAGAACGTTGGGCGTGCCAGCCGGAACCGTTACAATCTCGAAGTCTTTCTGGCGCTGACCCGCTTCACCGGCGCGCACTGGCACCTGCTGACCGCGCTGGCCGGAGCCGAGCAATCCTTCGAGCAAGCCCGCCGCGAGCATGAAGCGAAGCGGCCCGCCAGCGCCGTGGGCCACATGGTGGCGGCCTATAACCGGATCGGCGCGGCGCGAAAGCGCTCGGCGGAAGTTTTCGAAGGATTGCAGGGCGTTTACGAGAAGAGCCGGTATCCAAAAGGACAGTCCGTGGGCGGCCGTAAGTTCGTTCACGTTCTCGACGACACGAAGGATCATTGGGCCGATCGCACTGCCGATCTGACATTCATGATTGCTCCGGAGAAGAGTATCGGGCTGGAGGAATGGCAGAAGAAGCTGAGTGCCGTTATTCGTGAATACGCGAAAATCCACAACGTGCCCGTAAGAGGCCTGGCAGAGGCACGGCTCGAAGAGTAATGGCCGATCGCGTAACAGACCCCGCGTTGGAGGCGCTGGGCTATAAACCGCAATTCCGGCGTGTTCTTTCGCGAGGCGACCTCGTTCTCTATGGCCTTGTCATTTTGACGCCCACCGCGGCCTATCCCGTATTCGGGATCGTCCAACAGGTCTCACACGGGCACGCCGCCTTAAGCTACCTGGTCGCATTGGTGGCGATGCTGTTCACCGCTTCGAGCTATGGCAAGATGGCCGGCGCGTTCCCGGCCGCCGGCTCGACATACACGTACGCACAACGCTCACTCAGTGAGCACATCGGGTTTCTTGCGGGTTGGTCGATGATTCTCGATTACGTACTGATTCCTCTGCTGAGTGTTGTGTATATCTCGTTGACCGCCGCCCGTCTGTTGCCGCTAGTGCCGTATTTCGTTTGGGCGGCGGTGTTCAGCATCGGAATCACCCTGGTAAACGTCAGAGGCATCCGCGTTACGGCGCTGGTCAGCAAGGCCCTGCTGTATATCATGGCGACGTCCACGGTGCTCTTTGTTTTTCTGGCGGCGCGATCGGTGCTGTTGGGGCAGGGAGCCAAAGCGTTAGTACAGCCGCGGGCGGTGTTTGACCCGCAACAGTTTTCGTTGCCCGGACTAATGTTGGGTGCTGGTATCGCAACGCTGTCATATATTGGATTCGACGCCGTGTCGACGCTGGCCGAAGATACACGAAATCCCAAACGGGACATTCCTTTCGCGATGCTGGTCGTCTGTATCCTTCAGGCGGTCTTCTGTTTCCTGACCGTCTATCTGGCTGCAATCGCGTGGCCCGCCGGACGGCCATTTCAGGACGTCGAGACCGCGATTCTGGATGTCAGCCAGTACGTGGGTGGAACCTTCCTGTTCGGATTCATCACTTTTGTATTGCTGGTGGCGGGCCTGGCGAGTTCCTTGACGGCGCAGGCGGGCGCCTCCCGCCTGCTGTTCGGCATGGGCCGCGACGGCGTGCTTCCGCAGTCGGTGTTCGGCTACATCGATCCGAAACACGCCACCCCTACGCGGAGCATCTATTTGATGGGCTTCATCGCCTTCGCCGGCTCACTTCTCAGCGGTTTTCAACTAATCGTCGAGCTTCTCAATTTTGGAGCGTTCGTCGGATTCATCCTGGTAAATCTCAGTGTGATCCGGCATTACTTCTTCAGGCTGCGCCGCCGCCGCGGGATGGATTTTCTGACCAACCTTGTTTTTCCAATGCTCGGCGCATTGGTGTGCACTTACGTCTGGGTCAGTCTCAGTCACAATGCCAAGCTGGTAGGCTTTGCCTGGCTTGGCGTGGGTGTCGTTTACCTTGCCGTATTGACCGGAGGCTTCAAAAGATCTCCGGTGTCTCTCCAAATCGAATGACAACTAAACTGGAACAAGAGATTCAAACCTACGTGACCAATCGCCGTGAGCGGTTGATAGGGATATTGCAAGATCTGGTACGTATCCCGTCGGAGAATACTGCTCCTAAGGGGAATGAGAAGCGTTGCCAGGAGTACGTTGCGGGATTCCTTGAAGGCATCGGATTCGAGACTTCCATGTATTCCCTCGAAGACGTGCCCGGGCTGGCAGAACATCCGTTGTATTGGAAGGGGCGTGATTACAAGGACCGCCCGAACGTGGGTGCCCGGCGGCGCGGACGCGGGCATGGCCGGTCGCTTGTATTGTCCGGCCACATCGACACGGTTCCGGCGGGCACACAGCCCTGGACCAGAAATCCTTTTGGCGGCGAAATCGAGGGGAACCGCCTCTATGGACGCGGGTCCAACGATATGAAGTGCGGGATCGCCACCAATCTGTTCGTGGCGGAGGCGGTGCGCGAATTCGGAGTCGATCTGGGAGGCGACCTCCTCGTCGAGAGTGTGGTGGATGAGGAGTTCGGCGGCGTCAACGGAACGCTCGCGGGCCGGCTGATGGGCTACAACGCCGACGCCGCTATCATCTCCGAGCCTTCACTGCTGCGAATCTGCCCGGCGCAGCGTGGCGGACGCACGGTTCATCTCACGCTCAATACCGGGCCAAGTGGAGGCATTCTCACAGGAGGCCGGTTGGCCGCCGGTGTCGCCGAACAACTGCGCCACTTTTTGGTGCGTGTGCAGGATTTCGCTCAACAACGCCGGGAACGCGCCTCCTCGCATCCTCTGTATCCGCGGCATGCCGATCCGGTGCCGGTGGCGATCACCAAGGTGTGGACCGGACCCTGGGGAACAGGAGAGCCGGTTTCGGTTCCCGAAACCTGCATGGTGGAGATGTATTGGCAGGCGATGCCCGGAGAGAAGCAGGAGGACATCGATCGCGAGTTTCATGCGTGGCTGGATTCCGTTGCCGACAGCGCTCCGGACCTGTTTCCGGAACGTCCGCGAGCGGAATTCCCGATTCGATGGCTGCCGGGGTCCGCTATCTCAAAGGGAGAGCCGCTGGTTGCTGAATTCGCCGCGTGCGCCACGGAATTGCTGGGAGCCGAACCGGTTATCGCGGGTATCGAAGGGCCGTGCGACATGTACATCTTTCACCAGCAGTTCGGCATCCCTGCCATCCTCTGGGGAGCAAAAGGATCCAACACGCACGCGGCCGACGAATACGTGGAGATCGACTCGGTCATCGACGCGGCCCGTGTATTGCTATCGTTCATCTATCGCTGGTGCGGAACCAATTAGCATCAGTTCCGCACACCAAGAATTGGTTTGAACGGAGACTTGTCAAGACGTAGAAGGCTTTTCCGCGCATCGGCAGGCGCGGCCCGGACCGGGGGATTCGCCGGACCCAGCGGGATGCAATCGATCGCGGGGATGTCTCCCGGTTTGGCCGGGCGGAAGGCAAGTCCGGCGATGAGCGCTCCCGTGATCGCATCAAGGTCAACAACAGGCATGCGCCGGTTCATCCCATGCACCCAAAGCAGGAACTCCGGAGCCGTTAACCGGGCCTCTGTCATCCATTCAGCACGCCTGATCCCGGTGGCAGTACTACAATTCGCGACTACCTGCGCAGACACGTCGATATCCACCGGAATATCCGGTACCTGCAAATGGATCTGCACAGAGCCGCCGGTCTTCCGCCCACTTTGACGCACGTGTTGCCAGTTTAGCGGGGAGTACTCCCGCGACGGCGCCAAAGTCGAGGGTTCAGGACGTGCCGTGCTTCCGAATGTATCGTAGATAACCGCCGCTTTGAGTGGAATGAGCGAGGCAAGCCACATCGCTGGCAGCACCAGTAGCTTATTCCCAATGAATATGCTCTCCTCTCCATTCGGAGTTCGAACTCTCACTTAACCTAACCTGCTGCTGCCGGCAACAGCCCGTGCGTTTGCATTCCGCTCCCCGCCACACCATAATCGGTCCGAAGGGAGATGCATTGAGAGTCGCATTTATAGGATTGGGGATCATGGGACGGCCCATGTCCAAGAATCTGCTCAAAGCAGGGCACCAGCTATTTGTTTACGATGTCCGCCGTGAACCCGTCGAAGAGCTTGCCGGCTTGGGGGCCGAGGCCTGCGCTTCAGGCAAGGAAGCGGCCGCACGGGCTGAAGTCACAATCACCATGCTGCCGGACGGACCTGACGTGGAAGCCGCCATTCTGGGCGCAGACGGCGTGCTTTCGGGTACGCAGCCGGGGTCAATCATCGTGGATATGAGTTCCATCAGCCCGCTTGCCGCGCAGAGAGTAGGGGCAGCCTGCGTCCAGCAGGGCGTGGAATTTCTGGATGCGCCGGTGAGCGGCGGCGAGCCCAAGGCGGTCGACGGCACACTCGCCATCATGGTTGGCGGAAAACAGGAGACGTTTGAAAAGGCCCGCCCCCTATTTGCCGTCATGGGCTCGAGCGCAACGCTGACGGGTCCCGTGGGCGCGGGCAACGTGACGAAACTGGCGAACCAGATTATGGTGGCGTGCAACATCGCCGCGATGGGGGAAGCCCTGGTGCTTGCCACCAAAGCCGGTCTGAACCCCGAGGTAGTGTTTCAGGCTGTGAAAGGCGGCCTCGCCGGCAGCACGGTCCTAAATGCCAAGGCGCCGATGGTGATGGAACGGAATTTTAAGCCCGGATTTCGCATCCGGCTCCACCAGAAGGATTTGCGTAATGCACTGCTGGCTGCTGAGGCGATGAAGGTGTCGCTGCCGCTGACAAGCATGACGCAGCAGATTCTGATGGCGCTCATGAACAGCGGGCGTGGGGATCTGGATCACTCGGCCATCGTCACCTTTATTGAAGATATGGCGGGTGTCGAGGTGCAACGGCCGGAGGGCGCTGCCGCAGGTTGAGACGGGCCAAAACACGGCACTGCAGCGATCGCGGTAAATGGGCTGGAACCGTGTAAATCGCCTAACACAATGTACCTATTAGACTTAAGTATCTTTTTCTCTCTTTGGTTACTTACGGATTCGTCCAGTTTATTTGACACCCGAAAATCTGCTGTGATAAACCTTAGTTTCCAAAAGGGTTTGAGGGAGATTCCATGGCTGATGAGCAGACGCCCGATGCGAAGCCGAAACCGGCCGCGCCGGCTCATGCCGCACCCAAAGCTCCGCCCACGATGGCTGCTGTTCCCTGGGATGGCGAGCTTCCCGGCCGGCTGAAAGAACGCTTCGGCGAACAGATCAACACGGCGGCCTCTTACTTGGGCCAAAACTTCCTGGTTGTGAAACCGGAAGCGGTGTTCGATCTCATTGAATACCTCAAGCTGGAGGCCGGCTTCGACTACCTGGTGGACATCACCGCTGTCGATTATCCGAAACGGGAGCTCCGGTTTGACCTCGTCTACATTCTTTACAGTTTTGAGCGGAACGAACGGGTGAGGGTAAAAACTGAGATTCCGGACGGCTACCGTCCGCGCTCTGTCGTTGACATTCATCTGACCGCAAACTGGCTGGAACGCGAGGTGTTCGATATGTTCGGGATTTCGTTTGACGGCCACCCGGACTTGCGCCGCATCCTGATGCCGGAAGATTGGACCGGCTACCCGTTACGGAAGGATTATTCGATCATTCAAATGGACAACCGCTGGGTTCAAGAGAACCTGGGTATTGAAAGCGGCCAATAGTATGGCAGAGACCTTTCTCGATTCCTCCGAGCTTGTCCTGAACATGGGCCCGCAGCATCCCTCCACGCATGGAGTCTTGCGCGTGGTGCTAAGACTGGACGGCGAGAAGGTGATGGGCACGGAGTGTATCATCGGCTACCTGCACCGCGGGGTCGAGAAGATCGCGGAAAACCGCACGTACCAGATGTTCGCTCCGTACGTCGACCGCATGGATTACGTGGCGGCGGTCTCGAATGGCCTCGGCTATTGCCTGGCGGTGGAAAAGCTTCTGAATGTGGAAGCGCCTCCGCGCGCGCAAACAGTGCGCGTGGCGCTTACGGAATTAAACCGCATCGCAAGTCACCTGATCTGGCTAGGCACGCACGCGCTCGACATCGGCGCGATTACACCGCTGTTCTATACGATGCGCGAGCGCGAAGAGATTCTCAACATTTTCGAAAAGTACTGCGGAGCGCGCCTTACCACGCATGCCTTTCGCATCGGCGGTCTTCAGTATGAGTTGTACGACGGCTTTGAACAGGATGTCAGCGCCTTCTGCGACATGTTTCCCGCCAGGATCGACGAGTATGAAGAGCTACTCTCGGGGAACCGCATTTGGGTGGACCGGCTGACGAACATCGGCGTGCTGAACGCCGCGCAGTGCAAACAGTACGGCGTTACCGGACCGTTACTGCGGGCGGCGGGTGTACGATGGGACCTGCGAAAAGCGCAGCCCTATAGCGGATACGAGAACTATGATTTTGAAATTCCCATCCGGGAAAACGGCGACACGTATGACCGTTACATCGTCCGGATGCAGGAGATGCGGCAATCGGTCCGGATTCTCCGCCAGGCCATCAAGCGGATCGAGCCGGGGCCAATTATGGCCAAAGTGCCGAAGGTGATTAAGCCGCCTGTGGGTGAAGCATATGTGTCGATCGAAGCTCCCAAAGGGGAGTTGGGTTACTACATAGTTAGCGATGGTTCTACCCAGCCGTACCGCGTGCGGGTCCGGCCACCCTCCTTCGTCAATCTACAGGCGCTGGAGCCGATGGCCAAGGGAGCGCTGGTTGCGGACATTGTGGCGATTATCGGTACCATAGATATAGTGCTTGGCGAAGTGGACAGGTAGCCGGTTTCAAGGAGGCTGATTTTGCGGAAGTTTCTAAAGAGATTGCTGTTTCTGGATCTGATCGAAGGACTTGTGGTCACCTTCCGAAGCCAGCACCCCAAGCATATCTACACCGAGCAGTATCCCGCCCAAAGTCCCAAGGTCGCGGAACGATACCGGGGAGCGCCCCGGTTGAACATCAACCCCGAGAATGGGGAGACACTCTGTATAGCCTGCAACCTCTGCGCGCTGGCGTGTCCGGAAGCGCTGATCGTTGTCGGAAGCGAACGGAACGAACAGACCCGGCGTAAAGAGCTGACAACGTTTACCTACGACACATCGCGCTGCATGTTTTGCGGCCTGTGTGAAGACGCATGTCCGGTGGACGCGTTGGAACTGACCCAGGATTTTGAGTTGGCGACCTACACGAGGGAAGGCCAGATCTGGGACAGGCAAATGCTGGAAGAGGGTCCACGGCCGAAACAGTACAAGTTTTGAGGTATTAACGTGGCGAGGCGGCATCGCCCGCCAGCCGCGTCCGGTTCTGAAGAGAATCTTTGAGCCACGCGCAAAATGGAGCGTGGTGGTTGCAGGCGATCCATGCTTGAAACGGCATTTTTTTACTTGTTCGCTCTCCTCACGCTCGGGGGAGGCGTTTTGATGATCACCCGGCGAAGCGCGGTCCACAGTGCGATCTGGCTGATCGTGTCCCTGATGGGCGTAGCCGGGCTTTACCTGTTGCAGCAGGCCGAGTTCCTGTTCGCCGTGCAAATCATCCTCTATGTCGGCGGCATCATGGTGCTGTTCCTGTTTGTGATCATGCTGGTGAACCTGGACCAGGCGGCGAAAGAGCGCCAGTTCGTCAAACCCTGGTGGGTTGCTCTGGCGGTACTGCTGGCAATCGGCGGCGAGTTTGCTTACATCCTGCGGACAAACACCGGGGCGTTCCGCTTCGCCGTCCCGGTGGAACAGCCCCCACCCGCCGGCGGCAATACGGAGATCCTGGCGGACGTGCTGTTCTCCCAGTACCTGCTGCCGTTTGAAATCGCCTCCCTGCTGCTGCTGGTAGCGGTGGTCGGCTCCGTCATCATGGCGAGAAAGAGGGCATAATGCATCCCATCGGTACTGTTCATTATCTTGTGCTGAGCGTCGCGCTTCTTCTGATCGGAACGTTCGGAGTGCTGACGCGCAGGAACATCGTTGTCATCCTGATGTCCATTGAGCTGATCCTGAACGCGGCCAATATCAACCTGATCGCTTTCTCCCGCGCAGTAGATAACGTGAACGGGCAGGTGTTCGCAATCTTCGTGATTGCCGTCGCGGTGGCCGAGGCGGCGGTAGGGCTCGGGATTCTGATAGCGCTGTTCCGGAATAAGGAAACGGTCCTTGCCGACGAAGTGGACCTGCTGAAGTGGTGAGGATGCGCGCATGAACTTTCTCGACCTGATCTGGTTGATCCCACTGTTTCCGCTGATTGGCGCGATCGTGATGCTGTTGTTCGGTAAGTGGTTGGACCCGCAGCCGCCATCAGAATTTGCGGCCGCGCCGGGCATAACCCCCATCGCGGGCGGACACGGGCACCATCATGATCCCCGCGCTTCCACCGATGCCGTGATTCAGTCGGACGCGCATGCGCACGGCTCGCACGGGCACCTGGCGCATCGCAGTCCCGCCAGCAAGATGCTGATCAGCGTGTTGTGCCCCGGAATGGTTTTGCTCTCTTTCTTTTTTTCCGGAATGGCCATCATACAGCTTGCGTCTCTGCCGGAAAAGGTATACGAGGTGGTGAAATTCACCTGGCTGGCGGGTTTGCCGTTTCAGACGCAGACAGGCCAGGTTGCCGCCTTTGCGGCGGACTGGGGATTTCTACTCGATCCCCTCAGTTCGGTGATGATCCTGGTGGTCACCGGCGTCGGCTTTCTGATTCACGCGTATTCGATCGGCTACATGGGACACGAGGGTGGGTACTACCGTTTCTTCGGCTACCTGAATCTTTTCGTGTTCTTCATGCTGATGCTGGTGATGGCCAACAACTACGTGCTGATGTTCGTCGGCTGGGAAGGCGTGGGTTTGTGCAGCTACCTGCTCATCGGTTTCTACTTCCACAAGAAATCGGCGGCGGATGCCGGCAAGAAGGCATTCGTTGTGAACCGCATCGGCGATGCCGGGTTCATCCTGGGCATGCTGCTGATGTTCAGTGTGCTGGGCACGGTGCGGTTCCTGGACGTGAACCGCGTGTTGCAAAGCGGCGCCTTCCACCCCGAAATGCAATTCGGCGTGCTCAGCGCGATGGCTCTGCTGCTGTTCATCGGCGCCACCGGAAAATCAGCTCAGGTACCGCTATATGTTTGGCTGCCGGACGCGATGGAAGGCCCGACGCCGGTTTCGGCCCTCATCCACGCGGCGACCATGGTGACCGCCGGTGTGTACATGGTGGCGCGCTCGCACGCGCTGTTCAGTTTGACTCCGGAGACGTCATGGATCGTGACGGTGGTGGGCGCCTTCACGGCCATTTTTGCGGCATCCATCGCGCTGGTGCAGAACGATATCAAGCGTGTGCTGGCGTATTCCACGGTAAGTCAGCTCGGGTATATGTTCGTGGCAGCCGGCGTCGGCGCATATTGGGTCGCCATTTTCCACCTTTACACCCACGCGTTTTTCAAAGCTTTACTGTTTCTCGGCTCCGGTTCGGTCATTCACGCGCTCTCCGGGGAACAGGATATGCGCAAGATGGGCGGGTTGAAGGACAGAGTCCCGATTACGTACCGGACCATGTGGATCGGTTCGCTGGCCATCGCGGGGATCCCGGGGCTGGCCGGCTTCTTCTCAAAAGACGAGATTCTGTGGCAGACATGGAGCGCGCCGATGGGTTCGAAGGCGGTGTACACCATTGGGCTGATCACGGCTTTCATGACGGCGTTCTACATGTGGCGGCTGATGTATCTGACTTTCTACGGGCCATCGCGCGTGGAGCCCGAAGTTGCTTCGCACATACATGAATCGCCTTCCACCATGACAACGCCGCTGATGGTGCTGGCAGCGGGCAGCGTGCTGGCCGGCTGGATCGGCGTTCCCAAGCTGTGGGTGGCATTTCCAGAAGCGATGCGCGCTTTCGAGCGCTGGCTCGCTCCGGTATTTGCATCCGAAGAGGCGCACGCTGCCGCGGGTCATCATGCCGATACGACGATTGAGTGGCTGTTGATGGGGCTTTCAGTTACCGTCGCTTTATGTGGTATCGGGCTGGCCCGCTATATGTTTCTGAGGAGACCGGAACTGGCAGCATCTATCTCCGGGCCGCCGGGTCCGCTGTACCGTGTTCTTTTGAACAAGTGGTACGTGGATGAGATCTACAGCTACTTGTTTGTAGACGGGCTGGGCAAAGGCGGCGGGCGCGTTTTCAGCCGTTTCGACAGCCAGGTGGTGGACGGAGGCGTAAACGGGGCGGGGTGGCTGACGCGATTCACCTCCCGCGTTTCGATGTGGTGGGACACCTGGATCATCGACGGGGCGGTGCGGCTTTCTTCTTTCCTCGTGAAGATGTCTTCGTATCCTTTCCGCATTCTTCAAACCGGCTCCCTGCAAGCCTACGCCTTCGTTTTTGTAGCAGGCGTGCTGGTGATTTTCGGGTACTACCTGGTGCGTTGATTATGAACGAGTACTTGCTGAGTATCGTCCTGTTCACACCGTTGTTGGGAATGATCCTGCTGTTGTTCATCCCGGCCGCCCAGACCAATCTGATCCGGATCTGGGCAAACGTGGCGGGACTGGCGGGATTTCTGGTGTCACTTCCGCTTGCATTCCGCTTCGACAAGACGGCCGAAGGATTTCAGTTTGTAGAGAGAGCCGAATGGATTCCGGCTATCGGCGTGAATTACATGCTCGGCCTGGACGGCATCAGCCTGCTGCTGGTTCTGCTCACCACGCTGCTCGGCTTCGTGGCGATCCTGAGCTCGTGGAATGCCGTAACCGAACGGACGAAGGGCTACTATGCCATGCTGCTGTTGCAGCAGACGGGCATGATCGGCGTGTTCCTGGCGCTCGATTTTATCCTGTTCTTCGTTTTCTGGGAAGTCGTGCTGGTCCCCATGTACTTCCTGATCGGAGTGTGGGGCGGGCCGCGCAAGTTATATGCGGCCATCAAATTCTTCCTCTACACCATGGCCGGAAGCGTCCTGATGCTGCTGGGCATCTTCACGCTGTACTTCCAGCATTTCCACCAGTTTGGTGTGTACACGTTCGAGATCACCAGGTTGATCAACGTCAATATGCCTCTGCACCTGGAGCAGTGGGTGTTCTGGGCTTTCTTTATCGCATTCGCCATCAAGGTTCCGATGTTCCCGTTCCACACCTGGCTGCCCGACGCGCATGTGGAAGCTCCCACGGCGGGGTCGGTGATCCTGGCGGGAGTATTGTTAAAGATGGGAACCTATGGATTCATCCGGTTCTCGCTTCCTCTGCTGCCCAAGGCTTCGATTGAGCCGTGGATCATCCAGACGATCGCGGTGCTGTCGATCATCGCCATCATTTACGGAGCGCTGGTAAGCCTGGTGCAGCCCGACTGGAAAAAGCTGGTCGCATACTCCTCGGTGAGCCACCTGGGCTTCTGCACGCTGGGTATCTTCGCCCTGAACCCGAATGGAATAGCAGGCAGCGTTATCCAGCAGATCAATCACGGCATCTCGACCGGAATGCTCTTCCTGATTGTGGGCATCGTCTATGAGCGCCGGCACACCAGAGAAATCAAGGAGTATGGCGGCCTCGCGCACGTCATGCCGATGTATGCGTTTGTTTTTGCCTTCGCGATGTTGAGTTCCGCCGGGCTGCCGTTGCTGAACGGCTTTATCGGTGAGTTCACGATCCTGCAAGGCGCCTTCGAAGCAAATCGCACCTGGGCCGCCTTCGCCGTGACAGGCATCATTTTCGGCGCGGCCTATCTGCTATGGCTATACCAGCGCACGATGCTGGGGCAGGTAAACAACGGCCGCAACCTGGGGTTGAAGGACCTGAGTTTACGGGAATGGGCCGTTTTTTTGCCTCTGATGGCATGGGCAGTGTGGATCGGAGTTTATCCGAAACCATATTTTGAGGTGCTCGAGAAACCAGTGAACCAACTGGTGGAACGGGTGCGGCCCGGCTACTTTGAGGAGCGTGCGGCCCCGGTAGTCGCCATCGAGCGCGGAAAGGCGGGGTTGAAATGAGCCAGTTCTATACCAGCACCGATCATTTTGTCCTGCTGCCGGCGATTATGCTTGCGATCTTCGGGTGCGCTGTTCTGCTGCTCGATTTTTTGTTCCCCGAACCGAAGCAGCGTAAGGTGCTGGCACTCCTTGTCCTGGCAGGGCTCTTTTTTTCCGGCATCGGCCTGTGGCGGCAGTACAGTTTTCTCACCTCCCAGGGCATTTCAGAAATCACCGCGTTCCGCGGCACGCTGACCGTCGATAGCTTCGCGCTTTTTTTCAACGGGATCTTTATCGCGGTGGCGGCGCTGGTGGCTATCGTTTCCTACAGGTACCTGGAATTGGAGGGGGAGCATCGCGGCGAATATTACGGACTCATCCTGCTGGCCCAAACCGGTATGTATTTTCTCGCCACCGGGACCGATCTAGTCACGCTGTTCGTGGGCCTGGAAACGATGGCTCTTTCCTTCTACATCCTGGTGGGTTTTCTGCGCGGCGACAAACGTTCTAACGAGGCAGCCATCAAGTATCTGTTATTGGGGGCGTTTTCGAGCGGCTTTCTGATTTATGGTTTTTCGCTGCTTTACGGGATTTCCGGCTCGACGAAGTTGAGGGACATTGGGGCGGCCATCGTCTCACGTGACCTCTGGGACCCGCTGGTGTTCATGGGGCTCACCGCTACCACGGTCGGACTGCTCTTCAAGATTTCCGCGGTGCCTTTTCATATGTGGGCGCCCGACGCCTATGAGGGTGCGCCGACCACGGTGACGGCGTACCTGGCGGTAGGCTCAAAGGCCGCGTCCCTGGCGTTCCTGATGCGTATGTTTCTGGGTCCGTTCTGGAATATGAAGGAAATCTGGGAACCGATGTTGATCGTCATTGCGGTTGCATCCATGACGTTAGGGAACCTGGCGGCTATCACCCAGAACAATGTGAAGCGCCTGCTGGCATACAGTTCGGTTTCGCACGCCGGATACATGCTGCTCGGCTTGATTGCCGGGAACGAGACAGGCATAAAAGGCATGATGGTTTACATCCTGGTGTACACGTTCATGACGCTGGGCGCGTTCCTGGTGGTTGTGGGGCTGCGGCGCATGGATGTCATCGGCGACGATGTCGACGATCTTTCGGGTCTGATGTACAAGAGTCCCGGTTATGCGGTGCTGATGCTGATTTTCATGTTATCGCTGGCCGGGATCCCGCCCACCGCCGGCTTTATCGGCAAGTACTTCATCTTCCTTTCGCTGATACAAACCGGGCACTATGTCTTGGCCGTGATCGCAACGTTGTACGTCGCGGTAGCAATCTATTACTATTTCCGGATCGTGCGCAGCATGTTCATTGCGGACCTGGTGGATAAAGCGCCGCTCGCTTCGAGTGTAGGTTTGCGTGTGGGCCTCTACATCACCGGCGCGTTGACACTGGCGATAGGAGTCTACCCGGAGCCCTTCCTGCGCATGGCCCAGGTTTCGTTTGGAAGATAATATCGGCGATTTTATGGAAACGGTCCTACAACATCCGCTATTCATACCGATCCTGATGACTTTGATCATCATCGGTGTGTTTCCCCTGCTGGCCGGCTACCTGGTTCTTGTGGAGCGCAAGGTTCTGGCCGACTTTCAGGTCCGGCTGGGACCGATGCGCGTTGGTCCACACGGCTTTCTTCAGCCCATTGCGGATGCGCTCAAGCTGTTCCTCAAGGAGGATATTCTTCCCTCGGAAGCGGACCGCGCGATCTTTTGGATGGCGCCGGTAATCTCCACGTTTACGGCCTTGTCGGCTTTCGCGGTCATTCCCTTTGCTCCATCTCTTTACGTAGCCGACGTGAACGTGGGGCTTCTGGTGATCAGCGCTACCTCCGCGGTTGGGATACTGGGCATCATTCTCGGCGGTTGGGCGTCGAACAGCCACTATCCGCTGTTGGGAGGTTTGCGCAGCGCCGCGCAGTTGGTGAGTTATGAAGTCGCGCTCAGCCTGGCCTTGATCTCCGGCGTCATGATGGCCGGCACGCTGAGCATGGTGGGAATCGTCGAAGCACAACGATCCCGTGGAGTGTGGTTCGCATTTGACAACTTCGGCCTGATGCTGGTTCCCTTTACGGTATACGTGATTTCAGCCATCGCCGAAACCAACCGCGCTCCGTTCGATCTCCCGGAAGCCGAATCCGAACTGGTCGCCGGTTTTCATACCGAATACAGCGGGTTCCGGTGGGCGCTCTACTTTCTAGCCGAGTACGCAAACATATTTGTCGTCTCTTCGGTCGCGATCACGTTGTTCTGGGGAGGATGGCTGCGGCCCTTCCCGAATGTCGGATTCCTGGAAGTGCCGCTGAATTATGTATTCCCGGCGCTGTTAATGCTCGGCTCCGGCGCGGGATCGTTCCTGCTGCTCAAGAACTTGAAAAGCAGCACTCAAAAAGCCGTGCTTGCTGCTATAGCGGTAGTGCTGATTACAACGGGGCTGCTTTTCCTGATTCCGGCCGTAAACCAGGCCTTGATAGGATTGTTCTGGTTCTTCCTCAAAGTCGCGGTGATGGTTTATGCCCTGATCTGGTTTCGTGGCACCTTTCCGCGTTTTCGATACGATCAACTGATGAACATCGGCTGGAAGTATATGATCCCCATTGGAATGGGCGCCATATTGGTGAACGCGGTGGTGGGAATCGCACTCGCCAATCCGAAGTTCTAGATCTAGTACTACTGTGTTAGAAAATAACATTTTGGTGTAGAATTGTTTCCGTGGGCGAAAAGACTGCGCCAGGCCCACAGGAACAACGCTTTGCGGCATATATCGAGGGCCTGGCAGAAGCCGCAGGGCATGCCGATCGTCAGCTTCCGCTGAAGAACTACTGCACCGGTTTGTTGCTGCCCGGCGAGCGAAAGAGCGTGGAACCGATGGCCGCCCGGCTCGCTGGCGACAACGTGCGTCGGATGCACCAGTCGCTCCACCATCTGGTAGCGGATGCTCCCTGGAATGACGAAGCGGTGCTGGATCGCTCGTTGGATTTTGTGATCCCAGCCATGCTACGCCGTGATCCGGTGGTGGCTTGGGTGGTGGATGACACCGGGTTTCCCAAGAAGGGCCGGGAATCGGTAGGAGTGGCCCGACAGTACTGCGGCCAAGTCGGCAAACAGGATAACTGTAGGGTAGCGGTCAGCCTTTCGGTGACGACGGAAAAGGCGAGCATGCCAGTGGCGTACCGTCTGTACCTGCCACAATCTTGGATGGAAGACCGCCAACGGCGGAAGAAGACAGGAGTGCCGGATTCGATTCAGTTTCAGACCAAAGCCGAGATCGCCCTCGACCAGATTCGGCGGGCGCGGGAGCGAGGCATTCCGCAAGGCGTAGTGCTGGCCGACGCCGGGTACGGGAACGACACTGGTTTCCGTGCGGAGCTGACAAAATTGCAGATGGCCTATGTAGTGGGAATCCAGAGCAGCACGACGGTCTGGAAGCCGGGCGAAGAACCGAAATCACCGCCGCCACGCAAGGACAACATCGGACGCCCGCGCAAACTGCTCCAACGCAATGCGAAGAATCAACCGGTCTCGGTGAAAGACCTTGCCCTGTCCCTTCCTGCCGAAGCCTGGAAGAAAGTGACGTGGCGTCAAGGGGTGAAGCAGAAACTCCAGTCCCGCTTTGCCACTTTGCGCGTGCGTCCCGCGCACCGCGACTACTGGCGGTCGGAGCCGCATCCGGAAGAATGGTTGTTGATCGAGTGGCCGTCGGCGGAATCGGAACCAACAAAGTACTGGCTCTCCACTCTTCCCGCCGACACCGCCCTGGTGGAACTCGTGCACATGGGCAAGCATCGCTGGATCATCGAACGGGATTACCAGGAATTGAAGCAGGAACTCGGGTTGGGCCACTACGAAGGACGTGGTTGGCGCGGCTTCCATCATCACGCCACCTTGTGCATTGCGGCCTATGGCTTCCTGGTGGCCGAACGGAGCCGTTTTTCCCCCTCAGCCCAAGTCGGCAATCTTGGACTACCAACGCCCGAACTGCCGCCAGACTACCGGCCGCGCGGCTCGCCGCGTTCGCCCCGAGCGGCATAATCCGCGCTCCATCACTACGTTGAGAATGGCCCTGGCTCGGCGTCTGATCGGCGGGATGGCTCAGTGCCCCTGCTGCGGGTCGCGCTCGGGCTGATCCTCGGCGTCAATGTCGGCGTCGACGACACACGTGGCGGGGCGAGAGTGATTCGGCGCAGTCTTCCAGGAACCGTTCACCAATTCCACGCAGCGCAGTTTCTCGAACACGACGCAGCGCCAATTCTCCGGCGACCCGATCGGCCCCAATCCGCTTTCGCTCTCGCCGCCATACTGATAGCAGAGCACGCGTGGCTGGCCTAGCCGATTGCGGCCCAACCGATGGGGACAAAACAACCGAGGCAACTCTTTATAAATCGCCCCGACCGGTTGCCGATTCGTGATCGCCGTCCAAATCAGCCGGTACATGTCCTCTACAGTCTGGATCTTTGCCTGAACGACACTCATCCCGCCTTCACGATACCGCCGACGGCGCTATCTCCATTGGCTTCACCATTTTATAACCCAGTAGTACTAGGAGATTACCGGGTATCTAGGCAGCAAAAGTACCTTGTATAGTTCTTCGTCGTGCCGTCGCTGTTGCACTTTACATCGAACTGTCCTTTCGTGGGATTCTCCCGGCATCCTTCGGGTGCGGTGAAACAAGGAAAACTGTAGTCCGCTCTGCAGTCGGTACAGGCCACCACGGTGTCTCCCGGAGCTCCTTTCTCACCCGCGATCGGGCAGTCGGCAACACTGTATCCACACACCGCGTTCATGCAGGTACCACAATTGAGGGGTACTGTATGACCTTCACATGGCTCCTGAGCTCGAACGGTGCCAATCTGGCGAACCACTGTCAATGCGAAACCAAGGATGACGAGAACTCCCAACACCTTCAAGACTAAGTTCCGCCGCGGCATAATGCACTCTTAATTCCCTGAATTAGTAATGCTGTAAATCGCACAATTGCGAGCCACGCTAGAAACTACGAAGAGCTTTGCGCCGGCTACTCCGATCCGTGAGACCAAGTCCGCTACTGTCTCGCCGTCAGCGAGGACGGGAAACATGCATCGGTAGCTGCCTTTTAGGTTTCCCTCGCGATCAAATCGTAGAATAATTGCACCGGTCTTGCGGCTATATCCAGAAACTGCACAGAAAAGATCACCATTCGCATCCGCAACTGGAGTGAACAATAGGTTCAGGAAGGTACTGCTTGGCAGGCTTGACGGATTCGGGCGTGGAAGTATCTCGGGTGCAGAGAGCTGCCGCAGAAGTTCCTGACCAGTTCCAAGATCGATAATCCGGACTCTGGGGATGTCTGCCTCGAGTAGCGCCAAACGACGTTCAGGGAGACCGGCCATCATAGTGGACGGGGACACCTCGCGGGGCAGGCGGAAGATCGGCTTTTCGTCTGGTTCGGCCAACAAAGCGGAGTTCTTCTGGTCGAAGCCGGCCAATAACTCCCCGGTGAAAGCCAAATCCGCAATTGGATGTGTAAGTACGACCTGTTTCGTAACAGTGCCGAGGGCGTCGAGAAATACCAATCGGACGGCCTTTCGAGACGTCTGGTGGATGACGATGTTACCGAAACGGTCCACCCGGAAACTGTTCGATCGATACTGTATCTCCGCCTCCGCAATTGCAGTAATATTCTGAAGAACCCCCACATGATCGGTACGCACAATTTCCGAATACCCACTCGTTGTTGCGGTCAGGAAGTACAACCCGAGGTTAGTAGCCTGGAAGTCCCTCACCGCACATGTCCGATTGCCGGGTATCTCGAAAGACGCAATGGGTTGAAGCACAGTTGGCTGTGCTTGTGGTTCTTGCGCTCTCATTCCCCTGGATCCTGACAGAGCGAGGAAGGAAAAGAAGATCAGGCCGATTGCAGGGATGATATAACTGCTGGGGTGATTGGTTAATCGCATCACACACTTCCCTTCTTGCGCAGGAATCCACGCGGTTCAATTTCGGAATCCGGCCATCACAGGCATCTATCACACCTTTTCCATGCGTGCTGCCTGCTGCGTCTTGCCGGCCTCCAGCCAGAGTGTAGCCCTAATCTGCGGTCTGATCAATAAGAAATTCAGCAGGAATTTTCCCACTTTTTTACGACTCCCAGGCGAACTCCAGGTAGTATAGTATCCACGAAATAGCTGGAATTGGAACTCACGGCGACAGGCAACTCTGAGCCACGAATGTCTAGGGAGTTGGCAACCAGCGAGCTTGCCCGGAACTCCGTTGAAAGTAGCGGCCCTCGGTAACTCATAGACTACGCGACTGCTACCCCCCTCGCAACTGACTTCCTTGAAACGGCATTGGCCATGGATGAGAGCAGCGTCGGGATCTGCCGATAGCCGATCACCTTCCGAAACTGCCGCTCGGCCACGAGCAGCCCGGAGGCGACCCAGCG
>CAADGY010000155.1 GCA_900696665.1 uncultured Acidobacteriota bacterium
ATCAGGCTGAGGATTGCCGCAATGGCGCCGGCAAGCCGGCCCGCTTCTTTTTCGTCGCCCCGGGCCAGCGCCGGCGCGTACACGGGGATGAAGGAGGCGGAAAGCACGCCTTCTCCGAACAGGTTTTGCAGGAGATTGGGAATTCGGAAGCCGGCGTTGAAAGCATCCGCCGCGTCCGATTGAACACCGAAGTAATAGGCGAACGCCCTTAGACGTACCAACCCCACCACACGGCTGAGGAGAATACCCGCGGCGACAAAGAGCGCAAAGCGGCCGGTCGTGTGTCCGGAACCGGGTTTACCCCCGGATGGGGAAGAATCGTTCATAAGCCGGCGGGCACAGATACCAGCTTAGTAAATGGACGGCCTTACTCGTATCTCAAAGCCTCGATGGGGTCGAGACGCGCGGCTTTGATCGCGGGAATCATCGCCGCAGTGAGACCTACAACCAGCAGCACACCCAACGAAATCACAATCGCGGGCGTAGAAACATGCAGCTCCAGGCTTCCCTTCCCCGCCGCGTCCTGGAAAATGGATTCGAACAAGGGCATGGACCCAACGGCTTTCGTGGCAGCCGTTCCGATGAGGACGCCCAGCAAACCTCCGGTCAAAATCACCATTAGCGATTCGGCCAGGAACTGTCCAAGAATCGCTTGCTTCCGCCCGCCCACAGCTTTTAAAATGCCGATCTCACGCGTACGCTCTATTACAGAGGCCAGCATGACATTGGCTAACCCGACGCCTCCGATGCTGAGCGTCAGCACGCCGACGAAACCCAACAACAACTTCACCGCGAGCGACATGCCGTCAATGATGCTCAAAAACTGGTTGAAGGCGAGGATATCGACCGCTTTGCTGTCGTCGGGCTGAAAGTGGTGCAGCGTCGCCATAATTGTCCGCACCTGGCCGATCGAAGCCTGCCGGGCCATACCTGAAACGGGCATCCAGAGGATCAAGTGGGGGTAGCGTACGTCCGCGAACAGCGACATCGTCTCATAGGGAAGAAAGAAGCACATGTTGTCGCGGCGGTTGTAATTCGCAAGCTGGACTTTGGAATCCATCACGCCGACGACCGTGAAGCGAAACCCGTTCACAGTCACCTCTTCGTTTACTGGCGGGATGCCGCTGAACAATTCCTTCGCCACGGTCGATCCCAGTACCACGACGCGATTGCGGTTCAAGTTATCCTCCGCGTTGATCCATCTTCCTGCCACCAGATTCACGTTTCGAATACGCCCGTATTCCGGCCAGACGGCCCTGCCGAAATACTGCTTCTCGCGCAGTCCGCGGACTACGTTCATGTTTCGTCCGAAGATTTCGGGTGAGATCGCCAATACCGCCGGAGCGCTCTCGCGAATCGCTTTGACGTCGTCGAGCTCGAGCCGGATGCCACGGCCCGAACGCAATCCGCCCGCTTGTTTACTGGTTTGGCCGCCGCGCATAATGATCAGGTCCTGACCCACTGCGAGGAACGCACGCCGTATTGCTTCATCGAAGCCGTCTCCGTAAGACATCAACATGACGAAGGAAGCGACACCCCAGGCAAGGCTGAGCACAGTTACCGTCGTGCGCCGCCGGTAATGCCGGAGCGATGCGTAGGCTTCTTTCATCACAATCCGTGCGGTCATGTTATCTCTCCTCCCGCAGGGCCTCGACCGGAGTAAGTCCCGCGGCGCGCCACGCCGGTGGCACGGCGGAACAGATGGCCACCGTACCGAGCGCGGCCAGCGCGAGCAGTGCACTCTTCATGTCGATCAGCAGACCGGAAAACATCGCCGGCATCGGCAGCGAGTTGACGACGCCCGCCAGCGTCCAGACCGTGCCAATGCCCACCGCGCCGCTGAGCAGAGCCAGGAAGACCCCTTCGAGGAAGAAATCGAGGAGAATGCGATGACGGGTAGCGCCTAGCGCCTTCTTCAGGCCGATCTCGCTAGTCCGCTCGGCAACGGCCATCATCATCGTGTTCATCACACTCACGCCGCCGAGCGACAGCGTTATCAGCGCAATCACCGCCAGGAATATCTCCCCGGAATCGAATACGCGGTCGAACAGCTCGGCTCCTTCTACGGAGTCATTCACCGGCACGGCACTTTCATCGAGCGGATCGAAATTGTAGACGGCGGCAAGCGCACGGCGCACCTGTACTCGCGTGGCTCTCCACTCTTTCACCGAGGACGGGCGGTACAGAATGGAATCCACGCGGTCCGGCCGGTACGTAGTGCGCTCCGGGGGGCAGTCACGCCGCAGGCTCGTGATCGGGATCAGAATCTTGTCGTTATCCCAGCCGTCATAGGTGCTGTTCTGCATCTTCTCGCTCATGGCTCCGATAACTGTGTAGGGATAGCCGCTGATGCGAATCTCACCTCCGAGCGGCTGGCGCTCTTCGAACAACTGCTTGCGGACGGAAGCGCCGAGCACACAGACGCGGCGGATCTGTTCGACGTCGCGCGCCTGCACGGGGCGTCCGGTCTCAACCGGAAGATTACGCAGCTTCAGGTATTCGGGGGAGACCCCAAGCACCAGAAAGCGGCCCGAATTGAAGCTGCTGGCTACCGGCGTATCGTAACGCTTGATCTCCGGTGCGACGGTCTCAACCAGCGGACAATTCGCCCGTATCGCCGCCACGCCCTGTTCCGTCAGCCAGATCTGCCTTCCGGCGCGCTCGCCACCGGCCTGGCGTTCCGTACGCCCGCTGTAAAGAAAGACCAGGTTGTCCCCGATCTGGGACATGTTCTTGCGCTGGCCCTGCCGGAAACCGTCGCAAAGCGCCAGCATCAACACCAGCGAGCAGATTCCCCAGGCGATGCCGAACATGGTGAGGAAGCTTCGCAGCTTGTGACGCCACATATTGAGGAAGGTCTGGTGGAAAAACCCGATCATAAGGTGAAGTCCGCGTGCCTGCGGCTTCAAGACGAGTTACGAGTGGAAAGCGGCGGAAGTTCCCTGGAACGGGCGTATCACCGCGCCGGATACGTCTTCTGATAGCGGTTTCGCGAATTGAAGACTGTGAATGAGCCATCCGTCTGCGCGGACAGCTTGATCCAGTTGCCTTCGCAGCGTTCATGGAGATTGGCGAGGAACGGCTGGGGAGAATTATGCGCCTCTCCGCCGGCGATGGCGAAGTGGAGCTGCCAGATGTCTTCCAGTCCGGGAGACTTGCGGACAACGTCCCAGGCTTCGGGGCTTCCGCCTTTCTTCGCACCGTTGTTCATAATAGCCACCCGCGGCTTCAGCGCGTGCACAATAGTGGCGGGTCCGGACATGTTCATGCCATGGTGAGTCGTCAGGTAAACGTCCACTTCGCCGGCTCTATTTTGGGGACAGACCAGATCCATCTCTTTGTTCCAGGTCAAGTCACCCAGGTCGATGAACCGGAACTTCCCGAACGTAAGCAGGAAGCCCGCCGAGCGGGCATTTTCGGTGGGGTCGTCCTTGCGGGGTTTGTCGCTCCCGCAGAGCGGGTTGGCCGCCCCCGCGCCCTCTACCGGTTTTTCGATCAGATCCCCCGCCGCCGATAGCATCGTGACGTTCACACCCTTCAGCGGAATCTGGTCTCCAGGCTTCACCACCATGCGTTTGCCTTTCGATACCACCTGCTCGTAGGCGGCGAACAACTCTTTGGCCCCTTTGCTGTCCTCGTTGTTGGGCCCGTGGTCCACAAAAGTGGTCACCGGCATGCGTTCGGCCAGTTGGGGGACCCCGCCGACGTGATCCAGGTGGTAGTGAGTGACCAAAAGGTAATCGATTTTCTTGACACCGGCTTTTTTCGCCGCTTCGCTGATCCGCCTGGCATCACGGCCGTCGTAGCCGCGCCATCCGGCATCCACCAGCATCGATTGGCCGGAAGGCGTGACGATCAGAGTGGCTTGTCCCCCTTCCACATCAATGAAATAGATATCAAGTGTCTTAGCGGCAGCGAGGAGAACCGGGACAGCGATCAATGCGAAAAAGACACGGAATACACGCATGGCCGAATCGTATCACAGACACCCGCGAACGCCACGGGCTCCAGCGTCAGCCAGGCGTGTCAGTGCCCTTCAGGGACCTCAGCCGCTCGAACTCGGATGGCTCGATAAGGTCCAGAATGGAAATGCCCAAGACCTTCAGGAGGCGGTCTGCCAAACTTGGTGAGAGAACTCTCACGCCTTTCAACACATTATGGATATGCGGCTGTGAAATTCCGGTAATGTGGGCAAGACGGCGCTCACTCACTTCTCCGTTCCGGATACGCGACTTGACGACGGCGACAAGTCTCAAATGCAGTATCTCGAAATACATTTCAGACCTTAAAACCCTATTTCTAGCAGAAATAGATGGTACCTCATTTTGATCTGCCAGCCAATTATACTCATACTTAATAAGTTTTAATATTTATATCAAATCATACGTTA
>CAADGY010000156.1 GCA_900696665.1 uncultured Acidobacteriota bacterium
CGCGATTCACGATCAGCGTCCCTTTTGTTCCGTGGAACGATGTGCCGTAGCGCTCGTTCGCGTGCATCGGCATGGGATTCGCAGTGCGGCTTTCGTAGGAGCCGATGAAGTCCGGATACCTGTAGGTGGCCAGCATGGTGTCGGGCGTCTCCACGTTATCTTTCACGTAGAATTTCGAGCCCATCGCGTCGACCGATTTCGGCATTACCTCGTTGAACGCCCACTGTACGATGTCGAGTAGATGGACGCCCCAGTCCGTCATCGCGCCGCCGGCATAGTCCCAAAAATAACGGAACGTAGAGAATGCGTCGGGCCGCACACCCCAACGGTTCGCATTGAACGGGCGCTTGGGAGCGGGGCCGAGCCACATGTCCCAATCCAGGCCGGCGGGAGGCTCGCTGTCCGGCGGATTTCCCCACCCTTCCTGTTTTGCCAGTCCGGCCTGCCACGTGCGGCAAAACGTGATGTCGCCCAGTTCGCCGCTCCTAACAATCTCGACGGCTTTTTGAAAATGCACGCCGGAGCGCTGCATGGTTCCGGCCTGCACAACACGCTGGTACTTGCGCGCGGCCTCCACCATCTTCTGTCCCTCTTCCACGTAAACACACAGCGGCTTCTCGACATATACATCCTTGCCCGCCTTACACGCCTCTATGGTCATGTAAGGGTGCCAGTGTTCCGGCGTAGATATGCAAACGGCGTCGATGGACTTGTCGGCAATGATCTCGCGAAAATCGCGGTAGCCTCTGGTCTGGTACCCGTTGCGGCGCGCCAGCGCTTCCGCCTTTTCCAGGTGCGGCTGGTACACATCGCAGACCGCGACCGGCTGTATGGCGGGATTCTTCATCGAAATACCGAGATTCGCCGTGCCCATCCGGCCCATCCCTATGTATCCGACCGTTATCTTGTCGTTCGCGCCCTTGATGCTTCCGGTGAAAAGAGACGTTGTCAGAGCTGCGGCCCCGGCAGTCTTGCAAAAATCCCTACGATTTGCGGTCGCCCGCCGCTCCACTGATGACATATGGGTCTGTCTCCTTTGCAACCCTGTTTTACCATAGCAAATAGGAAGGGACTGGGAACCCGGCATGCCAGATAAAGTGCAAAAAAGCGAGGAAGAATGGAAACGGGAATTGCCGCCGCTTTCCTATGAGGTCACCCGTAACAAAGCTACGGAGGCGCCTTTCACGGGCAAGTACAACAAGCACCACGAGGCGGGCACGTACCGCTGCATCGCCTGTGGGAACTCTCTTTTTACTTCGGAGACGAAATTCGATTCCGGAAGCGGTTGGCCAAGTTTCTGGGCGCCGGCTGCAGAAGAGAACGTCGGCACCGAAGTGGACCGGTCTCATGGCATGACACGCACCGAGGTGCATTGCAGCCGGTGTGGAGCCCATCTTGGCCATGTCTTCGACGACGGACCCGCACCTACGCACCTGCGGTATTGCATAAACTCCGCCGCCCTCGACTTCGAACAGGCGAAGAAAGCCGGCGAATAGCCCTCGCGCAGTTGTTATAACGAAAGGGATGGAACGGAAACAACTAGGCGATAGTGGCATGCAGTTGACGCGCATCGGAGTCGGCGCATGGGCGATGGGTGGTGGCGGCTGGGCCTTTGCCTGGGGGCCGCAGGACGACGATCAATCCATTGCAGCAATTCGAGCCGCTTTGGATGCCGGGGTCAACTGGATTGACACTGCGGCGGTTTACGGCTTGGGCCATTCCGAGCAGATTGTGGCGCGCGCGATCGAGGGGCGTGCGGAACGCCCATATGTCTTTACAAAGTGCGAGCGCGTCTGGAACGAGCGTGGTGAAATCAGCGGCAGCCTTAAAGCAGACTCCGTGCGGCGGGAATGCGAGACCAGCCTGCGCCGCCTGAAACTCGATTACATCGATCTCTATCAGATTCACTGGCCCGACCCGGACGAAGATATCGAAGAGGGCTGGACCGAAATGGCGAAGTTGAAACAGGAGGGGAAGGTACGCTACATCGGTGTATCGAACTTCAGTGTGCCGCAAATGGAGCGGGCGATGAAGATCGCACCCATTACGTCTCTTCAGCCGCCCTATTCGCTGATTTCCAGGGACGCCGAACGGGATCTTCTGCCGTTTGCCGCCCAAAACAATATCGGCGTAATTGTTTACTCTCCCATGCAATCGGGTCTATTATCCGGAGCCATGACACGGGAGCGCGTCGCATCGTTTCCCCTGGACGATTTCCGCCGCCGCAAGCCGCAATTTCAGGAGCCGCAGTTAAGCCGCAATCTTCAGCTTGCGGGCAAATTGGGAGAAACCGGCAGGCGTCATAGCCGTTCCGCCGGCGAGGTTGCAATCGCCTGGACCCTGAGACACCCGGCGGTGACCGCCGCCATTGTGGGACTTCGATCCGCGGAACAATTTGAAGGGGTCAAAGGAGCCATGGAGTTTCGTCTGAGCGCGGAAGAGGTCCAGGAAATCGAGGACTTCCAAATCAGGCTGAACGAGCCGGTGCGCGTCTGAACCGACACCGCTCCGGTTCCCCTGCTATGGTGCCGTCCGCCGCCGCCGTACCCGCGCCAGAACCATGCCGGCGGCCGGCTCCGGTTGGAGATCGAATTCAAGTTCACGCAACTCGCGATCGATGATCAGCTTCTCGATTCCGGATCCCAGCGCCGGTGAATTCAGTTCGCGTCTGCGGCGTTCCATCCGGTCGAGAATCGCTGCTCCGATCTGCAACCTTTGCTTCAGGGTAGTCATTACCACTCTCTCCCTTCACTTATTAAACGCGCAAACGGAAGGCGGAATTAGTCATCGCTACCGTGGAGTCCACCCCAGGTGGCGTTCCAGGAACCGGAACGTCCCCTGCCCATTGATGGCATGCCCGCCGTTGAAATACTCGATTTCGGTCCGCTCGGGCATTGCGAACTGCGTGTACAGATATTGCGTCTTCGCATACTCGTAGGCGACCCAGCGGTCGCGCCCCACACCATCGTGATGGCCGCGCTCCACCATGAACGGGCGGGGAAAAATCAGGTACGTCATCTCGGAGTAATCGAACGTGCTGCCCAGGTTGAAGTAGGGCATCTCCCACTCGATGGTGTACATGAAGCTAAATGGCTCGTCCGTGGCCGCTACTTTACGGGTCCAATTGTTGAAGTCGCCGGAGCAGATGGAAAGCGCGTATTTCTCCAGTACCGCCGGTACCCGCACTGCCGTTTCGCCGCCATAGCTCAAGCCGTAAAAGCCCATCCGTGAACCATCCACAAACGGCAGTGTTTCGAGCCACCGCAGAAGCTGATCGTGTTGGCCGATGATAAAGGAAAACAGCGACGCTTTCACGCCGTTTGCTTTCCGGCTCAACCAGCGGTAGCGGTCTTCCCCACGGTAGAGATTGTGTGGAGCAAAGACGACGAATCCACGATCCGCCAGCCGGGCGGCGAAGCGATTGTAGGCGTTGCCTTCCACTTCAATCACGTCCTTCGGCACACCGTTGCGCCCGTGCTGGCAAACCACGACCGGGCGCTTTTCTCCCGGCCCGATATTTTTCGGCACCAGCATCACTCCCCAGGCGAAGACATCCGGCCAGACGTCAAGCACGACTTCGTAGCCAGTCCATTTTTTTGTGTCATAGACTTTGCGCGTCCTGGGGTTCGGAGCAAGCATCGGATAGTCGAACCGTCCCATCAGTTCTTTCCAGAAATACTCGCGATATTTCCTGGCGCCTTCGACGAACGATGCGGGCTCGATGGTGGGATGGCCGGGCTTGGTAGACCAGGGTCCGGGGGCGAGGCGAGGCTCCACCTTCAGCGAAAAGAACTCGGCGCGGGTCCGTTCAGATTCGCGGACCCGCAACTGCACGTGCGTTTCGAGTTCCTTTACCTGGCGTTTCTGCCGCGCGGCGGGGTCGAACACGCGCCGCGAATCCGCTGCCCTGGTGGAGGCGCTTTCAAGTGTTAGCTTGACATTCAGATATCCGAGAAAGCGCCGCAGCGCGTCCACGGAGCCGGGTCCGGCGAAAGCGCCGCCGCCGTGAACGAGAACGTTTGGCTGAAAACCGGGACGTGTCAATTTGTCGATACGCTTGAATTCTTCGCTCACACTTGTGAACACCGGCGGCACCAGGTCGCCCTTGGCAGTCCGGATTTCCGGCGGCCGGCTGAATTCCACCACGAGCGCGCGCGGCGCGATGAGGCTGGCGATTTCGGCGTCGCCGAATTCTTCCAGCAATCCCCAGACGTTGCGATAGATCGGCTCGGACCATACTTTCTGCCGCGAATCGAAATAGCCGCTCACCAGAGCCGCATCGATTCGCGGCTCTGCAGCCGCTGAATAGAAGGCAATCAAACCGCCTTCCGCATAACCCGCCACACCGATCTTCGCGGCGGGATTTCGCGACTTGATCCACTCCACCGCGGCGCGCACCTTCTGCACTTCGTAGCCAATGACATGCCGGCCCATGTGAAACGCCTGGCGGTAGATCCATTCGCGATGCGGCTGGTCTGTCATCCTGATATCGGGCCGCCCGGACCAGCGGGCTTCGCGGCTCACCAGCACCGGCACCAGCACCAGGCAGCCCGATTCAGCAAGCGTCCGCGCGAACTGCGACCCGTCCGGCACACCAGGCGCGAGACCCGCTATCTGTTCCGGAGTTTGATCGGCGTCGGGCAGAGCAATGACAAAGGCAGCAGGACTCCGCCGCGGTTCGAGCAGCAGTCCCTCGCCATGCACCCCCTCCAGCACCGGCCAGCGTACCTGGTATACGCGATACGCCGCGGTTTCAGCCAGAACGAGCGGATCTGTGCCCTCGCTGAATCGTTCGATGGCGGCGGGCAAGAGCGGATCGACAGCCCCGATCTTCTCGACGAATCTCCGGCGGTTTTCCGATATCGATTGTTCATACGCCGCCGGAGACGAGAGATCGCGATGCCAATGGCGCGTCCTCGCGTCGAGCGACTCCGAGATCTTGCGCTCCACGAAACGGTGCGCGCCATCCATCATGCGCACCGAAAGATCGCCTTGCCACGTTAAAGAAGCGGTACCGGGTAAGGCGCCGGGTGGTTGAGCGCTGATGGAAGGAGTGCCGCATAGCAGAACTGCCAAGCCCAGCCAGCGGCCCCCTGAGAGCATCCTATTTCTCACTTCACGGCGACAAGCGAAACTTCTTCCAGTTTCGGCCACCGGCCCCGATTGTCCGGCTTGCGCTCTACTGGCGCGAGCGGCGCGACCGTCGTACGGGTCGGCTTTGTCGTTTTGAAGTACTCGCCGTAGGCCGCGTTCATTGTGCCGAACTCATCCAGGTTGTCCACATAGACGTTAGTAGCGACAACATTATCGAAGCTCAGGCCCGCTTCCTCTAATCCGTCCAGCAGGTTCCGCATGGTCTGGCGCACCTGGTGGTCTACCGTTTGTGCGTAAATACCGCCATTCGGCCCCGGAATGAACCCGGATTTCGCGGAGCAGTAGAACGTATCTCCGGCCCACACACAGGGGCTTGCAGTGGCGCTCGGCTCCATATTCTTCGGCCGCACGGCGCGCCGTTGCGACAAGTCGCGAACAGCGATCATGGTGAATTCGATATTGGCTCCGCGGGGGAGGCCGCTCACACGAATCGTCGCGCGCGCCGGCGTGTTGCCAAATTCAAAGTGCTTTGCATATACGTTGTTCATCACGTTCATCGGCACGCCATCGGTCAGGTACGGGTTGACGAACGCCACGTGGCGAAAATCGAGACCCGCTTCGGCAAGAGTCTCTTTCACCCGGTCGAGCGAAAGTTGAACCTGCGCAGCCGGGTCGCTCGGGATTGCTCCGGTTTTCGGATCGCGTCCCACCAGGCCCGAAACGTACATCCTGTTGCCTGCCAGGACGCCGGCGGAAATAGTGGAGGCCGCCTGGAAGCTCTTTGGATTCACGATCTTCTTCATCTTCAAATCGCGCACGGCAACGGCGTTGATCTCAATCGGGGTATCCGTCGGCATGCGATGGACTCCGAGCGTCGCGCGGGCAGGAGGATTCTTGGTAAACACTTTACGCCAGGATTCATTCATGCGGTCGTACTGGGTGACATCCTTCATGTAGACCTGCGTGTAGACGATGTGTTCCATCGTCAGCCCCGCGGCTTCGATGACGGTGCGCACGTTCGCAAGACAATCGGTGGTCTGTTGCTCAGTCGTTTCGGCGAACTTGCCCTCCCGGTTTCTTGCGCCCTGGCCGGAGATGTACAGAAAATCGCCGGCGAAGATGCCTGGGCTGAATGGTCCGACCGGCGGTGGACCCGGCGGTGCAACAACTTTCAAATCGGCTGCCTGAACTGCGAGCAGACCTAGCAAGAAAAAAGCGCTGAGCTTCAAAATGTTCCTCCAGTAAAGATATAGATGGATCTTAGGCCCGATAGCGGTAACGTTCCGCCGTCCATTCCCCTAATCCGTATTCGCCCATGCTGACTTTGCCCGACATCTGCTCACCCTCGAGTTTGCCGGCAAAATCGTATTCAAGGGACGTGCCCTCATAACGGTGGCGGCTGCGGAAGCGGATTTCGCCGGCTTCCACTTCGCCACGAAGATCGCCTTTCAATTCCTCTCCATGATGCACGCCGGTGAGCGACGCTCCCCTCTGCTCCAGGAACAGGCGATGCTCCGCTGTCCCGCAGAAGTATTTCATGTGCAGAACCCACTGTCCCGCGATGTTAGGCATGGCTGCACCTGCCGACGCGGCGTCCCTGGCGGCGGGCGGCTTCGAAAGAATCGCATAAAGACGATCAGCCACAACCGTATGGTCCGCCGGCGTCATCATGTAAGGCATGATGGTGACCGAGCTTTCCGCCGCGTCACGTCTGCCGCCCCTGGCGCCGCTAAGGATGATGCGGGGTTCGGTTTCGATCAGGATCTTTTCCACGTCGCGGCCATTGATGCCCAGCTTTGTGCCATCCCAGCGAATGTGCAGCAGAGGGGCGTGGTTCGACAAACCTCGTGGAGCCTGCACCTCAGTGGTGACACCGGCCACTCTTGTCACCTTGCCCGATATGGATCCGAGCCACGACTCCCACACTTTGTATTCCGCCTGGTAGTCGCGCTTCACCCACTGTTCCACCGCGGCGAGCATGCCCATGATCTCTTCCTTGCCGACCTTCATCGGCCGGCCGAAAGCGTGATGCGGCGCGCTGTGCAGCCATGCGGCCTGTACCAGGTCTTTCCGGCCCAGCAGCAGGCCCGCCGATTGCGGCCCTCGCAGACACTTGCCTCCGCTGTAGGCCACCATGGTTGCGCCGGCCTGGAGGTGCTTATTCGGAATGGTCAGCACTTCGGCGGCGGCATCCACCAGCACAGGCACACCGTGGTTACGGGCAATTTGGGAGACGGTTTGGGTTGAGAGCGGTTCGCGGTCCGCCGCGGGGCTGGCGAGGACCATGATCATCGCGGTGCGAGGATTAATCGCGCGCTCCAGTTCCTCGGACGTGGCCACGTTGATCATCTTGACGCCCAGCATGCGGATCGCATGATCATATACGTTGCGCGAGTAGCGCGGGCAGATCACCTCGTTCTTGAGGCCGTCGAGATCCGGCAGGCGTTGCAGTTTCTCCGGATCGGCGCCGGCAATACAAGCCGCGGTGGAATGTGCGAGAGCCGACGCGCAGCCGTTGGTTACGATGCCCCATTCGGCGCCTGTCAGTTGCGCAAGACGCTGGCTGACGCCCTGCATGAGCTCGTCGAGATGAACGTAGTGCTTGCTCGCCTCCATCATCGCCTGGCGCACTTCCGGCAACATCAGCGAGCCGCTAATGATGGTGAACGTCCCCTTACAGTTGATCACCGGCTGAACGCCGATGGATTGATAGATGTTCTCCCCGATGTCGAGAGCGCCCGCCTTCGACGGCGTCACGGCTGCGCCCGGCAGCAGAGAGCCGGAACCGGCCGCCAAACCGGCCCAGTGAAACAATCCTCGCCGCGTTACCCTGCTGAAGCCATTTTCGAACAGCGCACGAAATCCGACGGACATTTCAGCCTCCAGGAACTCCAGCGTATTGCCACTGGCTAAGAATTGCAACATAGGAGGAGGCTGTGCAGCCTTTGTCGGCGGCTCGCGGATATTCCGGCCCTTCCCGGCGTTACCGCATACAGGCGGACCAAGAAGCAGGCGAATGCGGGACGTGCAGGCGTTCGCACTGCGGCAGGGCGAACCGCGCACCGGATACTGGAGCGCCCCGGCTGGCCCGATTCCCTGTTCGCCTATCACGACCGCGTGACCCTTGGCGCCACGCTGGCGAAGAAAACCGGTTTGAACCGCCAAGACGTGTCGCTGGCAATTTTTGACCTCTCTTTCAGCTCGGTGCGGTGCTGGTTCTCACAGAAGCCTGCCCGCTGCTATATACTCGCAGTGGCTTGCCATAACAAGCTCCAATGGAGGTGTTCAGTGAAAGGTGAAGAGGACGGCGCGCTGTCAAGGCGCGCCTTTGCCGGTGCGGCCGGGTTTCTGATTGTTCCACGCCATGTGCTGGGCGGAGCCGGATACGTTCCGCCAAGCGACCGCGTCACCCTCGCGGCTATCGGCATGGGCCGGCAGGGGATGGCCGTCACGATGGAACTGCTGGCGCGGCCGGATGTACAGGTCGTGGCGGTCTGCGACTGCAACCAGGGCAGTAAGGATTACGCCGAGTATGGAGCGAACGCGTTGCTGACTTCCGCGCGCCGGTTACTTGGCTCGGGATACGAGAACTGGGGTGAAGATCTTGCATCGCCCGGATCGTTGCAGCTTACCCACAGCTTCCGGACCAGTCTGGGAATGGGCGGCCGGGATCCGGCACGCCGCGTGGTGGAGGCATTCTACAGCTCGCGAAAAGCATCCACGTACAAGGGGTGCGCGTCTTACCGGGACTATCGCGAGCTGCTCGAAAAAGAAAAGGATGTGGACGCGGTGTATGTCGCTACGCCTGACCACTGGCATGCGCCGATTTCACTCGCCGCCATGCGCAAGCGCAAACATGTGCTGTGCCAGAAACCGATGACGCACTCAATTGGAGAAGCGCGCCGGATGGCGCAAATAGCACGCGAGATGAAAACCGCCACTTCGCTTCCAGTAAGTAATCCTTCGAGTGATGCGACCCGGTTCATCTCCGAATGGATTGCCGATGGCGCGATTGGGCGCGTGCGCGAAGTGCATAACTGGTCGAGCCGTCCGTTCTGGGCGCAGGGAGTGGATCGTCCGGCGGAACAACAACCGGTTCCGGAAGGCCTGGATTGGGATCTTTGGCTCGGGCCGGCGCCGTCACGTCCTTACAACAAGGCGTATCTTCCCTTCGTCTGGCGCGGCTGGTACGACTTCGGCTGTGGTTCTTTCGGCGACATGGGCTGCTACAGTTTCGCAGGTCTTTTTAAAATCCTTGATCTTACTCCCCCTACGGCTGCCGAAGCGTGCTCCAGCGAGTCTTTCGAAGAGACCTATCCGAAGGCGTCGATCGTTCATCTGGATTTTCCGGCCAAGGGCAGCCGCGCCGCGCTGCGTCTTTCCTGGTACGACGGCGGACTCAAACCGCCGCGGCCAGCGGGCCTGAGCCAGGAAGATCAGCAGATGTTCGACCGCGGACGCGAAGGCATCATGTACATCGGCGACAAGGGTATTCTGCTGGGCGGGTTCAACGGTGACAATCCGCACGTGTATCCGGAATCGGCGAAATACAAATTGCCTCCGAGAGAACGCGGCGCAAGGGAGCGCGACCGCGCCATGGAACAGTGGCTGGCGGCGGTCAAGGGCGGTCCCGCGCCGCTCACGAATTTTGAGATTCAGGCGCCGGTGACGGAAGCATTTCTGCTGGGATGTATAGCTCAGCGGTTAGCGGGCAGCCGGCTCGAGTGGGACACGGGGAAGATGCGCGTCACGAATTTGGAGAAGGCGAATCAATACGTTGACCCACCCTATAGAAGCGGCTACGACGTGTGAACGGGAGCGTGATCCGCGGCCGGTACGTGTAGCGGCCTGCTGGCGGGAGCCTCGCTGAACCACGCCGCCATATAATCATCCGTGACGGTGCGCCGCTTCATGATCTCGCGCCTCTTCGCCAGAGCGCGTGGAAACAAGCACGCCAGCCGCCAGAATGCCGGCAAACTGGCGGGTTCAGCCAGCAGGCAGCCGCCCATCACCAGAACATCGCGCATGGTTATCGCCTTCCAATGGCGTTGGTACAAGTCGCCCGTCATATTCTTGATGCGCATCAAAAACCGGTTCTTTACCGAGTGCATACGAAGCACCGGCGGAGTGCTGCGCCGGTTGGCGGCGCTGACCTGCCGGACGTGGCAACCTACCGCTGATGGCACGTACAGGCACCGCCACCCCATTAATTGAGCGCGCCAGGCGACGTCAGCGTCTTCACGGTAGGTGAAAAAATCCGGATCGAAGAAGTCGCCGTCAAGCGACACATCCTCGATCATCTCGCGGCGGTATAGCGCGGCCGCGGCGGTAGCGCCGAAAACATACTCCGGTGTATTGAACCGGCCGTCGTCCGGCTCGTTCCATCCCCGGTCGAAGTGCCGTTGGTTCGGCGTGAAGTGAATACCCGTGGAGTCGGTGCGGCGCTCGCGGGGAACGCTTAGATCGGGCGCGGCCCGAAGCAGTTTGCCACAGACTGTGCCCACCCCCGAGCCGCTCGATGCGGCTTCCACCAACCGTTCGATAAAACCAGGAAATAGCCGGACGTCCGGGTTCAGAGTCAGGACCCATTCCCCATCCCCGGCTGCAATAGCCTGGTTCTGTCCTGCCGCAAATCCAATGTTCTCGTAGTTATACAGCACACGTATCAGATCTTCATACTCCATCAACAGTTCCGCGGTACCATCGGTCGACGCATTATCGACGACAATGACCTCGATCGGCCGGTAGTCCTGTTCATAGACGGCGTCCAGACACCGTTCGATATACTTGCGGCTGTTGAAGGTGACGATGGTTATGGTTACCAGTGGGTTTGTGAAAGCCGGTTTTCCCGTCATTGCCTATAAGACCGGAAAAGCGGCTTTTCAACTACACCTTGAGAAAATTTTGTTCTCCGGTGTAGTTGGAAAATGGTGTGAGGGGTCTTTGAAGTAAGCTCACTGAACGATGTTATCTGACTCCATGCGCCGGGAAGTCCTCGGGATCGCTCGATCAGAGGGGAACACGACGCCCCTTCAAGACCGTGTGGCACGGCTGTTCGAGGCATGGCGGGAGGACGTCTACCGTTACCTGCTGACGCTGGGATTGTATCCGCCGCGGGCGCAGGAGACGACGCAGGAAGTTTTCCTGAGGCTCTATGTAGTGCTGCGGCGAAATCAGAACATCGAGAACCCGCGCGCCTGGGTGTTCCGGGTGGCACATAATCTCGGCCTTAAAACACGCTCTGAGGAGAGTTGGGAGCAGCCGTTCGATCCGGCGATAGAGGATCGGATTGCCACCGGTTTGACACCGGAGAAAAGCCTGCTCCAGCGGGAGAGAGCGCTCCGTTTTCATCGGGCTGTCGAAAGTCTGTCGGAACGTCAGAAACGATGCCTGTTCCTTCGTTTGGAAGGATTGCGATACGCGGAAATCGGTGCCGTGCTCGGCATCAGCGCTTCCACGGTCGGAGAATTCATGCGACGCGCCATCGCAAAGCTGAGGGCAAGCAATGAATAACTTTGAAACTGGGCACCCGGCGGACGGCGATTTGCTGGGTTACCTGGACGGAGAACTCCAGGGCCGTGACGTCAAACGCATGGAGGATCACCTTGCGGCGTGCTGGCAGTGCCGGGCCGAATTGCAGGAACTCCAGCGCACGATTGCCGAGTGTGTGCAATACCGGAAGACCGTAAACTCGAGCCTGCCGGAGCCGCCGGAGCCTTGGTTCGATATCTACCGCCGTTTTGACCAGGCTGGCACGCTGCGTACGCCGGTGATGGTCCGGTTGTGGAATGTGTTCCGCCCCATCGTGGTCCGTCCGCAACCGTGGGCGGCGGCTGCCGTTCTGGCATTGGCTGTCTGGGCGGCGGTGGATCACTTCCGCCACGAAGCCGAACCCGCTCCGGCGAAGCCGGCGCCCGCGGCCGCGATAGTGCGTGTTCCACTCTCTCAAACGGAAGCGTCTCCGGCGCCGGCGCCTCAAACCCCGCGCGCAGATACCCCCCGGAGGGACATCGAGCAGGCCCCCACACCCGGCGATGAGTTGCGCGTCCTGGCGGTCCTTCACCGGTTGGGTGCGGACTTGGGTGAACCGGTGGAGGTAACGCGCGGCAGCAAACGCGTGCTGGTGGCGGGCATTGGCGTTGCCCCTCATTTGCAGCGGCAAATCGAGCAGGAACTCGAAGGGATGCCTCGTGTGATAGTGCACTTTTCCGAACCGGCAGCGGTAATACCGCCACCTGTAGCTGGCATTCCCGGCGCGGTTGGGCGGCGTACGGATCTCGCGGCGCTCGAATCGCAAATGGAAACTCATCTCGGCGGGCGAACGGCTTACGAGGAGTTTGCGAGTGACGTACTCGATACGAGCGACGCGGCAATGTCGCGAGTGCATGCGCTACACCGCCTGGCGGAACAGTTTCCGCCCGAAGTCGAGTCGAAGATGACACGGGCCGAGCGGGCGCTGTTGACGGGTTTGCGGCTGGAACACGCGGCAGCTCTTCAGAATGTTTCCGCCGCTCTCAACGCGCGCGCCATGCCGGTGCTCTCTCTTTTGGGCGGACAGCCGCCGCAGCAGCAGGCGCCCGCTCCGGCACCCTCCTGGCAGGCGGCCGCCGAACAACTGTTTCAAGAGGCCCGCAACATGGAATCCCTCTTAGGTGCGATGCTCGGCGGAGCCGCCACGAACCTTTCCGCGGAGGACCTTCCCGTGCGGATTCTTTCAAGCCTCGCCGCTGTTCACGCTTACGCACAATTTCAGACCGGTACCGACCCTCCAGCCGGCATGACCTCGATGCCGTCTGGCCACACCGGACAGGGGCGCCCGAAGCGGGCGCCCCACCGCGCCTCGAAAAGCATAGAATAGAGCCCATGCGGACGAGGCGGCGGCGTGGTGATCGCCTGTTCCTGCTCTGTATCCTCTCCGCAACATTATTAAGCGCACAGCAGCAAACATTAAACGCACAGCAGCAGACGCATATCTCCGGCTGGATTCGCGACCCGTCGGGAGCCGGAGTGCCGGCCGCCTCGATTTCGGTGGTGGACGAAGAGACTGGACTCCGCCGCACCACGCACTCGCAGATGAGTGGTGTCTATGCGGTTGCTTCTCTCCGTCCGGGCACATACAAGATCACCGTCCGCAAGCAGGGATTTCGGACGTTGATCCGGTTTGGGATCGAACTGGTGGCCGCTCAGCCTACGCAGATGGATTTCGACCTGCCGCTGGGCAGCATGCAGGAGGTGATTACCGTTCAGGGTTCGCCTCCTTTGTTGAATAGCGAGAGCATTTCCGTTGGAACCCTCATTCGCCGGGAGACGATTGACGCGCTCCCGCTGAATGGCAGGGGGCTGCTGAGCTTGCTCGACCTTGCGCCGGGTGTCATCACAACGCCGGCGACTCGCGGCGAGGCGGGTCAGTTCACCGCCAGCGGACAGAGACCGAATGCCAACTATTTCACCCTGGACGGTGTGAGCGTCAATACAGGCGTAAGCGGCGGCGGGCTTCCCGCGCAATGTACCGGAGGGTCGCTGCCCGGTATGACAGCCCTGGGCAGCCTCCATGGTCTTGTGTCGCTCGAAGCGCTGGACGAATTTCGCATTGAGACCTCCTCCACGGCGCCTGAATCCGGCACGCTGCCCGGCGCCCGCGTGGAGCTGAGCACCCGGTCCGGGACGAATCGATTTCATGGCTCTCTGTTTCATTACTTCCGCGATGAACACCTGGATGCGAACGGGTGGTTCGCCAATCGGGCCGGTGAGTCGAGAGCACCGTTGAATATGCATGACCTGGGCGCGTCCCTGGGTGGCCCGCTGAAACGTAATCGGAGTTTTTTCTTCGCGTCGTATGAGGGGATGCGGCTGCGCGGGCCGTTTGCCTGGCGTGCCCCCGTGCCGACCGCCGATGCGCGTAACGATGCGCCGGAATGGGCGCGTCCTGTGCTCGGATTGTTGCCGCTCCCTAACGGCAGGTGGCTGGGTCCGAACACCGCGGAATGGGCCGGCAGCAACTACCGCCGCTCGCAATTCGATGTAGCGGGGCTTCGCTTGGATCACGCCCTTACACCACGCCTGACGGCGTTTGCCAGGCTCAACTATGCACCTTCCTCGAACCAGTTCACCGGTACACAGGTAAACGATCTCGAGATGCGAAGCAGGAGCATCACCGTGGGTATGAATCTGCGGTTGAATACGGCTGCCATCCTGGACCTGAAAGCGAACGTGTCCGATGCAAAAGTGGAATCGTTCTGGAAGGCCACCGAATCCGCCGGCGACTCCTCCTGCTTCATTGGACCGGTGACCGAATTCTTCGCGCGGGCAGAAGGACTCTGCAATCACCTGTTGCGATTTTCGATTTCGGGTATAGGGCAGGCAATGTGGGGCCGCGAAGCGGACCAACGGCAGACGCAATGGCAAGTTTTGCCTTCCGCCGTTTTGGTTCTCGGCAGCCATCAGTTGAGGATCGGGCTCGACCAGCGCCGGTTCTCGCCCACCCGGCGCGACAATAACGGCAGCATCAGTGTGGTCGCAGAAGACCTTGACGACCTGCTCAAGAGCCAGAATCTTTGGGTGTCCGTTGCCGCCCCGAGAACGCTACGCAGCGTGATGGAGGAAATGGCGGCATATGCACAAGATACGTGGCGCGTTCACCCGCGGCTGACGGCCACCATCGGCTTGCGATGGGAATATTCCCGCCCCCCGCAACTTACACAGGGCACCTTCTATCAGTCGGAGGAGGATTGGCAGCATAGTGGGGCTTACATTTTCCCTGCGCAGAGTGAGATTTGGAAGCGCCGTTACACCAATTTCGCTCCGCGATTCGGAGTCGCATTCCAGCCGCTGGCCGGCGGGGCAATGGTACTGCGCGCCGGTGGAGGACTCTTCTACGATTCCAGCCTTAGTATCGCGACAGATCTCGTCAACGGTGGTCCGTTCAGTGTGGCGCAATACGGCAACCCGAAGCATGCTCCATTCTCGACGATTATGAGCTACGGTTTCTTGCCCGACTTGCGGCTGCCGGCTATCTATCAATGGAACTTCACAGTGGAACAGAGGCTTCCGGGCAGGAACCTCGTGTCGGCAGGTTATGTGGGCGCCGCTGGACATCACCTGTTGCGGCGTGAATTTGGCAGCACGGGCACAGGTGAAACGCTCTGGCTTGCGCTTGCGACCAACAGAGGCCAGTCCCGCTATCATGCTTTGCAGGCGCAGTACCGCCGTCCCATGGCTCGCGGCTTGGAGGCGCTTGCGTCTTATTCGTGGTCCCATTCGATCGACAACAGCTCGAGCGATGCGCTGCTGCATCGCGCCGGTTTAAACCTGAGCGCCGCTGGCGACCGGGGATCTTCCGACTTCGATGCACGCCACACGTTCACCGCCGGTTTGACGTACGAGACCGGATCGAAGTCCGGCGATACGCTGTGGACACGTGTGTGGAGCGGCTGGGAAATCGACGGCATTCTGCGCGCGCGGTCTGCATTCCCGATTACGGTGCTGAATTCGGAGTATTCCATGGGCCTAAGCTTCGCGAACGCCTTCCGGCCCAACCTGGTGGGCGGGCAGCCGGTCTGGATTCGGGACCCTTCCGCGCCCGGTGGACGCCGCCTGAACCGGGATACGTTCCAACTCACTGACGTGAGCATACAAGGTTCCCTCGGCCGCAACGCGATCCGGGGATTCGGGATGTATCAGATCGATACGGCGGTGCGCAGGCAGTTCCAGCTCGGCGAGCGGTGGTCCCTGCAATTGCGTGCCGAAGCATTCAACGTCCTAAACCATCCGAACTTTTCCGACCCGGCGCCGCACCTGAGTAATCCACTGTTTGGAGAATCCGCGTCGATGCTGAACCTGATGCTGGGGACGGGCAGCCCGGGCAGCGGTCTGACTCCTGTGTTTCAGACCGGCGGCGCGCGTTCGATGCAGATCGCACTTCGCCTGCGGTTTTGATATTGGTATGTTGCGCCGGGATTTTCTTGCTTGGCTGGCTGCTGCTGCCTTGCGGCCGCGAGCGTCTCAAGGAGCGGTGGTGGATCCGAAGGGATGGTCCACCGCCCACGTCCTTCCGGCTCCGGACGACGCTACTCAATGGCCCGCGTACCGTGAGGCGCTTGCACGATGGCGGGCGGACGAGAAGAGGCGGATCGGCTACCGCGATGATTTGTATCTACGGCCCGATTTCTCGTGGGTGCCATCTTCTTTCGCCTGCTGTTTTTTGATGCTGTGCGATGAGAAGTTCTACGACCGTCGAAGCGGCCGTTACGAAGTGGATGCCTGGATCGATGCCGGCCTCCGCGAGTTCGGCGGTTACGATTCGGTGGTATTGTGGCACGCTTATCCGCGTATCGGGTTGGACCAGCGGAACCAGTTCGATTTCTACCGCGACATGCCAGGGGGCCTCGAAGGAGTGCGGAAGGTCAGCCATGCGTTTCAGGCTCGCGGCGTCAAAGTCTATATCAACTACAATCCCTGGGACACAGGCACGAGGCGCGAGAGCGCCTCCGATATCGATGCCGTTGTCGCGATGGTGAAAGCAGTGGACGCCGACGGCATCTTTCTGGACACCATGAACCAGGGATCCTCGGAGTTCCGGGTGAAACTGGATGAGGCGCGCCGGGGCGTGGTGCTCGAAAGTGAAGGCACCTTGCCCTCGCTCAAGAATATTCAGGATCACCACATGTCCTGGGCGCAAGACTTTGAGGACAGCACCGTGCCCGGTGTCCTGCGCGACAAATGGTTCGAGCGGCGCCACATGCAGCACCAGATCAAACGATGGAATCGCGATCACACCGGCGAGTTGCACGCGGCCTGGATGAACGGCAGCGGCATCATGATTTGGGAGAACGTTTTCGGAAGCTGGGTGGGCTGGAGCCCGCGCGACCGCTCGTTACTGCGGTCCATGCTGCCCATTCAGCGCCGCTATGCCGCGCTCTTCTCCGGCGAGGGGTGGACGCCGCTGGCCGCCGCCGGCTTGCCCGATGTTTACGCCAGCCTTTGGGAGCAGGGCGCGGTTCGGTTGTGGACGGTGGTCAATCGCGCCGGGGAACCGCGCGACGGCGTTGTGCTTACCGTGCCGCACGCCAGCGGGGCGCGGTATTTCGACCTCATCCGCGGCCGGGAACTCCGTGTGGCGGTGAGCGGAGGTTCCGTGGCGTTGCGCGGTACGATCCGTCCTCGTGGTATCGCGTGCTTCCTGGCCATGCCCGGGTCATCGCTGGATCGGAGCTTCCAGACATTCCTCTCCGGGCAGGCGGCCCTCGATGCGCACGCCGATTTCAGCACTGCTTTTCCGCCGCGCGATGTTGTCTTGCGCGCCGCGCCGAAGACAATAGCCGCGCCGATGCCGGCGGGCATGGCTGAAATCGGGCCGGTGAAATGCGTCATGACCGTGCAGTACCGGATTCGCGAAACTGGTTTCTACACCGGGCAGGAATATCCCTATCGCCGGATGTTCCAGCAGGACCAGGTGAAGCGCGAGGTGAGCCTGGGCCGTTACGCCATCGATCTGGCTCCCGTAACTAACGCGCAGTACGCTGAGTTTCTACAGCGGTCGGGCTACAAGCCGGTGCACCCGGAGAACTTTCTCCGGCATTGGAAAAATGGTGCGCCGCCAGTGGGTACGGAGGAGCATCCCGTCGTCTACGTGGACCTGGACGACACACGCGCCTACGCCGCCTGGGCTGGCAAGCGTCTGCCCACCGAAGAGGAGTGGCAGTATGCGGCGCAGGGTGCGGACGGCCGGCGCTATCCCTGGGGCAGCGAGATGCGGCCCCATTTATGCAACGCGGGCGAGAGCGGAACGACGACGCCGGTGAAAGCCCATCCCGGCGGCCGTTCACCCTTCGGCTGTTACGACATGTGCGGCAATACGTGGGAGTGGACCGAGAGCGAGCGCTCCGACGGACGCACCCGCTTTGCGATCCTCCGCGGCGGGTCGTATTTCGAGGCCCGTGGTTCCCATTGGTACATGGACGGAGGCCCTAAGCCCTGCGACTTCGCCGCCAAGATGCTCCTGATGTGGCCGGGCCTGGACCGCTGCGCCACCGTGGGCTTCCGCTGCGCGATGGACCTGTGAATCGATGATTCGCCCTAGCAATTTGACTGCCGAGATTCGACATTATCACTCTACTTTGGTATCCTTGACAGCAGAGGGTATTACTTAAATGGCAACCAAGCCGGCGTTTGCTCCGGGTGCCCAAGTCGAGCACACCACGAAATTTGGTCTCGGTACGGTGGTTTCCTGTAACGAGGACCACATTGTGATCCAGTTCGACGACCATGGTGAGAAGAAGTTCGTTGCTCCGATGGTTCTTCCCAGCCTCAAAAAGAGCGACCGCCAACCCCCGGCAGAAAAGCGTACCACCCGCCGGAAAAGGGCTGCCGCCGCCGCTCCCGCCGCAGAACCCGCCAAGTAATTTACCAGACGGGCTATTCCACCTTTCCGCTCCTTGCGGTCTGCTAAACTGGAATTATCCCTATGAAATTCGGTGTTGTGGTGTTTCCAGGCAGCAATTGCGATCACGACGCCTGGTATGCCGTCTCCCACAATCTTGGCCATCCGGCCGAAATGATCTGGCATGAATCCACCACGCTTGGCGATGTGGATGCGGTGATTCTGCCGGGGGGGTTTTCTTACGGCGATTACCTTCGTGGCGGTGCGATCGCCAAGTTTTCTCCCGTCATGCAGGCCGTCAGGCGCTTTGCGGACGAGGGAGGACTGGTGCTGGGAGTATGTAACGGCTTTCAGATTCTGGTTGAATCCGCTTTGCTTCCGGGTGCGCTGCTTCGCAATCGCGATTTGCGTTTTATTTGCCGCCAGGTCGGCCTTCGAACGCAGTCGACGGACTCTCCGTTCACGAATGCGCTTGAAAAGGGAAAGGTGCTGCGCCTCCCTATTGCGCACGGGGACGGCTGCTACTATGCGGATGACCGGACTCTGGACGAACTCGAAGATGAAGACCGCGTTGTTTTTCGCTATGCAGATAACCCGAACGGTTCCATGCGCGACATCGCGGGCATCCTGAATCGCGAGCGCAATGTCATGGGCATGATGCCCCACCCCGAGCGTGCTACCGAGCCTCTCATGGGCTCGACCGACGGCTTGGGAATCTTCGAATCCATGGTTGCCACCCTTGTATCCGGCCGCAAATGAGCACCATCACACCTGAACTGGTCGCCTCCCACCAGCTCACGGACTCGGAATACCAGAAAATAGTCGGTATTCTGGGCCGGGAGCCTACTTACACCGAACTCGGCATCTTCAGCGTCATGTGGAGCGAGCATTGTTCCTATAAGAGCTCGCGCCTGCATCTGAAGAAGCTTCCCACCTCGAGCAAACTCGTGTTGCAGGGGCCCGGCGAAAATGCGGGCATCATCGACATCGGGGATGGCTACGCCATCGCCTTCAAGATCGAGTCGCACAACCACCCGAGCTTTATCGAACCGTTTCAAGGCGCGGCAACCGGCGTCGGCGGTATTCTTCGGGACATCTTCACTATGGGTGCGCGTCCGGTAGCGGTGATGGACGCGTTGCGCTTCGGACCTCTGGACGACCCTGAAACCGGCGCTCGAAACCGGCGTATTCTGACGGGTGTGGTTTCAGGAATCGCTCATTACGGAAATTGCTTCGGGGTTCCAACCGTAGGCGGCGAATGTGTATTCGACCCCAGTTACGCCGGCAATCCACTGGTGAATGTCTTCGCTCTGGGCGTGTTCAAACACGATGAAATTTTCCTTGCACGCGCGGCCGGAGAGGGAAACCCCGTTATCTACGTTGGCGCAAAGACCGGCCGTGACGGAATACACGGCGCGTCGATGGCTTCCGCGGAGTTTACCGAGGAGTCGAAGCAGAAGCGGCCCAACGTGCAAGTTGGCGATCCATTCCTCGAAAAACTTCTGCTCGAAGCCTGCCTCGAGGCGATGAAGACCGGAGCGATTGTCGGCATCCAGGACATGGGGGCCGCCGGGCTCACCTGCTCTACCTGCGAGATGGCCAGCCGCGGCGGCACCGGCATCGAGATTGATCTGAAACACGTCCCGCAGCGCGAATCGGGAATGACTCCGTATGAGATCATGCTTTCCGAATCGCAGGAGCGTATGCTGCTGGTAGCGGAAAAAGGCAGGGAGGACGAGGTTTTCCGCGTGTTCCGTAAGTGGGGGCTGGATGCGGTCGCGGTCGGCACGGTGACGGCGGACGGTATTCTGCGCGTGAAAGATCACGGAGAGGTGGTGGCCGAAATCCCCGCGCACCCGTTGGCGGAAGAAGCACCCGTGTACGATCGTCCATATACGGCGCCCTACCGCCGCCTCCCCATGGAAGCGCCGGATCTGCCCGTCTCAAACACCCGTTTGGACAGCGCCCTGCTGAAACTGCTGGCATCCGGCGATATCTGTTCTAAGCACTGGATCTGGCAGCAGTACGACCACATGGTCCGCACGAACACCATCGAGGGCCCGGGCGGGGACGCCGCCGTCATTCGAATTAAGGAAACTGGCGGTTCCATCGCCATGTCGCTTGACGGCAATGGACGCTACTGCGAGTTATCCCCCCGCGAAGGAACCATGCTGATGGTGGCCGAGTGTTGCCGGAATCTGTCTACCGCCGGCGCGCTTCCCGTGGCAGCCACCAACAATCTCAACTTCGGCAACCCGGAGCGCCCGGAGATCATGGCGCAAATTGTCGAGTCTATCGAGGGGATGGCGGAGGCGTGCCGGTTCTTCGAAACTCCGATCACAGGCGGGAACGTCAGCCTCTATAACGAGACGCTGGGAGAGCCGATCGCACCCAGTCCCGTTCTCGGTATCGTTGGCCTCATGAAAACAGCCGAGCCGCTGGGAACCACCTTCCGCGCGCCCGGACGCGTGGTGATACTCCTCGGCGGGCTGGGGAACTGCGACATAAGCCGCTTTGGAAGCACGCAATTTGCCAAAGTGGTTCTCGATGCCGGTTGGGGGCTTCCTCCGGCGCTGGACATGGAATACGAGAAGCGGGTCCAAGCGGCCATCCGGCAAATCGTCAACGAAAAGCTCGCTGAATCGGCGCACGATGTGAGCGATGGAGGCTTGGCCGTCACGCTCGCGGAGTGCTCGTTCGGCTCTGCGGGAATCGGCGCTGATATTGAGCTAGCGTCGGAGATGCGGCCGGAGTTCCTGCTGTTCCATGAGGGGCCTTCCCGCGTTGTCCTGTCTACGCCGGATGCCGGCAGGATTCGCGAAGTTGCGGCGGCACACTCTATCCAGGCCGTCGAACTGGGTGTCACAATAGAGGGAAGGTTACAGGTCCGCAACAGTGGGACGGTTCTGATAGACTCTGCCGTAAACGACCTCAAGCGCGTCTGGGAAACAGCTCTGGAAACCTTGCTCCATGCCTGAGCTTGCTTTTGACAAATTTCACGAAGAGTGTGGTGTGTTCGCCATCTACGGCCATCCGGAAGCTGCTAACCTGACCTACCTTGGGCTTTACGCGCTCCAACACAGAGGGCAGGAAAGCGCGGGGATTGCCAGCAGCGACGGCCGCGAGGTCTACACTTCGAAAGAGATGGGGCACGTGGCTGACGTCTTCACGCCGGAGCGATTGGCGAGCCTGCGTGGCGATCTCGCCATC
>CAADGY010000157.1 GCA_900696665.1 uncultured Acidobacteriota bacterium
ACCAGGATATTATCGTCGGAATTCTGCGCGAAGTGCGCGGGATCGTCAAATCGCACAGAGATATCCCGCTTATTTACAATGCCTCCAACCCAGACAAGCTTTCCCGCGAAGATCCGAGGATCCTGAAAGCAATTGACGCCTTCCTGTACGAGCGAGGAAACAGCATCCTGGAACGCGCGGAAGGCATCAGCGTCGCCCGCGCGATCGGTCTCGATGTGTGGCCGTACGTGGGCGAGTACAACAACTGGCCGCGAGCGATCTATAACGGCTTCGATTTCCAGCAGCAAATCTTCACCACCGCCATGTTCGGCGGAGCACCGATCTTAGCGCTCCCATGGGGGTATGTGAACCACGCCGTCAATCGAAGGTTCGTAGCATATCCGTTCGGCATCTTGAAACGGAACGAGCGCGAACTCGTGGGGTTTCGAAACTACCCTTATGCCGCAGTGCTGCATGGAGACCGGACCCCGCCTGGACACGAGGAATCGGGCTGGTGGTGGAGGACGAATGTGCGCCTTTCTTCGTTGGGCGCCTTCGCCGCCTGTACGTACGGGCATGTGCAGGTTTCCTCGATCCACGAAAGCCTGCTCGATAACATCGGGCGACTCCGTACATACCGGGTTCTGTACCTGGCCGATATCCCTCACATTACTGAAACTCGCATCGCGAACATTAAACAATTCGTCCGCGAAGGGGGAGGGCTGGTGGTGAGCTTCCAGTCGTGCCTGTTCGACCAGGACGGACATCCGCAGGACCGCTTCTCCCTTGAGGAATTGGTCCGCGCGGCACCGTTCGAGCCACATGGAGAGCTAGCGGAAACGATTGCCAATTACCGGTCGATGACTGGTGGTCCGTACGACCTCTACCTTGCCGACCGTGCGCGGCGGTCGTTGGACGCTGTAACGCCCCTATGGCATTTCCAGCCCGTCAAGGCTTTGGATGGCGGCGAGGTCTGGATGGACATTGTGACCGGCGACGGTCTGCGTCCGATTCTGCCCGGCGTGATCGTTTCCCGGTACGGCAAGGGGTGCGTGGTATACTGCGCCTCCGCGCTGGAAAGCCTGTTCGTGCAGCAGAACAGTAGCGCCGTCGGCCGGTTTTTGAGAAGCCTGGTTGTGAAAGCCGCGTCCGAGCCACCACCGTATGAGATCGAAGCGCCGGCGGCGCTGATTTCGAACCTAACTGTAAAGGACAACACGCTGGTGCTGCACCTGACCAACTGGACCGGGAATAAGCTCGAACGTGCCGGCGCGAATGAATACTATCTGGCGCCGGTCGAGAACGTTCGTATCCGGTTGAATGTGCCGGAAGACAAACGGGTACGTCAGGTCAGGCTTTTGCTTCCGGCCCAGTTCCGGGAGGATCGGAAGGGTTCTGACTTGACTGTGCACATCCGACGAGTGGAGGCGTATCAGGCTCTGCGTGTGGATCTGGAATGATCATGAAACGCTGCGCTTATCTCTTCTTTGTTGCCACCGTGTTGATGCCGGCGGCGGTGACTATCCGTTCCAACTTCGAGGGCGGCAACATCGGCCGTGTGGAGCAGCTTGCACCCAATCACTTTCGCTGCCACGTCAATGGAGAAGCCGATCAGCAGCACCGGAACCGGCAGGCAAGCTGGTACTACTTTGAAATCGACGGCGCCGCGGGTCAGGAAGTCACACTGGATCTGGTGGATCTTCAGGGCGAGTACAATTTTCGTCCCGGAAACCTGGCTATCAATGGGCACACACGCCCGTTTATCAGTTACGACAGGAGCAAGTGGACCGCGTTGCCCGATAACGCGATCGAGTGGGACAAGATTGATCTGCGATTGCGGGTTCACCTTACGCCGGCCCGCAGTCCGGTCTGGATCGCTCATGTGCCTCCTTACACAACCCGCAATCTTGCGGTGCTGCTGGCCGAACTGAAAGGTAACGCGCACGTGGTGATGGAAGAAATCGGCAAATCCGCGGGCGGGCGCAACCTCATGATGCTCACGATTACGAATCCCGCGCGGCCTCTGGTGGATAAGAAGGTGTTATGGCTGATGGCGCGGCAGCATGCGTGGGAGAGCGGAACATCCTGGGTCATGGACGGTGCGGTGCGGTTTCTTGCGGGCGGTAATCCCAAGGCTGCCAAGCTGCGCGATTCTTTCGTGTTCAAGCTGTTCCCGATGGCCGATCCGGACGGAGTGGCGCGCGGCGGCGTACGATTTAACGTTAACGGCTATGATCTGAATCGCAACTGGGATACCGTAGATCCGAAGCTCATGCCGGAAATCACTGCGCTACGCAAGGCCGTTCTGGATTGGACGGATGGAGGGCGTCGAATCGATCTGTTTCTGAACCTACACAATACCAATGACGATTTCCTCCAGGGTCCGCTTTCACTGGCAGAACCGGACTATCGGGATCTGGTAAATCGTTTGGCTGCTCTACTCAAGAAGAACACCTTTTACGATACAAAAGCGCCACGGGATTGGCCACCTGGCAACGTAGCACGTGGACGCATGGATGCCTGCCAGTATCTTTTTTATGAGCGTGCTATCCCCACACTCCTGCTGGAGCAGAGCGTACAGACAAACGCACGGCTTGGCCGGCCATTGAGTAGTGCGGATTACCGCCGCTTCGGTGCTCAGTTGGTGATCTCGATGGCTATGGCGGTAGGAGTTGGCAAGTGAAAATCTGAGAGAAGAATTCTAACACCCTGAGGTCAAGAGCCTTAATTAACCCGATACTGCACACAGCCAAGACTCAAGACCCGCCATCAGGAGCAGACTGATCCAACCAGGTCCTGCATCTCACCCTCAGATCGGGTTCTAAAAACTGACAGGTGCATCGTCATGACTCAAAGAACGTCTCACCGGGTTTCCTGTACCGCCAGGCGATCTCTTCGTTCAATTCCACACCCAGACCAGGCGCATCGCCCAAATGGATGTGGCCGCCTTGAATGATGGGCTTAGATATTCCCGAAGCGAGCTCCTCCCAGAAGGGAACATCGTAAGCGTGGAATTCCAGCGCCAGGAAGTTTGGAATTGCAGCGCAGAGGTGGGCCGAAGCGATCGTGCCAATGGGGCTGCTGATATTGTGTGGTGCGACGGCCGTGTATTGAAGATCCGCCATATCCGCAATCCGCCTGGTCTCCAGAATCCCTCCGGCCTTTTGGACATCGGGAGAAACAATGGCGACGGCACGCGTTTCTAGCAGTTCGCGAAAAGCCGCGCGGTAACAGAGATTCTCGCCGCTACAGATCGGTGTACGGGTCCGTAAGGCAACTTCGCGCAAAGCGGAGACGTTTTCGGGCGGCACTGGGTCTTCCAGCCACAAGAGATTGAACTCCTCACAGCGCCAGGCGAACTTGAGGATGTCGGTGACGTTATACCGCCAGTGGCAATCGACGGCGATGTCAATGTTCGGACCTACTGCCTCGCGCGCGGCCCTCACCAAGCTCACCATATGATCGATTTCGCCGTTAGTGAGACAACGATTGTGATCGTCGCGTGTGTATGGGTTTGGAACATCGACATCGAACTTCAGGGCTGTGAAACCTCTGGCTGCCAGTTGCTGAGCGCGCTCCGCATACGCTTCGGGTGTGCAGTCGCGTTCCAGCGACTCGCGCCGGGTGTCCCACAGAGATCGCGACTGGGCATCCGGAGCGGGCCGGCTCCAGGCGGGAGTGCGCGACATCAGCAAGGGATCGAGGCTTTCCAATCCCTCGCCGCCGTGGCAGTCGGCGTAGAGGCGGATCGCATCCCGGTATTTGCCACCGAGCAAGCGATAGATTGGGGTCTCCAAAGATTTGCCGAGGATATCCCAGAGTGCCGTCTCGATTCCGGAGATGGCATTCGCTACGATGCCGGTCGAACCCGCACCCGAAGCGGCGCGCTGCATCTTGCGTACCAGCAGGTCAATATTACGGGGATCTTCTTTAAGCAGCACCCGCGACAACTCGCGAAGGATCGCCGGCAGACCCGGAGCGAAGAAGCATTCGCCGAGACCGCGCACGCCGGCATCGGTTTCAATCCGAACGTAGGTCCAATCGAAATTGGCCTCTACTACTGCGGTCTGCAGGTTCGTAATTTTCATGCCAGCCAGTAACCACCATTTACTTCTACGACTTGGCCGTGGACAAACCTGGCGGCATCCGAGCAGAGGAAGAGAACGACATCCGCGACTTCGGAGCTCGTTCCGATCCGTCCGGCCGGCGTCGCGACCCTTACCGACTCCAGGCCCTCTTTCGTGTTGAACCGGCGGTGATAATTGGTGTCGATCGTGCCAGGCGAAACGGCGTTAATGCGGATACCGTGAGGAGCGAATTCACGTGCAAATGCTTTGGTCAAAGTGCTCAAGCCACCCTTCGCGGTGGCGTAAACCGAGGCTCCAATTCCGCCCCCCATCATGGCGGCCAGCGAGGAGATGTTTACGATACACCCCTGGCCCCGCTCCATCATTCCGGGCACAACGGTCTGGCTAATGAAGAAGGCGCTCTTCAGATTCAAAGTAATCACGTCGTCCCAAAGCTCGCCGGAAACCTCCAGGATCCGAGCCCGGCGGAGGAGAGTTCCGGCATTATTTACGAGGATATCGACGGGCCGACCGAGCGCCTGGATCTTCTCTGTGAACTTACATACCCCATCGGCGCAGGAAAGGTCGCCGGGAAAGAGTTCCGCCTCGCCGCCCCGCGCTTGAATCTGACAGGCGACCTCCCGGGCGCCGTCGAGATTCGAATTGTAATGAACCAGCACTCTGGCTCCGCAAGAGGCCAGACCGAGTGCGATTGCGGCTCCGATCCCGCTGCTGGCACCGGTAACCAGCGTCGTCATCCCTTTAAATTCATCTTTGGTAGGCATAGCTCGATTGAAGTTGTTGCACGGATTTCAACCGTGCGGCCGGTCCGGCCAGCGTCCATAGGATCAACGCACATACAAGCGGCATCAGGCCGAAACCGACGAATACGGGTGTGTAAGAGGCATGATCGACGGCCCAGCCGGTGAGCAGCGAGAAGACCATCCCTCCGAAACCGGCGCCCATGCTGGCGATGCCGTAAACGGACGCCGAAATTTCATGCGAGAAAACGTCGGTGGGCATTGCGAGCATATTTGCGGTGGACCCGGTGTAGCCCATCATCGCCAATGAGACGAAGGCGATCGACCAGCGGGCATCGGCGACAAAAACAGCGGGGATGGCGAAGGCCATCAGGGCTGCGAAAAGCAGCACCGTCAGGTTCCGCGCGGCAGTGAGGGGAAACCCCACTTTCAGCAGCCACGCCGAGGCGGCGCCTCCGAGCAGATTGCCGAATCCGGCCACCGCGAAGGGAATCCACGCATATTCCCCAATCGCGGCTAGATCGAACCCACGGACACGATGCAGATATTCCGGAAACCAAAAAGTGTAAAAGTACCATGCCGGGTCGATGAAGATCTTGGCCACGGTAAACCACAGGACAAAGGGGGTTCGCAGCAAGACGCGGAATCCATAACGTCTGGGCGCCGGGATCTCCTCTCCCACCTTCTCGGGCGGCCGATACGACATCCACCAAAAGGTCAGCCACAACAACCCGCTTGCGCCCACAGCGAGGAAGGAGGCCGGCCAGCCGAACCGCAGTACGATCCAGACGATCGCAGGCGGTGCCAGGATTGCACCGATGGCTGACCCGCTATTGAAAATGCCCGCTGCCAGTGCGCGCTCACGCTCCGGAAACCATTCGCCCACTACTTTTACCCCCGCGGGCCAGTTACCGGCCTCGCCGATTCCGAGCAGAAAGCGGAAGATGCCGAGGGTCCAGATGCCTGACGCGAACGCGTGTAGAGCAGTCGCAACCGACCACCACAGGACGAAGAGCGCGTAGCCCAAACGGGTTCCAAGCCGGTCGATGAGGATGCCTGAAGCCCCGTTCATCACGGTGTAGGCCAACATGAATGCGAAAACCACCCAGCCATATTCGGTGTTGCTCATGCGGAACTGGTCACGCAGCGCCGGCGCGACGACAGAAAGTGTTTGCCGGTCCAGATAGTTGATGACCGTCGCCAGGAAGACGAGTGAGATCATCAGCCAGCGCCGCGGGCTAAGCATTAAGCTTTCAGCTCCGGCTCGGGTACCGGCAACTCACGGCAGGAATCCCGCTCTATCAGCCGTACATCGAAATTGCGGTGTTCGGGTACACGGTCTTTCCGGCTGAACTGGCCAATTAGGATTTCAACCGCAGCCCTGCCGATTTCATACAGCGGCTGGCTAATAGTAGTCAGTGGGGGGTGCATGATGGAAGCCAGCTCGATGCCGTCGAATCCGACCAACGATATGTCATCGGGAATTCGGATACCGGCAGCGTGGAGAGCACGAGCAACTCCGAGAGCGATCGCGTCACTCCCTGCGAAGATGGCTGTTACCCCAGGGTGTTCCTTTAGGAGCCGCTGGGTCATTTCAAAACCGCCGCGGCTGTTGTGCGGGCCCCGGAGCAGAACCGGCTTCCGGCCCGGCACGGCACGTTGCATGGCCTTCATAAAACCTCGCCGGCGT
>CAADGY010000158.1 GCA_900696665.1 uncultured Acidobacteriota bacterium
AATTCCTGGCTGATCTGTTCCATTGTCGGATCGGGATGATGCGCTAGAAAAGCCTTAGCGGCCATGACAAAACCCGGCGTACAATAACCGCACTGCTGGGCGTCGTGATTGACGAAAGCCGCAATCACCGGGTCACGCCGGCTACCGTTGGCGCTGAGGCTCTCGATGGTTTCAATTTTCCTGCCTTGTGCGTCGATAGCCAGTACTGTACACGCATAAACGGCTTTGCCATCCATCATGACCGTACAGGCACCACAGGTTCCCCGGTCACAGACACGTTTGGCGCCTGTCAGGTCCAGGTGGTCGCGCAGTGCGTCGAGCAGAGTTACTCTTGGCTCCACTTTCAGGGTGCGTGGTTTACCGTTGATTTGAAGCGTGATGGGCGTGATACCCGGACCACTTACCGAACCGCCGGCGCTCTGCGCTTCCGCTTCCTGCTCGAGAATGCCGCTGCCGATCGCGCCGCCACCAAGCCCCACGCCTTTGATAAACCCGCGGCGTGAAAATGCGGGCTTCGGCTTATCCCGTTTGTCTTTATCGATTCCAGAACTCACCAGACACCATCCTTTCGTGTCCTAAACCCTCAACGTTACGCGCTGAACAGAAATTAACGTCTCGACTATAGCAGATGCTCTGCCGCCCTACAACGGGCCAAATTGTGCGAAAATGCATTATCCTAGTGCCGGGTGACGGCTGCGAGGTCTCTTTTGCGTACCTTCTTGAATGAGAGGCTCATGTTGAAAAAACCATATCTACTTCTGCTGGCATCGGCGCTGTTGTTCTCTGCTCCGGCTTTCGCGCAACCAGCAATTGCCAGTCCCGTCAATGGCGCCAGCTACATCCGGTCAGGTTTACCCGGCTCCAGCATTGCACAGGGCTCCATTTTTGTCATCTTCGGACAGCGATTAGGTCCAAACCAAATCGTCGAGGTCGACCGGTTTCCTTTACCCACCGCGAACGGGTTGGCAGGTACATCCGTCCAGGTTACTGTAGCCGGGACTACAGTGGACGCGATTATGCTCTCTACGTTTTCCACCCAGGTCGCAGCGGTTCTCCCCTCGAATACCCCTATCGGCACTGGAACCGTCACTGTTGCCTACAACGGCCAAAGAAGCGCTCCTGCGCCCATTACCGTGACACGCAGTTCCGTTGGTCTCTTTGCGCTCAACAAAGCCGGCAGCGGTCCCGCGATATTGCAGAATTACATTTCTCAGACCGAGGCTCCGCTTAACAATGCTACGACTTCCGCGCGTCCCGGACAGGTCGTCATTCTCTGGGGAACCGGCTTGGGTCCGGTCACGGGAAATGAAGCCGCTGGCCCGCTTCCTGGCAACATCACGGGTAGCGATCTCCGTGTGTTTGTCGGCGGCAGAGAGGCGGCTGTCCAATACCGCGGCCGTTCCGGCTGCTGCGTGGGGGTTGACCAGATCAACTTCGTCGTTCCGTCAGGGATCGAAGGTTGTTCGGTTCCGGTCTATGTCCAGGCCAACGGTGTAGTGAGCAACTTTGTGTCCATGTCAATTGCGGCGTCCGGCACAACGTGCAGTGATCCCAACGGTTACAGCACTGCAGACCTGCTGACGGCGAGCGCAAACGGCGCCTGGCGTCCCGGTGTTTTGGGAGTGCAACGCGTTCAGGGTGAAGCGACTGGTGTTCCAGCCTACCGCAGCGACAGCCTTATCGGCAGCTTTAGCCGGATTCCCTATAGCCGGTTGTTCACCTCCACCGAGGTTCCCATGGCGGGCCAGTGTTCGGTGATTCAATATCCGACGGCGGCACCGCCTCCGATTGAAGGCCTCGATGCGGGCGAGATCACGGTTACCGGTCCCGTGGGCAACCGGACTTTGGGGAAGCCGAGTAAGGGAGTCTACCTTCTTGCTTTCATGCCCAGCCCCGTTCCGGTTCCCAATGTCATCAGCGACGGCACACTCATCACTGCCGGTAATTACACCTTCAACGTCACAGGCGGCGCCGACGTCGGGCCCGTCACCGCATCTATCAATTTCCCGGCCTCTTTCTCCTGGACAAATCACGCGTCCATTACCTCCGTCACGCGCAGCCAGCCGCTCAACATCACATGGTCGGGTGGCACTTCGGGAGCGCTGGTGAATATCCGGGGAACCTCTTCCGCCGCCGCTGGACCCGATGGAGACATCGGTGTCTCTTTCAGTTGCTGGGAAGATGCCACTAAGGGATCTTTCACGGTTCCAGCTTCTCTGTTATCCGCGCTGCCTGCAAGCTACACCGAATCCGGTATCCCGGCGGGAACCCTCACCGTTTCCGAGATGCACTTCGGGAATCCCTTCACCGCCACCGGTATCGACCAGGGTGTGCTGGAATTCTTCGACAGCTATTCGAAGGGGACTGTCGCTTACAGGTAGGACTTCCATACACCCGGTTATTTGTGATGGAGGTCTGTCCTGCAGTACAAAATCAGAGAGGGGAGAATTAATGAAGAGGAAGGCGTCGGCTGTTTGGGAAGGCGGTCTGAAAGACGGCAAAGGAACGATCTCGACCGATAGTGGAGTTCTGTCAGATACACAGTATTCCTTCGGCACCCGATTTGAACAGGGGAAAGGAACGAATCCGGAGGAACTGATCGCCGCGGCACACGCAGGTTGTTTTGCTATGGCGCTATCGGCGCAACTGGACGAGGCGGGGTTGCGGGCGGAACGGCTTCAAGTAAGCGCCACGGTCTCTCTCGAAAAACTCGAAACCGGGTGGAGCGTTACCGAGAGCCACCTCGATCTTACAGCGCGCATTCCAGGAGCCGATCAAGCCGCGTTCGACAAAGCAGCGAATAATGCCAAAGCAGGCTGTCCGATATCAAAACTGCTGAAGGCAAATATCACGCTAGACGCACGCATGGAATAGAGGGACTCAGAACGCTTTGCTTCCGGCACGCTTCTGATAATCCCTATAAACCTTGTTGACGTAGGTACGGGTTTCGCGGTAGGGGGGCACCCCGTTGTAGCGGTCTACCGCGCCCGGGCCTGCGTTGTATGCCGCCAAGGCGCTCCATAGCCCGTGGTTGTAACGGATCAACATCTCACGCAGGTAGCGGGCGCCTGCATCGATATTCTGTGCCGGATCGTAGGGGTCTGCCGAAAGAGCGGCCGCGGTGGCGGGCATCAACTGCATAACGCCGACGGCCCCCTTCGGCGAGACTGCATCCACGCGGTAATTCGATTCTGCCGCGGCTACGCTATGGAGCAATTCGGGAGGGAGTCCCCACTTCTTCGCGGCTTCCTCCACTAGCTCCCGGGGCGAGGTGGCAGGTTTAATGGAAGTGTCCTCCGAGGAGGGACTGGGCGGTGGCGCTTCTGGAATAATCTCCTCCTGTTCGAAGTGACTGACCTGCGCCGGCGGCAACTCGATGGTGCCCCCGGAGGTGTGGAGCCGCACGAGGCCGTCCACTTTTTCGTGAGTGTCCACGCGGAGGCGGAAACCGTTCGCGAGAACGGCGTACTCGCCCGCTGACGCGCCCACGGCGGCGGCAATAAGTAAAATGACTGCTCGAATCACCGGGATTCGACCCCTGCCGTTATCATAAGTCGAACAACGTCCTATGACTACATTGACGAAGCTCGAATGCAGCGCGTGCAGGAAAGAATACGAGTCCGGCGCCCCCCGGAACCTGTGCGCCTGTGGAGGGCCTCTGCTGGCGCGCTACGATTTGGAGAAAACACGGCAGAGTTGGAGCCGCGACTGGATACAAAATGGTCCTTCCAGCATGTGGCGATATGCCCCGGTTCTGCCTGTCAGCAAGCCGCGCGCAATCGTATCGCTGGGCGAGGGGATGACGCCGCTGGTAAAGGCGGAGCGGCTCGGGAAACGCCTGGGCGCCACGAACCTCTGGGTAAAAGATGAAGGGCTGAATCCGACCGGCTCTTTCAAGGCGCGAGGCCTGTCGTGCGCCGTGTCCATGGCCGTCGAACTCGGGATTCGCAAGCTGGCGATTCCGTCGGCGGGCAACGCCGCGAGCGCGATGGCTGCCTATTGCGCCGCCGCGGGCCTCGAAGCGCACATTTTTATGCCGGCCGATGTTCCGCAATCCAACTACATCGAATGTAAGGTTTCGGGTGCGAACGTTACTTTGGTCGACGGACTCATCGGCGATTGCGCACGCGTCGTCTCCGAGCGCAAAGACGCGGAAGGCTGGTTCGACGTCAGCACACTCAAGGAACCCTATCGTCTGGAGGGCAAGAAGACGATGGGATACGAACTGGCTGAGCAGTTCCGCTGGCGTCTGCCCGATGCCATCCTCTATCCGGCTGGCGGGGGTGTCGGACTGATCGGCATGTGGAAAGCATTCCAGGAACTTGAGGCGTTGACCTGGATCGCCGGCAAGCGTCCCAAAATGATTGCCGTACAGGCGGCAGGATGCCAACCCATCGTCCGCGCATTCGAACGCGGCGAAGAGCGCTCAACGTTCTGGGAAAATGCGAGAACCGTGGCAAGCGGTCTCAGAGTTCCCAAGGCCCTCGGGGATTTTCTCATCCTCCGGGCCATACGGGAGAGTGGCGGGACGGCAGTAGCCGTCACTGATGAAGAGATGCTGGATGCAGGCATGCAACTCGCGTCTGATGAGGGCCTGTTTGTCGCGCCCGAAGGAGCGGGGTGTGTTGCAGCGACGGCTAAACTCCTGGCCTCCGGATTTCTGCGGCCGGACGAAACCGTTGTAATCTACAATACCGGCGCCGGTTTGAAGTATCTGGAGGCATATTCTACACGCTTCCCACGCGAGATAAGCGGGGAATATGACAAACTCGGTGGTCTGATCACGCCACGTTAGGGCGGTTCAGAGTTTAACACGGTAAAAATCTGCGCAACAGATTGCTGCTTCGCTCTGTAATGATGAGCGCGGCCGGTGGCCAGCATCTATACTGGAGAGACGCGCATGCGCTTTTCCGTTGACGCTCACGCGATGGGCCGGCATCTTACCGGCAACGAAGTCTATATCCGGAACCTGCTGAAGGGCTTCGCGCGTTTTGGCGCCGGCGCGGAGTTTATAGCGTACGTTTCGATGAAAGACGCGGCTCGTGAAATACCCGTGCCGATTCGGACCAGGCAGGTATCGAACAATCCATTCGTTCGCCTTGGGGTGGATCTCTCGCGGAAACTGCGCGAGGACCATCCGGCGCTGGTGCACGTGCAATATACCGCTCCGCTCCGATGTCCCGCGCCGATAATCGTCAGCGTGCATGACGTCAGCTTTGTTGAACACCCCGAGTTTTTCACCCGCACCCGCGCTTTGCAACTGCGGCTGACGGTACGCCGCACCGTGTGTTCCGCGGCGCGCGTGTTGACGCCGAGCGATTTCTCGCGCCGGGAGATTGCCCGTTGCTATGCGATTACACCGGAGAAGATCGAAGTAATTCCGAATGCAGTATCCTCGTCGTTCCGTCCCATTTCGCGCCGCAATGCAGCTGAATGGGTGCGCCAGCGGTTCGGAATCCAGACTCCTTACATCCTGACAGTGGGCGACCTGCAGCCGCGCAAAAACCACGCCGGCCTTATCCGGGCCTATGAGCAGCTTGTTCGCAACCATCCGGAAATTCAGCATTCGCTGGTCCTGGTAGGAAAACAGACGTGGCATGCGCCACAGGTTCTCGAGGCGGCCCGGCGCTCTGGCCTGGCCAACCGTATTGTTTTTACCGGATGGGTGAACGACGAAGAGTTGCTGCAGATTTACGGCGGCTGCGACCTGTTCGTGTTTCCGTCATTCTACGAAGGTTTTGGGTTGCCGATCCTGGAAGCGATGGCCTGCGGACGCGCGGTGGCTTGTTCCGGCACGTCGGCCATGCCGGAAGTCGCGGATTCAGCGGCCATTCTCTTTGATCCGCGGTCGGCGGAAGAGATGGTTCGAGCCATGCGTGACGTGCTGCTCGATGCAGGACTGCGAGGCCGCCTCGAGCGGCTTGGCCTGCAGCGTGCTTCTCTGTTCAGTTGGGACCGGGCGGCGTGCCAGACGCTTGATGTTTACTACGATGTGGCTGGACAGTCGATGCGCGAACACGCAGGACGCGCCAAATCCGTCCCCGTAACGATTCATGATTGAGCTTGCACTCCTTTCTCTATGGCTCCTTGCCGCCCCCGAACAAAAACCCGCGGAACCGGGGACTGAGGTGCTCCAATACAACATCAACTGGCCCAGTGGACTCAGTCTGGGCGAGGCAAAGATAACTGCGTCTTCTGTCTCCGAAAAAGGAAAGAACCTGCTTTCGTTTGAGTTCAACATTGACGCCGCTGTCCCGGGGTTTGCCGTGCGCGATGAGATTCGCTCCACGGCCACATCGGAATTCTGTTCCGCCAGCCTGGAGAAACATCTGTCTCACGGGACAAGAAAGACGCGGGAGCGAACCGATTTTAACCAGCGGGCGAGAGTTGCGACACGAGCCACCGAAAAGGGCGGAAAATCGGAACTGCCGCTCCCCGCATGTGCAAAGGATGCTCTTACCTTTCTCCACTATTTGCGTTCGGAATTGAGGCAAGGCCGGTTGCCGCCCCCCCAGACTGTATTTTTTGGAGCGCCCTACCAGTTGCGGCTGGAGTATAGCGGCACACGTAGTATGCAATTGGGCGATTCCATGGTGCAGGCTGACAGGCTCAAGGGCATTGTGAAAGGCGCCGCTTCGGAGAACCGCTTCGAGATCGTAGTCGCTCGCGATGCGTCGCGTACGCCGTTGCTTGTCAGCCTTCCGTTGGCGCTAGGCACGTTTTCGATGGAACTGGTTCAGTAGATGCATCTGGCGTTTTTCTCGCCGCTCCCGCCGTCGAGAAGCGGGATCGCCGATTACTCCGCGGCCCTTCTCGAACGCCTCCGGCACTCCATGCATGTGGATGTTTTCGATTCTGAGCCACAGGATTTTTCCCCTGAAGGCTACGACGCGATTCTTTACCAGGTCGGGAACAACCCGGATCACGCCTTCGTCTATGATGCTGCTTTAAAGTATCCGGGAGTCGTGGTGATGCATGAAGCGAACCTGCATCATCTTGTAGCCGAAATGACAATCCGGCGCGGCGATTGGGATAGTTATCTCAGTGAGCTTGAACTCAATGGAGGCGCGCAGGCGGTGGAATATGGCCGGCGTGTTCAGGCGCTCGAAGCGGGTCCCGATTATGACGGCGTACCCATGTTGCGGCGGCTCCTCGGTTCCGCCAAGGCACTGGTCGCACATAGCCACACGGTGGAAGCATCCATGCGCGCAGCCGGCTTCACGGGACCGGTTGCTGTCATACCTCATGGAGCATGGTTGCTCGAGACAGACCGGATGGGTTATCGCGTCCGGTTGGGTATCGATCACTCCACGCCGCTGATCGGCGTATTTGGACATCTCAAGCCGTATAAACGCATTCCGGAATCTCTGCGTGCATTCCGCAGACTGCGGCGCGTTCAACCCCACGCCAGAATGATACTGGTGGGCGAGCCGCATCCGGATCTGCCGCTCCAGCCGTTGATTACCAGCCTGGGGCTTAGCGGCGCCGTTCGCGTGCTGGGCCGACTGGAGATGGACGATTTCTCGGGTTGCCTCGGTGCGTGCGACATCGTATTGAATCTCCGATATCCGACGGTTGGAGAAACGTCCGGCACGTTGTTGCGTGCCCTTGGGCTGGGAAAAGCAGTATTGATCTCTGGCATCGGTACGTTTCGTGAATTTCCAGCCGAGATATGTCTGCACGTTCCCGTGGACGCCACCGAGGAGGATGTGATCTTCGAGTACCTCAACCTTCTGGTGTCACGGCCCGATCTCGCCGCTCACCTTGGTGCGAAGGCACGGACATGGGTGGAGCGCGAGTGCAATTGGGACTTGGTGTCCTCGCGTTACACTTCGTTCCTGAAGGCGGTCACCAAAGGAACATCCTGGCAGGACGAAAAGACGCCCGAGGCACACGAGGACGGCAAACCGTCTGCCGCTTCCGTGTCCGTGGAGCCGGAGTATCTGCTTGGCTGGTCTAGCGAATCGGGCAGCCGCGAATACTTCGAGGTCCATCGCGCGCGCCTGCTGAAGACACTCGAGATCACGCCCCCGGGAGAGCCCGGCCAATCCGTTCTGGAAATGGGTGCGTACTTTCAAATCACACCCGCTCTGAAGACGAGGTTGGGTTATGAGGAGGTGCGCGGATGCTACTACGGAACTGCGGGCATGACGGAACACCGGAAGGCCATATCGCTCGAGGGTGAAGAATTCGAGTGTGACCTGGACCTCTTCGACGCTGAGAAGGATACTTTTCCTTATCCCGACGAGACGTTTTCTACGGTGCTTTGCTGCGAATTGCTTGAACATCTCTTCGAGGATCCGATGCACATGATGTCGGAAATCAACCGCATCCTGAAGACCGGAGGGCATCTCGTGCTGACGACGCCGAACATTTGTTCCCTGCGCGCCATTGCCGCTACTCTGACGGGCTATCATCCTGGCTTTTTCCAGGCATACATACTTCCCAAAGAGGGAGAAGAGCCCGATCCGAGACATAACCGCGAATATGCGCCGCGTGAGATTTCCATGCTGTTCACAGACGCCGGGTTTGAAGTCAAGCGCCTGGAAACGGGTCCATTCCGGGATGCTCCGCGGCCCGAATTGGGGTGGGTGTCGCGCCTGCTCGAGTACTACAGCCTGCCTGGTGAGCTGCGCGGTGACGGTATCTATGCCGTGGGAAGAAAATCGGGTCCGGTGCGCGAGCGTTATCCGGAATGGCTGTACAGTGGAGGCGGATGAGCGCTGGATACGTGCCGTTGAAGGTTGAGGGAGCGGCGGAGGAAGGCGTCATTGCCCTCAGTTGCAGGCTGGAGAACCAGTCTGCTCAGCAATGGAAGCCGTCCGATGGACTGGCCCTCGGCTGGCAGGTCTATGATCCTGAATCCAGCCTGTTCATTCAGGAAGGAGAATGGATTCCGCTCAAGGAGAATATCCCTCCGGGCGGATACACTGACTTCGCGTTTCGCCTGCAAATTCCGCCTTATCCCGGCACATATCGCATTTATGTCTCACTTCGTTCGCCAGCAGGCTGGTTTTTTGCGCGTGGCCTGCCGATGCTGGTGGTGGATGCGCGAGTGGATGATTTTGGGCGGGTTTATCCCGAACGCACACGTATTACGACGCTGAGAAGACTCAGGTTGCTCAACGTGCCGGATTCGCTCCGCCGCATAGCGCAACGCTTCGTATCGGTGCTTTGGGGCAACCGGGCGCTGATTTCCTCTATGGTGAAGCGGGACCTTCAGGCTCGCTATCGGGGTTCGTTTGGCGATGTCCTCTGGACCGTTCTGAACCCGGTATTGCTGATGGCCACCTACTTCTTTGTCTTCGGCGTGGTATTGCAGGCCAGGTTTGCGAATGACCCGAGCAGCGCCGGATTCGCATTGTATTTCCTGGCCGGCATGTTGCCGTGGCTGGCTTTCGCCGAAGCGGTGGGACGCGCGCCCGCTTCCATGCTGGAGCACAGGAATTTCATCAAGAAGCTGCTCTTTCCGGTCGATATCGTTCCGGTCACTCAGACGCTCGCCGCTTTAATCACCGAAGCGTTCGCGGTGCTCATCTTCATCGGATTTGTGCTTCTGACGCGAGGGAGCATTCCAGTGACAGCCTGCTGGTTTCCAGCAATCCTGATTCCACAGGTGCTTTTTACTCTGGGGGCGGCATGGTTCTTTTCGGCGCTCGGGGTTTTTGTGCGCGATCTGGGACAGATTATGGGCTACGTGCTGACCCTATGGTTTTTTTTAACTCCCATCTGCTATCCCGAAACGCAAATCCCTGCCGGTGCGATGGGCATACTCGGGAAAAATCCGATTTACACCCTGGTGCGCTCTTACCGCGCTATCTTTCTGGAAAATCAGGCGCCGGCGTTCGCGTCGACGTGGAAGCTATGGCTCCTTTCCGTCCTCGTTTGCGCCTTTGGCTTCGTTTGGTTTCAAAAGCTTCGCAAGACTTTCGCCGACGTCATCTGATGAGAAAATAGAACTAACGGGTGCAGGTAGAGGGGCGGATGAAAACGGGACTGGTGGTATTCGCGCACGGATCGCGTATCGAATCCGCCAATGAGTCCGTGCGCATAACGGCGGCGGCGCTTGCGCGCGAAGGCAGTTATGAATTGGTCGAAGCGGCGTTTTTGGAACTGGGTACGCCTGACCTTGCAAAAGCGATCGGCATTCTGGTAAAACAAGGGGCAAATCGCATCGCCGTAATCCCGTATTTTCTTACGCCCGGGTTGCATGTCGACGAGGATCTGCCGCGAATCGTCGACGGGATTTCCCGCATCTATAACGGTGTCAAGATCTATGTGACTGCACCGCTCGACGGGCACCCGGCGCTTGTTCGCGTACTCCTTGATCGTGCGCGAGAGGCTGTGGAGAGCTTTCGTGGCGGCGAGTGAGGTAATTGAGTTTGGGAGGTTCACGCTGAGAGCGAGACTGATTGAGTACCGGGACCTTGCGTACGACGTGCGGCACTTCGTGTTTGAAGTGCCGGAAACCGAACGCTTGACGTTTGCCCCCGGGCAGTTTTTCTCGTTCATGGAGCAGCTCGACGGCAAGATGGTGACGCGTGCTTACTCGATTGCGTCTCCTCCCGACGGCAACCGTTTCGATCTCTGCTTGAACAGGGTGAAGGAAGGTCTGTTTTCGCCACACCTGTTTCATCTGGAACCGGGCGATGAGGTCGAGGCCAAAGGGCCGTATGGCACTTTCGCTTTGCGGCAGCCGGCGAGCGACTCTGTGATGATCGCCACCGGCACCGGGATTGCTCCGTTTCGCTCCATTCTTCTGTCGCAGGTGCCTTCCGACACCGAGAATCAATATACACTCCTGTTTGGCGTCCGCTACGAGGAGACACTACTTTACCGGGAAGAGTTCGAGGCACTCGGCAATACTCACCCGAATTTCCGTTTCTGGCCCACCTTGACCCGTCCGGAACCAAAATGGGCGGGGCGTGTAGGGCGAGTGCAACAGCATCTGCTGGAAGCTCTGGAAGAGCGGCGCGATGTCGACGTTTATATCTGCGGCCTGAAGGAGATGGTGAACGATATCCGCGGACGGCTTAAGGAGTTGGGCTTCGAGCGCCAGCGGGTGATTTACGAAAAGTACGACTGAATCGTACAATCGTTTCGTGCCTCAGGGTTTCACCAGGATTTTGGCGATGGCCGTGCTGGCCATAGTTGTGTTTGCGGCTACAACTGGTCTTCTGATGTTCGCGATACCGGCGCCGCTCAGTTCCACGGATTACCTGGTGATTGGCTCGGCCGCAACCTTGATTTCACTCAGCACCGTGTTCGCCGCAGTCGCACTCTCCGGCCGCCTGCCGCAAAAAGAACGCAGGATACGCTAGCGCATTTTTGTTCGCCGGTATTGCCCGGTTTTCCGTTCTGGTGGAATCCAGACTTCGAAGCGCTGTCCGGTGTCGTTCCTTCTATCAGAGCGGCCGAATCCTGATGTTGCGGAACCAAACTTCGTCGACGTGGTGTTGTAAGGCGATGGAGGTCTGTTTCTTCGGCTGCTTTGTAAGAAGTTCGTAGACTGGTGATTGAGTGGTCCAGCGCTCGGCAAGTTGTTTTGCGATTTCAGGCGAGTCGAGTGAAGTGTCTACTATTTTGGCTCCGTTCAGCCAATGTTGTACGTGGTTCCCCCGCAGAATGATACGCGACTCGTTGAATTCGCCAGCCGGGCGGACCGCAGGCTTGACTGGCGCAACAAGTGAGTAGATCGAACCGGCAGAACGGTCGGCATTGCGGTGCGCATCAGGGTGCTTGTCGTTATCGATAAGTTGATATTCGAAAGCGATGACGTACTCTTCGTAGCCTGCTCCTAGAGGAATGCCGCTTCTGCTCGAGGTGCGATGCAGTAGCTCGTAATCCACCGTATCCTCAAATCTCTTAGCGTCGGGGTTCAGCTTGCCTTCTATGAGGCACACCCGATCCTGTATCCGGTACTTGACGCCGCTATTGCCTCCGGAAGAAATTTTCCAATCGAATGCCAGTTCGAAATTACCGAATCGATCTGTAGTGACGAGATCCTCGCGGATGCGTGGTTTCTCCACTGCTTTGATACATCCGTCCTCGACCACCCAGGCGTCACCGGAGGGAGATTTGGCTGTGGGATCTTCCCACCCGGCCAGGGTCTTACCGTCAAAGAGCAAACGCCATCCGGCGGACTGTTCCTCGGAAGTCAATTGATTGTGGCGGACCTGAGAAAACGGACTGGAACAGTTCATCAGGAACAAAGCGCATAAGAATACCACGGAGGGCAAGCGGACCATCATAGTATCAGGGTAAAGTAAACCTCGTGTGGAGTGCGCCACTCGCCTTATAGAGGCGGGGAGCTTGACCGGGGAGGCAAGCGTATGAGTCGAATTCTAATCTTTGTGTTGGTTGCCGCCACAGCGGCAGCGGAGACACACGAAATTTATCCGGAAACGCACTCGCGTGTGTTTTCGGCGTTCAAGGAACCGGTGCTGCGTGTGAAATCAGGTGATACAGTGATCACGCGAACCTGGGATTCAGGCGGGCAGGACTACAAAGGCGTTCGCCACATTCAGCATCCATATGTCTATCCGGAGAGTGGGAATCCCTTGATGGGCCCTTTCTATATCGAAGAGGCCGAGTATGGAGATGCGCTCGAAGTACACCTGGATAAGGTGCGGCTGAACAGGAATTGGGGATATACGTCGTACCGGCTCATTCCTGGGGGGCTAAGCAACCTCGAAGACCTATACAGGAATTTCTACAAAATGGACGCTCTGCGGCCCGGGCGTGCCGACCTGATCCCGTGGGATATAGACCTGCAGCGCGGCGAGGCAAGCCCGCGTCTGCTTGAGGGAAAGGGATTTAAGGTGCCGGTACGGCCGATGCTGGGTTGCATCGGAGTCGCCCCGCCTGGTGAGGTAGTGCAGACTTCGGGTCCCTCTTCGACGCACGGCGGCAACATCGACTACAACGATATCGTCGAAGGAGTGACGGTGTATTTTCCGGTGTACCACAAAGGTGCATTCTTCTATGTGGGAGATGGTCATGCGGTGCAAGGTGATGGAGAAGGGCTGGGAACCGGAGTGGAAACATCGCTCGACGTGCAGTTCACCGTGAAGGTACACAAAGGAAAACGGCTCAGTATCCCGCGCCTCGTGAACAGGGAGTATATCGTGTCGATCGGCAGTCAGCCGGAGTTCCACAGCAGTATGGATTTCGGCCTTCGGATGGCAAATTCGGACATGATCCGCTGGCTGACGAGTGAGTACAAGCTTACCGCCCCAGAAGCACATCTGCTGATGGGCACCGTGGTGCAGCACAAGATTGTGACGTACTTTGGCACCATTGCGACGCTGATTCGGCGGAAGTACCTTCCGAGCCCGTAGCTGGACTTCCGCGAGTTGCCGGTCTGGTCTGAACCGTCTTACGCTAATGGCAGGTCTTTCCCTCCGTATGATTTCGGTAAAGCTCTCCGGCATTTCGTTATGCTGCATCCTGGCCCTGGTCCCAGTTCAAGGGGTATATCCGGATGCAAGAACAACTCCGCTCATCCACGTTTCCACGGCGCTGGCGGCCGCACTGGAGCAGATTACGCCGGACCGGCTGAAAGGCGATGTATCCTTTCTTGCGTCTGATGCTCTGGAAGGACGCGCCACGCCGTCTCGGGGGCTGGAGGTTGCCGCTGAATACATCGCCGCGAGATTCCGTGCCGCCGGTTTGGAACCCGCCGGTACGGAAGGTTATTTCCAAATTGCCGGCAGGATACACCGCACGGCGAACCTGGAGGGATTCCGGTTGGAATTGCGCAATGGCGATCAGATACTGAGGGCCAATGCCGGGGATGTTGCGCTTGTGAATGACGAAGCGGTGGAGATCGATCGCGCCTCTGTTTACAAAGTCAGCTCAGAATCTTCGGGCTCGCTCAAAGCAACGGATATTGAAGGTAAGGTTGTTGTCTTCCTGGTTCCGGAGGGCAGGGAAGGCCGCTCGCGGCTCCGGTCGATTAGGAGAATGGGTGCCGCTTTGGTGATCGCGATCGCCGACAGGAATGATTTTGCGGCGTCGATGGACAGACTCCTCGATCCTGCCGCAATGGATAAGGCTAGTCCGCTGGTGGTGCTTGACACACTGCATGGTCGCGAGTTTGCCGAAAGCCTACCGGGCGGCGACACCGTGGCTACGGCGTCAGTGACAATTTCGAAGGCGCTCGATGAACGCGTGGATTTGAAGAACGTGGCCGGCTTGCTTAGGGGCTCAAGTATAGATCCCGGGCTGCGCGATAGCGTCGTTATCCTTTCCGCTCATTACGACCACATAGGCATCGGCACTCCGCGGGATGGTGACAAGATCTACAACGGCGCGAATGACGATGCCAGTGGGACTGCGGCCGTCATCCAAATAGCGTCCGCATTGGCCTCGCTTGAGCAGCGGCCGAAGCGGAGCATTCTCTTTATGGCATTTTTTGGAGAGGAACGTGGACTTCTGGGTTCCAGGCACTACGTCAGGCACCCGTTGTTTCCGTTTGATCAGACTGTTGCAAATGTCAACTTGGAGCAACTTGGGCGCACGGACGGATACGACAGCAGGAAGCTCGCGACGGCAACCCTTACAGGTTATGGGTACTCCAACATCCCAGATCAGTTTCAACGGGCAGGCGAACTCACCGGGGTGAAGGTCTTGAGCCAGGGCGATACGAACAGATATTTCTCACGAAGCGACAACTACTCCTTCGCCCGCCGCGATATTCCCGCGCACACACTGGCCGTTCTGTTTGAGTTTCCGGACTATCACGGGGTTGACGACGAGTGGGAAAAACTTGACTATGACAATTTCGCCAAGGTGACCCGGATGGCGGCGTTGGGCACATTCTTCATAGCAGATGATCCCGTGCGCCCGCACTGGAATGAAACGATGCAGAAGAAGAGCGCGGAGTAGGCCGCAGGTGCAGCCTACTCCATCAAGAATCAGAGGACTTCTTCAGACCAGTTCTCGAGAATACTCTTTACCTTGCCGGTGAACTGATCCGCCAATGCTCCGTCAATCAGCCGGTGATCGAAAGTAAGTGACAGATAGCAGGACGAGCGGATTGAAATTGCATCGTCAATCACCACGGGAATCTTCTCCACAGCGCCCACGCCAAGGATAGCTACTTGCGGCTGATTGATCACTGGTGTAGCGAACACACTACCGTAGGTTCCAAAATTTGTGATCGAAAAGGTACCGCCCTGCACTTCATCTGGTTTCAATTGCCGCGATCGGGCGCGCGCGGCGAGATCGACGATGGAGCGCTGCAGGCCCACCACTGTCTTTTCGTCGGCTTGCCGGATGACGGGAACAATCAGTCCGTTCTCCAATGCGACGGCAATACCAATGTTGATTTCATTGTGATACAGGATGTTGTTCCCTTCCAGGGAAGCGTTAACAATAGGGTACGCTCTGAGAGCCTCTGCGGCGGCGCGAGCAACAAAAGGCAGGAACGTGAGCGAAAATCCGTACCTGGCCTGGAACTCGGACTTGTGGCGCTCTCGCAGCTTCGCCACTTTGGTCATGTCCACCCGATGGACGGTAGTGACGTGTGCCGAAGTGCGTTTGCTGAACACCATGTGCTCCGCGATTTTCGAACGCATAATGCTCATCGGCTCCACACGTGTTTTCGCCTGCTCGGCACGCGGCACCGCGGGGGCCGGAGGCTGTGCCATTTCCGGCGCCGGCATCTGTGGTGCAGCTTGTGCTGGGGCGGCAGGCTGAGCTGGTGCGGGTTCGGCAGGCGCCTGCGCCTGTGACACGGTACGTGCGGCCTGGGCCGAGATATAAGATTCAATATCTGCTTTTGTTATGCGGCCACCTGCGCCCGTTCCCTTCACTTGCCGCAAATCGATGTTATATTCGCGGGCCATTCGCTTAACGAGCGGAGATAGCGGACCCTGGACTTCTGCCCCTGCAGGCTTTGCTTGCGGTTCAGGGGCCGGTGCCGCGGCTTGTTTCGGTTTTTCGCGCCGATCCTCACTCTCTGCCTCTGCCGCCGCCTGCTGATCGGGCGCTTTGTCCGCCTTGGGAGGCACAGCGCTGTCAGGCTTCTTCTCAGGGGCTGCGTGGTCAGGTTCGCTTTTGGCTGGTGCGGCCGCTCCACTACCGCCTTCATCAATCCTGGCAACAATGGTGTTTATCGCAACTGTATTGCCCTCCTCCACGAGGATTTCGGAAAGGACACCAGCGGCGGGAGAGGGTATTTCCGTGTCGACCTTATCTGTTGAAATCTCGAATAGCGGCTCGTCGCGTTCGATTCTCTCACCGGCCTTCTTCAGCCATTTGGTAAGCGTACCTTCCACAATGCTCTCGCCCATTTGGGGCATGACCACGTCTGTCATAATTCTCCTCGCTTATAAAAACTTGTTCGATCAGCAATGTCTCTCTGCCTGAACCGCAGACAGAGGCAAACCGGCCGGCTCCGGAGAGCACGCGGCAGCCGTATTCTCCGAGACGGCCCGATACCCGAAAATGCAGGCAAATTGGCGTATGATGGCTGCCTGAACCTGCTTGCAGTCCACCTGACGGCCGAGTTGCTTTAGGGATGTGACGGGCTTTGTGAGCCCACACGGAACAATATATTGAAAATAGCGCAAATCGGTATTCACATTCAGCGCGAAGCCGTGTGACGTTATCCAGCGGCTTATGTGAACACCAATGGCGGCGATCTTTGCTCCACTCACCCACACGCCTGTATGCCCGTTAGCGCGTTCCGCGGCGACATCGAACTCGGATAAAGATCGAATCAGGACTTCTTCCAAAGCCCGGACATAGGCGACCACGTCCCGTTTCCACTGCTTCAGGTCGATAATCGGATATCCGACGACTTGACCCGGCCCGTGGTAGGTAACATCGCCGCCCCGATCGGTGCGATAGAACAGGATGCCGGCCCGGGCAAGCGTGTCTTCTCCCGCGAGCAGGTTCGCGATATGGCCATTACGGCCCATAGTGACAACATGCGGGTGTTCGACGAAGAGCAATTGATCCGGGATGAGGTCCTGTTTCCGGCGTTGAACCAGTTCATGCTGGTGCCGCGCCGCCTTGTCGTATTCCAGACATCCGAGATCGCGCACTTCGCAATCACGCATTGATGGCCATTCCATACACGGCGTTGAAGCCCTCGCCAACCGCTTCATACAAGGTCGGGTGGGCGTGGATGGTGGTCATCATCGTCTCTACGGTAGCCTCAGCCTCCATTGCCGCCACCACCTCGGAAATCAATTCGAATGCTTGTGGCCCAATGATGTGCGCCCCGAGAATTTCGCCATACTTCTCGTCTGCGACAACCTTCACGAAGCCCTCGTGGTGGCCGAGAATGGTAGCCTTGCTGTTACCGGCAAATGGGAACTTCCCCACCTTGACGGATCGGCCCTCCGCCTTAGCTTGCGCTTCCGTCAAACCCACGCTGCCAATGCCGGGTTCAGTATAAGTTGCGTTTGGAATTCTATTCTTGTTTATGGGACGGGCAGGTTTTCCCGCGATGTGCGCCACCGCGACCATACCTTCCATACTGGCAACGTGCGCAAGCAGAGGAGTCCCGCCCACTACGTCACCGATCGCATATATTCCCGGCTCGGCCGTTTGTTGGTATTCATCAACGGAAATAAAGCCCCGGTCTGTCTTGATCCTGGTATTCTCGAGGCCGATGTCTTCGGTTACAGGCTTCCGCCCCACGGCCACCAGCAATTTTTCTGCTTCCATCGTCTCCGATTTGCCGTTGGCATACTGTACTGTGAGCCGGACCAAGCCGTTTTCCTTTCGAATGTTCTCGGCGCGCGCGCCCGTCTCCACACGTATGCCCTGTTTCTTGAAAACGCGTGTCAACTCCTTGGATATATCTTCGTCCTCGAGCGGCACAATGCGAGGCAGCATCTCGACAACGGTCACCTTCGTGCCGAAACGATTGAAGATGGAAGCGAACTCCACACCCACTGCGCCTGCTCCCAGTACCACAAGCGTCTTGGGGATAGAGGGCAGGTTCAGGATTTCAACATTGGTCAGGATGTCTTCATCGGCCTGCAACCCAGGCAGCATGCGTGCTTCGGAACCTGTGGCTATGATGATGTTCTTGGTCTCGAGAACACGTGTTTCCTCTCCATTTTTTACTTCGACGCTGCCGCGAGCCTTGATCTTTGCGTAGCCCTTCACCCACTCGACTTTGTTCTTCTTGGCCAGAAATTCAAGACCTTTAGCATGCTTGGCGACGATACTGTTCTTCCGGTCCAATACCTTCGCGTATTCAAGGCGAGGGTTTTCGCAAGCAATGCCCTCGTCGGTTGCGTGAGTGAAGTATGTCCACACATCCGCGGTGTGCAACAGGGCCTTAGTGGGAATACAGCCCACATGCAAACAGGTTCCGCCAAGCTTTGGGCCCTTTTCAACAAGAGCGGTCCGCAGACCGTACTGTCCAGCGCGGAAGGCCGCCGAATAGCCGCCCGGACCACTTCCGATAATCACGAGATCATAAGACATTTACATAAGTTTATCAGCGAAGCTCGCCAGAAGGGCTGTTGTGCTCGAATCACCGGCCGCATCACGGCTCGAAAGGCCAGGATGCAGTTGTGCTGTAGCCGCCATCGACGGCTATCACCTGTCCAGTGATGTAGTCCGATCCACGTCCGCTGAGCAGAACGGCGAGCGGCGCAATATGGGCCGGAGTGCCCATTTGGGGGTTGGCCTGCGCGCCGGTGCGCCATTTGTGCAGTTCATCTGTCTGCCACATGTCATGGTTGAGATCGGTGAGTATGAAGCCCGGCGCAATGCAATTCACCTGAATGTTGTACCGGCCCCACTCCGCGGCTAATACTCGTGTCAACCCGGCCAGTCCGCTCTTGCTAATCGCGTATACGGACAAAAAAGGCAGACCCAAAATGGACATGAGGCTGCCAATCATTACAACCTTTCCGCCCTTGCCGCGTGCGATCATTCTTGCCCCCACCACTTGTGTGAGCTCGACGATCCCGTGCAGATTCGTCTGGAGCAGGCGGTCGTACTCTTCTCTGGTATAGTCCTGAAAGCGCTTACGGAGGTTGATGCCTGCGGCGTTAATAAGGACATCGATGTCCGGCAGTAAACTCACCGCAGTACGGATTGACTCCGAACTCGATATGTCCAGCACACATTCCCGGGCACTACTGCCTTCTGCCCGAAGAGCGTCGGTAGCCTTTCGTAACGCGTCAATAGAGCGGGCGGCGAGAATTGTATCGGCGCCCGCCCGCGACAGGCTTTGGGCGATGGCCAGGCCAATCCCTCGGCTGGCGCCCACGACAAGCGCGGTTTTTCCAGTCAGCGAAAACTCGTCCATCGTTATGACCAATTGATTGCACGCCCGGAGATCTTCTTTTCACTTCCGAGAAACGCGTGCATTGTACTCGCAATGTCTTCTGGAGTGATTGGATTGGTTATCACGTTTTCACCTAATCGATCGGTTGCTCCGATCACTCGCCCTCCCGGAATGCCGCCGCCCGCCACGAGAATCGACCAGCATCGCGAGTAGTGATCACGGCCGCCCTCGCGGTTGATACGAGGTGTTCGACCGAACTCACCCATCGCTAGAACCAGCGTCGAATCGAGGAGTCCCCGCTCATCGAGAGACAAGATCGCCCTCGAGAAAAGGCGGTCGAACCGTGGCAAGATGTGCTCCCGGAGAGACGAAAAACATAGGTTGTGCGTGTCGAAATGCAACGTTCCAGCATCGATCACCATGACCCGGCTGCTTTCGTCATCACCAACCCGGCAATACTTCGACAAAGGAGCCGGAGGGCACTGCCACACGTTCAAGCCTGTCCACAGTCGCGCCGTTGCACGCTCGTGGTTCGGTTCGTCCGATGTCATCGACCGGATGATGGCGAACTTATGCGCGATCTTCGCAGTCAGGGGAAGATGTTCGCAGATTTGGACACCGTAGGAACTCGTTCTTACCGGCTTGAACTCGCCGCGTATTTCGCGTGGCGCCTCTGGCTTCATATCAAAAGTATCCAGATGACTGCAACCGCCACCCATCCAAACAACTATGCAAGATGTGTGGCCGCGCAGAGCAGCGTTGGAGGCGTGCGAGATGATCAGGCCGCCAGACCCGAGGCGTAGTAAGTCGCGCCTTGAAAAATGATGCGCTGCATCCATGTCGTATTTCAGTGTATAGGAAATCCTTTGGTATGATTCAGCATTGGATCGGATAAAGACTTTTTCCATTGCGGTGATTGCGGGGGATGGGGTTGGCAAGGAAGTTACACCGGCTGCCATCAGTGTACTGAACGTGGCCGGTGAGAGGTTCGGTTTCGCGTGCAAGTTTGAAAGCTTTCCCTGGGGCTCGGACTACTACTTTGAGCACGGTGCGATGATGCCTCCGGGAGCGCTCGATCTGTTGCGTCCATTCGATGCGATCCTTTTAGGAGCCGTCGGCCACCCGGATATACCGGATCACATAACGTTGAATGGGTTATTGTTGCCAATCCGGCGTTCATTCGACCAGTACGCCAACATCCGTCCGGCGTTCCTGTACGACGGAGTGGATTCGCCGCTGGCAGCGGCCAGACCTGGAATGATCGACATGATCGTGGTACGGGAAAACACCGAAGGCGAGTACTCCCAGGTGGGAGGATTTCTTTATCATCATCAACCGGATGAAGTTGCGGTTCAGACGGGTGTTTTCACACGGCGCGGCATCGAACGGGTAGTGCGATTCGCATTTGAGCTTGCTGCGAAGCCTAACCGCCGGCAAAAGGTAACTTCAATTACGAAGTCAAACGCACAGGGTTACGCTATGGTCCTGTGGGATCGTGTTTTTCAAACTGTCGCGTCCGAGTTTCCCGGTATCGAAACGGATTCATTGTTGGTGGACGCCGCCGCTATGAATTTTGTTCGATGCCCCGACGCATTTGACGTGGTCGTTGCGTCAAACCTCTTCGGTGACATTCTCAGCGATCTGTCGGCCATTATCGTGGGGAGTATCGGTCTGGCGGCGAGCGCCAACCTCGATCCTTCGAGGCGCTTCCCATCAATGTTTGAACCTGTCCATGGATCGGCGCCGGACATTGCGGGGAAGGGCGTCGTGAATCCGCTGGCAAGCATTCTCTCCGCAGCTATGATGCTCGACCACCTTCAGTTAGAGGAGGCCGCCCAAAGCATCCGGAATGCGGTATCCGATGTGCTCCGTGCTCGCCGTGTCCGGACTGCCGACCTCGGTGGAACAAGTACTACGATGGAGGTTACCAGGGCTGTTCATCAGGCGATGAAATAGTTCAGAGCCGACGCTGACCGGCCTACAATCTCACCGTGACAGTCAGGTCTTTGCCCGGGCTGGTTCCTTCTAGCTGACCCACGGAAAGGATGTCGAGTGCTAGCTGTGCCTTTGCAACCAAAGGGGCCAATCCGAATCCATCTACAACGTTAGAGATTTTTTCGCCCGGTTGAATAGTCAGTTCACAGAGTGGCATATCGTTCTGTTTCAAAACCAGTTCGATCGGGGCCCCGGCAGGAGCGTCTCTCACAACTGCAAAGATGTCCCGTATCGCGGTTGGATCTTGCACGATGAGGGGCGGGGCAACGTTAGTTTGGACGGCGAGCATGCCATCGACCTGAATACACATCTGCCCGCCGGATAACGTTCTGTATCCGTGGTCCCCTGTTCCCGTTACGTTTATACGTGTCGTATCGCTGTTTCCGCGTGAGTTTGTGACAAATAACTCCGCGGCTGCCACCCGGGCATTCGGCAACTGGATCGGGAAGGAGTAGTTGCCGCTGGCCGGACTGCCAAAGAAATCCCGGGAAAACGGGAGAATGAATGACTTCCGTGAAAGAAGGTAGACGGGTGTTCCTGCCTCGTGTGACCCGGCCGGGGTATCGTGTGAGCCTCTTATCACTCTGTAGCCACCCGGCTCTTCAACTTCCTGAATTTCCATGATCTCACGCCCTATCTGGATGAGGTTGCCTACCTCAATTTCCGTCTCCGGTGACACTTCAATAACGATCTGATCGGGCTCCAGGCCGCTGGCAAGCGAAATGGAAGTCGGGCTCTTTAGTTCGTCCCAGTACGACAGCGTGAGCGTGCCGGCGGCGATTGTCCGTGTATTGGTTCCGCTCGAAGGCTCAGAATCCGGCGGAATCTCAAAGCTGACCGATGTGATCTCCAGTTGGCCTTGTCCCGGAGCAAACAACGCGAAAAATGGAGCAGGCGGAATGTCGGAATCAATCGCCACTCCGGATGCACCGCCAATTCTCCACGATGTCAGCGGACTGGTATCAACCGGACATTCACGGTCAAGGGCGTTAGCGGACCGGCCTGAAATGTGAATGGTGGCATTTTTCCGGTTCGGTATCGCGAACTCAACAGGACTGGCCGTGGCCGCAGCTCCGAAATGCCAAGTAGACTCTGCGATCACGAACATGCTGCTCGAATCGGGTGCCACTGTCCACCTGGGTGCAACCGTTAGCGTATCGGAGTTGTTGGTAATCACCGTTCTTTCCTGGCCACTTCCCGCGCCCTTTGTGATTCGGATGGTAGCGCCCCGATATTCATCTTGAGGCATGTTCAGGTCTGAGTTTCCGATTGTATTTTCTGATCGGATGCTCGCAGCCATCGGGCCTTGAAGTTCCAACCTCCAGTAGAAATTAGCATGATCGTAGTTTTCATCTACTGGTCCGATCGGCTCCGGCTGCAGACCGGAATCTACAAACTCGCTACTGAGTTCAACATCGGAAGCAATCCGCATCAGAGCCGCTGGATTTTCTCCGCGATATACGTGAAACGTTGTGGCATCGGCCGCGAAACTCAAGTTCCGTAAGGTTACTGTATTCTCATCGGTTTCTTCCGGAGTCGAAGCGCGAACCAGGAACGACAGCGGAGACTCGTCGCCTTCGTTGTTCGTTGCAGCGATCGCATAGTACAGTGTTTCGCCACCCCTGAGGCTGCCTCCATCGGTTTCGATATCGGGTGAAAGGCTGATGAGAGGAATCTCGAGCCGATTTTGTGAGGCCGCACGTGGCGCTACAAAACCTACCTGGAGCAGCAAATCGGCGCCACCTTCCGTGGTATCCACGGCTCTCTCCGAAATCTCGAATTGGTAATTACCGTCATCATCCAGCACTGTACCCATTAACGGGCGCGGCAGTCCGACAGCGTATCCCGGTTGCCGGCGTGACCCTTGTGATGAATCGCCGGCATAACTGCTGAACCAGGTGTCGTCATGGATCTGGGCGGTGATGGTGCTCGTTTCATGATTGATTCCGGGCTCGATTTTTATGATCCGGAACGGCTGGCGCGCGAAGCCTTCTTTGGCGTATGTAATGGTGATGATGTCGCCGGGGGTTAGCCCGAGAGCCCGCACGCTGGTTTCGAACTCAACAAATGTATTCCCGCGAATTGCCTGATCCAAGGTTCGGCGGGCGAGGGTAGCAGCCTGATAAACATTAGGTATACCCAACGCGCTTAGCGATGTACTGACTTCCTGCCCGATTCTCAGTACATCTTCGCTGTCCGTCAGTGACAAACTGTCTTGCTGGTACTCGTTGAACTCGTCTTGGAACTCAACAGTGACATGGTTCGGAGTTTCAGCCATGCTGCGCGACCAGATACGGACACTCGCTTCCCCGGAATCCCGCCGCAATATTCCTGACCGCTCTCCGCCATCTCCAAACTCGTAAGCGGGCCATCCCTGGCCGAGTGGTTCGGTGGCGTTGCTATCGGCAAGCTTTTCCGGGTGTTGCGTCGCCAGGGTTGATTCAGGTCGAAGTTGAAGCTTGCCGCCCAAACCGAAAGTCAGGTACAACCCCGATGCGTTTCTTACACCTCGTACCAGATCGCCCGCGCTTCGACGCTTCTGAACCACAAGATTGCACTGGAACTGCGGAATTGAGACCGCGTTGCCATGCAGGTCTCGTACCTCCACTCGCTCGTCGCAGTATTCCGCTGTTCGAGCGAAACTAGCCAGATCGAGCTCGGAGAGTTCCCATCCGCTCCGCCTGAGTATATCCAAGAGGATCCAGGACGGATTGTTCGTATAAACCATATCGAGCGGATTACCCTCGGAGTCGAATCGTTCCAGCCTCAAACCTCTTGCGAGAACTTCGATTCGAGGGAGGCTCGCACCGCTGCTCAACCTGTTGGGAAGTACAACCGAGAGCACCGCCATGCTGCCATACGGATCGCCGTCGGCGCCACCGTTGGGAGTGTTGAAATCCTCGTTAAATGCCCCTGTACGGTCACCGAGAGTGACGATGTTGTACCAGCCGGTACCCGTCATGTTCGTACCGACACGGCCAGGAGGGATTTCCACGTCATTTGCGATGACCTTCACGATACCTTCCATCTCGCCCACCCCGAGCAAGACCTCGGCGTGCGTCAGATTGCCGTCATTTCGAGCAAATACCACGGGAGGCCGATACCAGGCGGTACCGTACACCAGCGGCACCATATCGTTGTATTTGGCGGCATTGTCTATGCTGCTGGCCACATGAGATGATTTGTCACCATAGGTACGCACGGTGACGCTCGGTGGGATGAACTCGACACCGCCGAACCGCAAGGTGGGACGTTCGTTTTCGTCACGGTTGAACATTCCTCGCTCTTCGCAGTTCGAACGTGTGTGATTGCAGGACGAGAACGGAACCCCAGCGAGTGTTGAGCCTGCGCCGCCCTCAACATCCGGAGAATAGCCGCATCGGAAGAACGGAGAGTACTTCCCTCTGCTGCCACCGGCGACCGCCTGTTCCCGCTGCTCCCGTGTTTCTGGAAACATCCATGGGCAACGTCGTTGAATGCGCACGTCTGGAAGGGCTATGCGTTGAAGACTGAGGCGGTTGGAAAAACTGAGTCTGAGTGCCGATTCAGTGATTTCGTCTGGCGGGTTGGCGACGCCTAGAAATACAACTCTGCTTATTGACGCAGGCTCGTTGCGCTGCAAATCGAAAAACAGAAACCGGACTGTAAGTTTAGCGCCTTTCCAGCCGGAGTTACGTTCGATTTGTGAGAAGTAGGAGTCCGGGTTGGCGAGCACCAGGCTGATCTTCGCAACTGTATCAATGCCATCCTCGGAATGAGACCGGATCGCAAATGCGCTGTGGCGAATGACACGCGGCTTATAGGTCAGTCCTTCGTAGGTGACAGCGTGAGTGCTCCATCTTTCAACTGAACCCGAGTTAAGCTCACAATCGAAGAGCAAAAGAGGTGTTTCGGTCACCTCGCTTTCTTTGATCTCGAAAATCGAACGCATGTTTATCCTTGATCCGCTGAATACAGCCTGATGGTAGCGGAACACTGGTTGACTCCGGTTTGCACTACAGAAAGCCGGTCATCAAGAAATCTTGCTCGCGAGTGGATCCCGGTTTGCGACCTGTTGCTCTTATATTCCGACGGGTTTGGCTGAGCCTCGAGTTGTGGGCCGAAGATGTCCAGGCTGCCGCCGGGCGGGATTGTCAGTCCGCAGCGAATCTGGTTCTCGCTGGCATTGAGATTTCCGGAGAGGTGGAGGCGGTCCCACCCGCTGGAAGTGGGGTAGGAACGGGTGATCACGGTGCTTGCCGTTGACAACGACAACTCTGCCGTCGTCGCTTGAGAACTGCGGACGTATAAACTGTAGCAGTAGTGGAGACTTCCAGGCGCGTCAACCGTCTGTTGAAATCGCTGTTCCGCCTGACCCGCGTTGACGATTGAGAACGCGTTGGCTCCTCCGAAGGGGTCGGGCCTTCCCGCTGCGATAGACAGGAGTGGATCCACATTCCAGACCGCCGCCGACGGATCGTCAGTCCAGGCGAGCAGATTCTCAAGAGGGTCGAGGAAGGTGAAAGTCTTCAGACGGCCCTCTACATCATGAAAAAGCATTTCAATTGCGGCCCATTCTTCATCTGTCAAGCCGCTGTATCGAAGTTCCCAGACCGTAGATGCAGAACCAGCGTCGTACATTCTGAGGATGCTGCCATCCAGCGCTTCCGTGCGGATGGTTCTCTGAGCGGTGCGCCGCCGCAGCGGATACTGACAAGTGGCGCCAGTGGACAAGCTTGGAAAGTGCGGCATATCAGCTCCTGTTTTGGCGAATCACAAGAACGGTTCCGGACCTGCCTTCGGCCGAGGCATCAATTTCGAAGCCGTCATCCTCGAGACTGCAGTTTTCGTACTGTGTATCGTCCGTGGGGTCTGTAAACTGAAACTGGTCAAGACTGCCCTGTCGTGCCCGAAAGAAGTCTGCTAGCGCCTTGATCTCCGGGTCCTCAAGGTGGTCGAGCCGTATAATCCATTTGCGCATCGCGCCTGGATAGAAGCGGAATCTCTGTTCGCTCCCATCCAGAAAGCGAAGAACTCTGGTTGAGTATTCGGCACTTCGTCCCGCGGGGTATTGCATCACCGCGCCTGTTCGCAACTTGGGGAATTCAGCCATCGCTTTAAAGCTCGTTGACAACGTCATTCAGCGCGTTAGAGTTCAGCATGGCCTGTTTCACCGCCCGCGCAATCGCATCGCTATGGTCTAAAAACGATCGGCTATCGATCGCTTGCACATTGATCTGAATTGGCGTAGGCTGTGCTGCCGTACCTGTAGCCTGACTCGAACTGGCGCCATAAGACTGGCGTGATGTTGCACGTTGCGAACTCGACAGAACAGTATCCCAATGGATAGGCGCTGGCGGCGTGTAAGTTGGTAGAGGAACTGGTTCCGGTTTGTCTCCCGAAAACAACCCGGTGATCCCGGAAACGAGTGCTCCAATGCCGGTGGCGTTCAGTGCGAGCTTGCCTATCGACTTGCCGATGGTTCCGAGTGTTGACGACCCGCTCCGGCCTGCCTGCGCACTCGTGTTTTCAGAAACAGCGCGCGTGTTATCCACTAGGATATCAGCATTTGATTCCTGCACAAGCCGCAGCCGTTCCATTTCCGTCGCCAGCCGGCTGAAGGTTTCATCGGACCTTGTCGTGGCATCAGCTTTGGGCGGTAGGTTGGTTCCGCCTGTATGATCGTTCAGTACGCCCGTCGGCCCTTGACTTTGACTGCTCAACCCATGGGTGGGTTGAAGCAGGTTAAAGAGGGCCTGTCTAACGTCATTGGTTTGCATGTTCCCTTTCTCTCATCAGCTCGCGTTCCAGCAAGCAGAATGCTTCTACTGTCCGCGCGGGCATTGACCACAGGTCCCCGTGCCCGAACATCTTCCACACGGAATACTCTTCCAGCCACGTGCGGCTCTGCCCGGAAATGAGAGACTTCGGGCAAGTGTGAGTCGAATATTGCCGCCTGGTCCACACGGGTCGGCCTGGTGAAAGATCCTCCACCGGCAGCCATCCGCACCGGCGCTTTTTTTCGAGACCGCTTCGCCTGCAGTCGTCGCACTTCCAGGCGGCCTCGTTTGCAAATTGAAAATGGAAGGCGACGATCAGTTTTTTGCTTCGTCTTCAGTCAGGGCGCATTCGTGCTTTACGGCGATGAGGATCTCCCGGACTAAAGCCTCCGGACCAGCGGCGATCGCCAGTTCTGGAGTCGCGGTGTTTCCATCGATTTCTAGCCCCTCAACCCGCAGCAGTCCCCACCGCAGATATACTGCGTCAACTTCGTTGGCAACAAACGCTGCCTCGATTTTGTCCCTCAAGTCCTGTCCGGCTTCGAGAAACTCCATTCGCACGGTGAGTTCCCGAACCATGCGGGTCAGTTCAATTCTTCGCCCAAATGACATCCGGCGGATTGTAAACGTCACGCCCGGTATCGCCTGCGATGGAATCGTGACTTCGCTGCTGTAGTGCACCTCCTCAGGCGAAGGCGATGGAGATTTCATCGTTGAAAGTCCCTTGTGCCCGGCTATCGGTGAAACGCCATTGCAATCGCGTGTCGGTGTCGTCAAACTCCGGTATGTCGGGCACCACACTCTTCAAGTACACACCACAAAGCTGTGTTGACTGAATGCCGAGTTGAAACATCACTTCGATTGGAGAATGCTGTTTCGCCGCTTGATACAGGCTCCTTATGTGCTCATTATCCTGTTCGAATAGCGAAATCTGGGCTCGAACTGTTCGCGAGCCGGCGCTGATGCATCGCGGCCGATCCATTCCGAACTCGCGCTCCCTCAAGTCGATGCCGTTGTTGATCGCGATTTCCGCTTCTGTTATAGTCCAAACCCGCTCGGCCGTGCTTCCCATCCAAGCTTGACCCAAATGACCAGGCACTACTGAATAAGCTGGTTCGGTGACTTCCGGTTCAATGGGAAACTGCGTGAGAGAACCTTGCCCACTTTCGAAGCTGACGTTGTCAACCAGGTCCGCTGCCAGCCCACCGAACTGAAATCCATGGTAATCTCCATTCACTCTGATCGCCAGGTCGTTGACCGCCGCTCCAGTCACAATTCTTTGTACAGAGGTCTCCGGGCTCCAGTAGTCGAAAACACTCACACTTCGCAATTGTGTAGCTGGCATGTACGTCACTGTCGGCTCAAATGCCATTCCCGGTGCGACCCACACAGTGAATGGGGCATTGACCAGCACGGACTGGCTGTCGATAATGGCTGTGACGAAGCGGAGTTCTCCTCCCAAGGAAATGGCTTGGCCAGCCGTTAGTCCATGAGATCCCGCGAAGCGAATGGTCCGGTCAGAAGCGGAACTGAGGATACCGCCGGTTGACATCTGGGGTGTGCCGCCCAAGGCTGCTTGAAACAAGGCGCCATAGGCCGGAGGTGCAGCGGTATCTGACCAGGTCTTCAGGTAGGTCTCAAGCGACCACTCGGTCCTCCGGCGCAGGCCGGAAGGTAGTCCGGTGAACGTGCGCCCTCCAGTCTTGTCTCTCCGGTTTGGCTGCTGGAGCACCTGGTTGACCCGCAGCCTGATTGCTGGAATTCTGTTGAGCGCCGAAATGGACGCTACTTCGCCGTACGTCTGTTCTTCGCTGACGTAGAAGCGATTGTCGTTGGATGATATGTAGCAAGCCATGTGCTTTTGCCTAACTAAGATTCACATCCAGCTCGAATGTGATTTTTCCTATTTGGATGAAGTTCTTTCCACCATGTTTGGTAGAGCCGAAGGTCGCTTCATAGCCACCGGCATAGTACACGCCATCGCCCCAGTCCCCGCGGTTCGTGTCGAGGACGCGCATCAGGGCACCTGTGTACCACTGCAACTGTTGCTCTACCCCTTCCAATCGATCTTTCGAAACACGAATCTCGAGGACCAGGCGCGCTTTGCCGGAGAAGCGTCTGAACTTCTCGTGCAGAGTATTGGAAATGCGATCGCAGTACACGCTGATAGAAGGGTATCTTCCCCCCTTCGCTCTTTCGACTATCTCAAAAGCGGTGTTCTGGCCGGCAATGTCATCTGTATCGATGATTTCCAGGGGAACTTCACTACTTTCCCGCAGCCACGCAATTGCGGATCCCAAGCCGCGGTCCTCAAGCCGCAGGACACCCAGTGTTTTGCCTGTGACTACCGATCCGATAGACATCCTGGTTAACCTCTCCTCAATACTCGGCTTCGAAGCACTGTGTAGTTGGCCTGCTGTCCATCGCCTGGCCCAGGTCCTGGCCCCAAAGTGTCTGGAAGTGTCCACGTGCTGTGAAGTGGCAACGGAGTTTCGGTCTGCCGCTGGGTACGATCGGGATCCAGGCCCGCGTAGACAATCCAAGCCGCCACATCTGCTGGTGCTTCTCTAGTAGTGACTTCCAAGGTCTGGCCCGGTAGTAATGCCATGCTCGCTGCCTCGCTTGGAGCCCCTTCCGTCCCGCTCCCATCTACCCAGGTGACTCTGATGTAGTAAGCACCCTCGGCGGCGGCACCGGATACCACACGCAGCGTCGGGATGACCGCCCGCTTTACGGGGCGGAACACTATGCCGATTCCAGATTCGAATACCCGGTCTGACGCCGCTTTTGCCAGTCGCTCGTATTCCTGTAATCGACGATGGTACCGGTCGTTTAGCTGGCTGCTGTAGGCATCCCGGTAGAAGAGAGTCAGAGTATGCAAAGCATGCCACTGTCTCAGTGCGTCGGTCACAACCACCTGGTTAAGGCTGGCCGTACACAGATGCCGCGTAAGGAATCCCGCCAACTCGACTCCAAGTTCTTTCTGTGCGATCTCGGATTTCCTCGTGAGATCGATTCGTTCGTTGGCGGCGGTGTCAAGAACTGAACTCTCGTATGCCTTTAAGTCGCCGATGTTGGAGACAAGACCGTCTGAAAACAGGGACATAGTGCCTCTTATTGTTTAGTTGTCCGGATCGCGTTGCGAAGAGCCTTCAACTCGGACTCCGGCACAACTGTAAGTTGCACCCGCTGAGCTGCTGCGGCCTGTTCGGCTGCCTTGAACTGTTCGGCCACGGACGTCCGGAACTTCTGTGCCTGCTCCTCTGTAGCCAGTTCGGCGCGGCCCTCTATCAAAAGTTGAGCCGCAGTACGTCTGGGGACCTCTGTTACCACACCCGCACGGCCGCCGTCCGGGGTGTCTTTACTTACGATCACAACATCGCCCTCGGGCAAGGTGTTTTCTAAGTCACGAAGCTTCTTCCAATAGACTCGAGTCTGCATGAAATTAGTCCTTTTCCTCCAAAAAAGGACCCGGCTCCCTTGGAAGGAACCGGGTCCACAACCGCGTTCGAGCCTTAGCTGATCACGCGCAGTCCGTGGCTGTTCCGCAGAACTCCGCAGCCGTACAGAATATCGACCGTGAACTGCTGAGCCAGCGTATTGGGCTGGTAGCTCATCACCACTCGCATTCCGAAATTGCCGAATTCAGCGTACTCGGCGATAGCGCCGGTGCCGAGCAGCGGTTGCGGCAGCCGGCGAATCACCAACCCTAAAGCGTCTTTTGCAAACGCCAGGTTGTGCGTCGCGGCCGGCCCGCTGCCGGTTTTGTCCACAAAGTGGGAACGGAATACGAAGAAGTCCTTAACCTTGCCTACCGTTCCATCGACAACCGCCCGCAATCCCGCTTCGCCCGCCGTTTGGTATTCACTGAACCGCGGAATCTGGCGCAGTTGCGAATACCCGGCGCCGCTCACTACGAGGTACTTCGAAGCACTGGGGGGCACTTTCGCTTGAAACAGAGCGGTTTCGGCCGTATCCACCAGCGCCTCGGTAAGCGCCGTCCCCGCCTGTCCGATGGGGTCGTTAGCCGTGAACTGGTGGGCCAGTTTCAGCAGATCCGATTCTATTCTTTCCGCCAGTGCGATCACCGCGGGCTGCATGTACAGCTTCAGCAGGTCCGGAACGGCCAGCACTTTCGTCACGTCGGGGATCTGAAAAGTTGCCTCCGCATGGGTCTTGAGCTCAATCTTTGCGTTATCCAAAGACGGGTTTTGTGTCTGTACGGAATCACCTTCCGCCAGGTTATTGGCGATCAGTGTCGGCGGTATCGGGATGTTCACCGTGTCGCCGGCCTGCGCCAGGGTTGGTTCAAAGTCGCGGTTAACGAGGTTACCCATAACCAGGTTCCCCATTAGCGCCGGCAAAGCGTCCACCGCGACCAGCTTTACGATCGCGTTGGCCAAGTTTGCTGAGGTAATTGTTGCCATGTCTCTCCTGTTCTTCCTTCACTCGCTCCGGAAACTGTTAGAAGCCTCGAGCCGTCTGCGCCGCTACTTTCGCAATCTCTTGACGCACACGCTCCAGATCCTCAGCACTCATTCCCGGTTTGATTTTGTCCAAATCGAACGCTGCGCCGCTTGCCGCCGGCTTTTGATTCGGACTTGCTCCAGACCCCCCGGCGATTCTTGCCGGAAGCAGCTCTGGGTTGTCGTTCACGAACTGGGTAAGATAGTCGCGGGCGCTGAATTCGCCGTGCTCTCCGCGCGCCACCAACCTCCCGTCCTCGGTTCGATAAATGTCGTCTTTCACCGCTTTGAAGGCTAGATCGATCTTGGTCACTCCGAGGCGCTGCAACTCTGCCCGTAATGTTGCGCTCCGGTCCATTTCTTCGGCAATCTGCCGGCTCCTGCGGTTTTCTTCGATCAGCTCATTCACGCGCTGTTCCAGGTGTTCCCGGCGCTTGCGCTCATCCATCAGCTCGGCTTTGTAAGCTGGCTCTGCCTTGGACTGCTCCATTCGAATGAACTCACTGATTGCATCCCGGATCAGAGTCCGCACATCGGTCACTGACCCATTGTTCGCTTCGGGTGTGTGTTTTCCGTCTTCTTCCATATCTCCTCTTCCTTTCCTATGCGGACTGGTTCAACCAGGCGTCGATCTCGGTTGAGATCTCGTCTTTCACCTCTTGGCGCACATCGCAAAGGTACTTTGATGCCAGCCGCCGGAAAATCTGTTTCTTGAAGCTTGTGGACCCGATGTTCATCGCAAGCAATCGTTCGGCATCGTCGATTTCGCTGCTGAAGTCGCCGATATCGAACTCGTCTAGCCCGGAGACATCGATGGAAACAACATCTCCCCGCGCTTCGCCGATGGCCCGCAGGATACGCTTCAAGGTGTCTTTCACCGCGTCTCCGTACGCTCGCAGCACCTCTTGCGTGATTGCGTAGTCTCTCTGCTTACTCAGCCCCGACTGCGACGTTCCGCTTGACAGCGGCCCCCCAGCCTGCGTCATCAAATAGCAAACACGATAGATTTCTTCTTTCAGGCGGTCGAGGTTGCTCGCGGCGATTTGGTATACGTGGCCCTCCGGCTCCGTCCACCCGAATCGGTCCTCCGGGCCTAATTGGATGTAGTAGGACTCTCCGACCATCTGGCTCCATTCGCGTTCCGAATAGACAACCGGCATTGCAAATAGTCCCATCGTGAGAGCCCAGGAAAGGGCGTTGGATTTGTTGAAGTGCTCGAGTTGTAGAAGGCCGGCTTTGTTCATCAGCCACAAGCCGTCGGTCACACGTAAGTCGAACAGCGGCACTCTGTGTTGGCCTGCCAGCGCGTGGTGGCCTCGGTCCACCAATACCGGCTCGCCGGAGCGCCGCTGGTAAACCGCGAATCTCTCCTTGTCGTAGTAGGTCCACGTGGTGTCTTCGGTCCACGCCTCATCGTCGATCCGTGCTTTTCGAAGTCGCGACGCGCGCAACACTACCCACTCGAGATTCCCCGTCTGATCGTGGCTCCAGTTGATGAGGTCTTCGGCCGTGTAGGGCACGAGGTAGGCGCGAGAGATTCCTCGCGCCTCCTCCTCCGCCTTGTTCCCCGCGGGCCGGTCGGACCGCGGAAAATCCACCAGCGTATAGCTGACGCCCTCAACCAGCGTTTCTACCAGTTGCCGCCGGAAGTAGTCGCTTAGCGCGGTGCCTTTTCGATCGCAATCTTCCGCAAAAGTCCTAAAGAAGCGCCGCGCGAATTCATCCGGGCTGTCGAAGGACAGCGCGGGTTCGCGCCGGAAAAGAGTAGCTGCATACCAGTCGATGATCGAACCGACGTAATTTTCGTAATACACGCGGCTGAGCCGTTCCTCGTAAACGTCCGCAGGTTCCTTCTGCCGGCGTACCAGGTACTCTGACGCGTTCTCCTTTAGTTGCTCTCCGCCGGTGTACAGGTGCCGGTACTTCCGGCGCATCGCTTTTCTGGCCCGGTATTCGGGATGCTCTTGTGTTATGTCAGTCACTTTTGCCACTTCTTCCTCTGCTCGCCGTACCGTGCCGGCGAAAAAGAAAGGGGCCCGTCCAAAAAAAAGCTGGACGTGGCCCCACTTATAACCTGCTATGGAATCGATCTAGAACAATGGCCGGGTGCCGTGGTGAATCTTCTGCTTGTCTTGCTGCCAGATCAAATACCCAAGCGCATCCGAAAGGTGGGTTCTCCTGAGGTCTCTCTCCTTGTCGATCACCGTGGTGCCGCTCTTGTAAGTGACTTCTTCGAAGTCCAGGATCAACTCCTTGCACTTGGGACTCACCAGCAACCCCACCTCGCCAGAGGCATTTCTGAGTTTGGCGTTTACTAGCATCACTCGGTCTCGCACGGCCGGATTACTTCTGGGGACACAATAACTTACCTTCTCGTATCCGGCCCTGGCGAAGAACTGCTGGATCAGCCGGTAATCCGTGGTTCCGGCGGTCTGAAGCTTATTGCCCGAGACATCCCCAAAAATGGTTATGCCCACTGGCGCTTGCGGGAAGCGCGACTGAAACTCTTCACATGCTTCAATCGTACTGGCACGCGACAAAACAATCTCGTCGAGCACCACAACCTTGCCATCCTTCATCTGTGCCACCACCGAGCACATTGGATCGACGTTGAAGTCCAGCGCCCATAGAATAGGCGCCATGGAATCGAACTCCACAGGCTGAACATTCAATTCACGGTCGAAAGCCTCGTAGACCCGGTCGGTATTGATATTCAGGTATTCGCCGAGCACTTCTTGGCGGTAGAATTTGCTGTCGTAGCTCCGCTCGAGTCTTTCGTAAAAATCCGGGATGGCATCGAGTATGAATTTGTTTTCGAATGCCGCAGCGATGATTGCTTCATATCCATTAACCGGATTCGCCATGAATCGTTTGTAAACCCAGTCGTGCCCCTTGGGGGTCCACACCGCAAAACCGCAAAGCCGCTTAGCCAGCGGGTCCCTTAAACGGCCCTCCAACCGTAGCCATGCTTCTTCCGGAGTGTATGTAAGTTCATCCATCCCGAACCAGGCCAGGTTCGTGCCGCGGAGCCGCTCGAAATCGTCTACTGCGCGAAAGACAATCCTGGATCCTGTGTCTTTGAGCAGCAAGACGTTTTCTGATTTGTTAATTTCATATGGAATCTTGTTCCGTCCGAGTATCTCCAGAAGAGTAACTTGCGTCGCGTCCCGTAACATAGGATATGTGGGCGCGCCGATCAGCCCAAGTCTTCCTGGGTTTAGATAGGTCAACTTAATCGCTTCTTGGCAGAGCGCTTGGCTTTTTCCGGATCCAATCGGCCCGGAAAAGCCCTTGAACCTCGCTCGTGAGGCGTGGAACCGGGCTTGCGACGGAAGTGCCTGATACTCTATTCGTCGAACACAGACGTCTCCTCCGACCGTTCTACCCATTCAACTTTAATCTCCCTTGGTTGCTCCTCATCCATTTCTTTCTCGAGTTGAAGAAGCCGGATATAGTCCGCGTAAGTCGCCTTTGCGTCTTCTGCCTTCAGTTTTCGTTCTACTTGTCGTCTGAGACTACTAACGGCGCTTTTCTCAGCGGCGGAACTCGTCCGCGGCTTCACCGTTGCCTTGGCTGTGCGCCGGTCTGTTGCCTTGCTGCTCCTGCCCCCGCTCCCGATTCTGTTCTTGTTCTTCGTACCGTTCTTAGTGCTGCTTTTTTTTTTGCTCTTAACACCCGCGTCTGTTTGTGCCATCCGGATAAGCCTTTGTATGAAAGCAAGAAGAGCGATGAGTGACAACGCCCTTCACCTGACTTGAGCCTAGCACTGCTCATGTATTCTGCCGCGTAGACATCACCTCGTAACATATTTAAAATAAATCGGTTGGGCGTCCCGTAAGGTGCTGTCACCGGGTCCCAAGCCGGATCCTCTTCGGCAGATTGATCGCACTACAAACTTGATGATTAAATTTCTCTATTAACAAAATTAATGCCAGGTGGCACTTGCATTCAGATTTCTTTTAGGTTAATCTTGCTTCGTGGACTCACGGCAGCTTGGCTTTGCATCTCCGGCGTCGTGGGTTGGTGTGTCCGCTCGGGCTCTCGAGGTAGTAGGCGTAATTATTATTGGGGTCACCATAGCCGGCCCCGCCTGAGTGAGCCTTAGAGCAAGAGATCCGAAAGGCCACTGGCGGGGTTGAAGATCCGGCTGGTGGCCTTTTTCATTGTGTGACTCCTTTTTTGAAAGGCTGAACGATATGGCAACGTTGATGAGTGGCGCGAAGATCTTACTCGAATGCTTGGTCCGCGAAGGAGTGGACTGCATTTTCGGCTATCCAGGCGGAGTAACACTCCCACTGTACGACGCGATGTACGAAAACCCGATCCGCCACGTGCTTGTACGCCATGAACAGAACGCTTGTTTCGCCGCCGAGGGTTATGCCCGCTCCACCGGCCGTGTCGGTGTATGCTGCGCAACTTCCGGTCCTGGGGCCACCAATCTGGTCACCGGACTCGTTGATGCTTTGATGGACTCCATTCCTGTCGTAGCCATCACCGGGCAGGTGTCCACTGGCCTTATCGGGAGCGACGCATTCCAAGAAGCGGACACATTTGGTATCACCCGCTCTTGCACCAAGCACAACTACTTGGTCAAGAACATCGGTGATCTGCCTCAGGTCATTCACGAAGCCTTCCATATTGCTTCATCCGGCCGTCCGGGGCCCGTTCTCGTCGACATACCGAAAGACATTTTCCAAGGACAGGCGCACTACGTGCCGGTGTCGTCCATTCATCTGCCAGGCTACAAAGTATTTACCGAGGGTCACACCGGGCAGATCCGCCGCGCCGCTCAGATGATCTGGCAGGCAGAGCGTCCCTTTGTATACGCCGGTGGGGGCATTGTCGCTTCCGGTGCATCGGCCGAACTCCGTGAGTTCGTGGAACTCATTGACGCTCCCGCCGTGAATACTTTGATGGGTCTCGGAGCGCTTCCCGCTGATCATCCGAACTTCATCAGCATGCCCGGTATGCATGGTAGCTACGCTGCCAACATGGGCATGAGCGGTTCGGACCTGCTGATCGCTCTGGGGGTTCGCTTCGATGACCGTGTAACGGGCCGCCTGGCCGCGTTTGCGCCCCACGCAAAAGTGATTCATGTGGATATCGACCCGTCGGAGATCGGCAAGAATCGTGCCGCGGATCTTCCTATCGTAGGTGATTGCAAACGCGTAATTGCCAGGCTAAACAAGGTGCTCACCGAAACGGCGCCTGCCGAAGCGGGTCGAAATTCTGAGGCGCGCCGCAACTGGTGGCGCCAAATCCGCCAGTGGAAGGAAGAGCATCCGCTAACACCCGCGTTCTCCACCACCGAAATCAAACCCCAGCACCTGATGGTCGAAATCGACCGCATTTCAAACGGACGGGCCATCGTTAGTGCGGACGTTGGCCAGCATCAGATGTGGGCCGCTCAATTCATCCGGTTCAACGAACCGCGCCTTTGGTTGAATTCAGGCGGTCTTGGCTCAATGGGCTTCGGACTTCCGGCCGCTATCGGCGCTGCCTTCGCCAACCCCGACAAGATTGTGTTCGCGGTTGTCGGAGATGGTGGATTCCAGATGTCTATCCCCGAGTTGGCTACGATGGCGAATTACGGCCTGAACGTCAAGGTGGTGGTCATGAACAATGGCTATCTTGGCATGGTCAGGCAATGGCAGAGCCTTTTCTATAACAACCGGCTCTGTGCCGTCGAATTGGAAGCGTTTCCGGATGCCGCCAAGCTTGCCGGCGCATATGGCTTCACAGGGCGTACTATCGAAAGTCCGGCTGACCTTGTGCCTGCTCTCCAGGAGGCCATCCGCGAGCCGGGACCTTACCTGCTGAATGTCAGGGTTTCTCCCAATGAGAACGTCTATCCGATGGTGCCGGCCGGCGCCGCCATCAACGAGATGGTGCTTGGCCCTCCGAAGCCGGTAGCTGTGCCGAAATAGTGTGCCCGAGGAGCATCAAATGCTGCAAGTCATATCGTTATTAGTCGAGAACAAACCCGGCGCTCTCATGCGCATCACTGGTGTGCTAAGTGCTCGTGGCTATAACATCGAGAGCCTCACTGTCGCCCGCACTCTTGATCCAACGCTATCCCGTATGACCATCGTCGTCGACGTGGATGCGAGGCTCCGCACCGCTGTCATCAAGCAGATGAACAAGCTGTTGAATGTCCTCCAGGTCTCCGATCTTACGGATTCCCCCGCTGTATCGCGGGAACTGGTGCTCCTCCGCATACGCACTTCGCAGGAAGCCCGTACCGCGATCCTGAAGGAAGCGGAAATCTTCGGAGCTCGCGTCGTCGACTCCTCTCTTGAGGGGTTTGCGATCGAGGCTACCGGAGACACTGAGAAGATGGACGAATTTATCAATGTCATGCGCAGTTACGGCGACATCGACGTGACACGATCCGGATTGGTGGCGGTGTCTTTGGATCCGAAAAAGCTACGCCTGTCCGGTCCCGTACCCGCCGGAATGGCGGCTGAAAAACTACAACTAACAGACGGAGTGTTGAATGGTTAATCGATATTACGAAAAGGATGCCGACCTCGCGAATCTAAAAGGGAAGACCGTCGCGATTATTGGATACGGCAGCCAGGGGCACGCGCATGCGCTGAATCTGCGTGATTCCGGACTTGATGTTGTCGTCGGCCTTTATGCCGGAAGCAAGAGCTGGCCCAAGGCGGAGGCCGCCGGACTTCGCGTCATGAGTGTCGCCGATGCTGCAAAAGCCGCCGATGTGGTGATGGTTCTCGTCGCGGATCACATTCAGGCGGATCTCTACACAAACGAAATCTCCCCGAACATGATCCCCGGCAAGACGCTGATGTTCGCTCACGGCTTCAGTATCCACTTCCGGGCCATCGTTCCACCGGCAGGCGTGGACGTGTCGATGATCGCGCCGAAAGCCCCCGGGCATCGTGTCCGCGAGCTCTTTACCGAAGGGGTCGGCGTACCGGCGCTGGTTGCCATTCATCAGAATCCGTCGGGTCAGGCCCTGCAAGTTGCGCTCGCCTATGCGATGGCGCTTGGTTGTCTTAAAGCAGGCGTGATCGAAACGACGTTTCGGGAAGAGACGGAGAGCGATCTGTTCGGCGAACAGGCGGTTCTCTGCGGCGGTGTCAGTGAATTAATCCGCGCCGGTTTTGAGACGCTCGTCGAGGCGGGTTACGCTCCGGAAGTAGCTTACTTCGAGTGCCTTCATGAGTTGAAACTCATTGTCGACCTGATCCAGGAAGGCGGCCTCGCTTACATGCGCTATTCCGTCTCGGATACAGCCGAGTATGGCGATTACACGCGCGGTCCCCGGATCGTCACCCAAGCCACGCGCGAGGAGATGAAGAAGATCCTCAGCGAAGTGCAATCCGGCCAGTTTGCTCGCGAGTGGATCGGCGAGAATAAAGCCGGCCGTGCGAAATTTCTCGCCATGCGCGAAGCGGGACGCAAACAGCCTATCGAGGTCGTGGGCCGCGAACTGCGTGAGATGATGACGTTTCTGAAGAAGAAGAAAGAAATCGGCGTACCCCAGGATCAGGCTGTATCGGCCTGATGCCATCATCTGGTAGCCGGGGGATCTCGCCTCGTTGGAGACCGAACCATGAAGATCTTCACCTTTGATACGACCCTTCGCGACGGCACGCAGGGAGAAGCGGTGTCCTTCTCCGTGGAGGATAAGCTCATGATTGCTCACAAGCTGGATGAGCTTGGGATCGATTACATTGAGGGTGGCTGGCCGGGGTCCAACCCGAAGGACAAGGAATTTTTTGTCCGCGTGCGGGACCTCAGGCTCAAACACGCCAAGATCACTGCGTTCGGCTCCACTCGCTTTGCGCGTAACCCCGTCGACCGTGATCCCAACGTGCGTGCGTTGATCGAGGCCCATACACCGGTCATCTCCATTTTCGGAAAGAGTTGGGATCTCCACACCAAACGCGCACTCGGCATCAGCGAGGAAGAAAACCTGAAGCTCATTTCCGAAACGGTCCGATTCTTGAAAGACCATGGAAAAGAAGTGGTCTATGATGCCGAACACTTTTTCGACGGCTGGCTGTCGAACCCCGATTTCGCCATGCGAACGCTCGAAGCTGCGAAAACTTCCGGCGCCGACGTGCTCTGTCTTTGCGATACGAACGGGGGCACCATCACTGGCCGCCTCGAGGAGATCGTGGCGGAAGTGCGCAAGCGGTTCGACGGTGTGCTGGGCATTCATTGTCACAACGATTCCGACGTTGCCGTGGCAAACACCGTCGCCGCGGTGGAGCAAGGCGTTACGCACGTCCAAGGCTGTATGAACGGCTATGGCGAACGTTGCGGCAATGCGAATCTCTGCTCCGTCATCGCCAACCTGGAGTTAAAGCTCGGCCATACCGCCGTCGGACCTGAGAATCTACCCAAGTTGAGCCATGTTTCACGGTTTATAGCGGAGTTGGCTAACCTGCCTCTCCGCAACGATCAGCCCTATGTAGGCCATAGCGCCTTTGCTCACAAAGGCGGTGTGCACGTTAGCGCAGTTCTGCGCGACGCGGCCACTTACGAACACGTACGGCCCGAAACCATCGGGAACCGGCAGCGTGTTCTTTTGAGCGATCTTTCCGGGCGTGGCAATATTCTTTTCAAACTGAAGCAGCACGGGCTTGGCGAGCTGACTGACGAAGCACGCCGTGAGCTTCTCGATCGCATCAAGCACCTCGAATATCTCGGCTACGAACTCGAGGCCGCTGAAGGCACGTTTGAGCTCCTGGTCCGCGAAGCGCTTCGCCCCGGAGTCCATTTGTTTGAAGCCCTCGGTTACGAGGTAACCACCAGGATGACCGGAGGCAAAGAGACCGTTACGGCTGCCACTGTTACCATCAAGGCGCAGGACGGCGTTCATTCGGCCACGGCGCACGGCCATGGCCCCGTGAACGCGCTCGATCTCTGTCTCCGGCAATGCCTGTCCTCTCTTTATCCCGAAATAGCGAAAGTCAGGTTAACCGACTACAAAGTTCGCGTTCTCGAACCGAAAAAGGGAACGGCCGCGAAAGTCCGGGTTCTTGTTGAATGGACCGATCACCGCCGTAGTTGGAGCACCGTCGGCGTGTCTGAGAATGTCATTGAAGCTAGTTGGCGCGCCCTGGTCGACGCACTTCGCCTGGAGTTGATGCGCATCACCGAAAAAGATTCCAGCGTCGAACGCGTCGTCGAAGACTATTGCTGGGGCGTTTGAGCGGCGCGCCGGGCCGCCTCCCGATTTCGGGAGGCATTACGATAGCGCGGATTCAGACGAAGAGCCGTATCGAAATCCGCTATGGCCAGCTTATATTGTTTCAGTCGCAGGTATGCGTATCCTCTCGCGTTGTAGGCGAAGGCGTTCTTCGCATTCAGGGCGATTGCTTTGGACAACTCGTCCACGGCCGAGCTGAACTTCGACTGGCCCAGTAACTTTCTTCCTGTCTCGTAATGCTTACGGGCAAGCGCCGCACCAGATGCCGGGATTACCTTAGAAGTCCCGGTCTCCTTCCTGCCCTCTGCTGTTTCCTGCGGAGTTGGTTTGGGCGCCTCGGTTGCCTGCTGTTGAGCGTCCAGTGCTCTTTGCAACAACGCTTGCGCTTCAGCATCGTCTGGTTTCAACTCCACCAGCTTTCGCAGGTCCTTGACGGCTTCGTCATATTGTCCCAGCGACAGGTGCGCGCTGCCGCGGCCAAGGTAAGCCTCGGCGAACTGCGGATTCAGCTTGAGCGCTCTGGTACGGTCGGCAAATCCCTCCTCATGACGGCCCAGTGCGTGATACGATGCCCCGCGCGCCACATAGGCTTCCGCGTTTCGAGAATCCAACCGGACGGCCTGCTCGCGGTCTCTAAGGGCTTGCTGTTCATTGCCTGTCCCTGCATATGCAGTAGCACGAATTAAGTACAGCAACGGATCGTCCGGCTGGCTCTCCAGCGCTTTTGTGAGGTCGGCTATGGCTTTTTCCATCTCGCCGGTTTTGAAATATGCCGCGCCGCGCAGCGCATAAGTTTTCGGATCACCGTCCCCCAGTTCCAGGACTCGGGTCAGATCCCGCGCTGCGCTCCCGAACTGCTCGATCTGCCCGTAGGCGAAGCCGCGTCCAGCCCAGCAGGCCGTTCGTTTGGCGTCGGCTTCAACGCAGCGGGTGTAATCCGCGATCGCGTATTTCCAGTGCTCCAGGTGCGAGTACGCCGCACCTCGCATTTCATAGAGATCGGCATTCTCCAGCCCGGCTGCAACCGCCAGGTTCAGATCTGCAACCGCTTGCTTGTAGTCAGTCGCCTTCAGTTGTAAACGTCCGCGGCGCAGCCAGGCTGGTCCGTAGTCGGGGTCGGCTTCCAGCGCCTGAGTGAACGCCCTCATGGCGCGGGCGTTATCGCCTGCCGATTCCGCCGCCACTCCCTCCCGGAATGCCGCTTCCGCACGTATACGTGCCTCGGCGTCAAACGCATTCGCACTTTGTTGAAGCAGGAAGAATAGAAAACATGCTGTGAAGAGTTTCAGTCCAATCACGTCTGTATCTTCCAGGATAGAGCGAATCTGTTGAGAATACAGAGGTACGATAAAATAGGAATGCATAAGCACGTGCAGAAGCGTTGCCCCTGGGCGAAGAACGATGTGGACATTCTGTATCACGATTCGGAATGGGGCGTACCGCAACACGATGATCGTGTTTTGTTTGAATTCCTGATTCTCGAAGGCGCTCAGGCAGGTTTGAGTTGGACGACGATACTGAAGAAGCGTGAAAACTATCGGTCTGCTTTCGATGGCTTCGATCCCGCTGTCATTGCACGCTATGAAGAGAGGAAAATCGGCGAGTTGCTCGCCAACTCCGGTATCGTTCGTAATCGTCTGAAGATTTCAGCGGCGGTGCGGAATGCACGTTCGTTTCTGAACGTGATCGATGAATTTGGAACGTTCGATCGCTACATCTGGCAATTCGTGAACGGTGCGCCCGTTGTGAACGTATGGCGCACGGCCGGCCAGGTGCCTGTCCGGACTCCAGTATCGGACGCTATGAGCAGGGATCTCGCGAAACGGGAATTCCGATTCGTGGGCTCTACAATCTGTTATGCGTTTATGCAAGCGGTGGGTATGGTCAATGATCATCTGGTGACCTGCTATAGGCACAGCGAGATTTCCAACAAAACTTTTTGATCATGAGAGAAGAATTCCGATATATCGCGCCGGCTCCGCCGCGCGACACACAGGCCGCTCGCACCATCGCCCAAGCCGAGTTGCAGCAGCTTGCGGCAGGCATACGGACAAGTGCCACAGCCGCCGCTAATGCTCTTCTCAAAATTCAGGATCCGCAAGGATACTGGTGCGGCGACCTTACGGCCGACTCCACTTTGGAGTCCGATTATATTCTTCTTCAACTCTGGCTGTATCCACCGGAGCCGGACCAGCCGTGGCATCCCCCAACCTGGAATCGTATCCGGAAAGCGGTGCGCTTTATCCTCGAGCGCCAGTTGTCCGATGGTGGCTGGTCGATCTACGAAGGAGGCCCCTCAGAGATCAACGCCACCGCTCGCGCTTATACCGCGATGAAAATCGCAGGGGAAGATTCTGAAAGCCCCGTGATGGTCCGGGCACGCAGCCGTGTCCTTTCGCTGGGAGGTCTCCAGGCGAGCAATAGCTACACCAAGATGAATTTTAGCCTCTTCGGGCTCTACCCCAGACGATATGTGCCCAGTGTACCGCCCGAGATTCTGCTTGTACCCGGAAATCTACTATATGAAATGTCTTCCTGGACGCGCACCATTCTGGTTCCGCTTTCGATCGTCCAGTCTATAGGAAGCCAGCACCCTGTTCCTCAAGGCCTCACGGTAGAAGAATTGTTTGTTCCCGGCAAGCGTCTGACCTTGCCCCGAAGAGATCGTACTTCCACCATATTCAACCATGCCGATCGCCTGGTGAAAATGTGGGAGCGGAGGGGAATCAAGGACGTCCGCAAAACCGCTGTACGTGAGGCGGAACGGTGGGTGCTTGAGCGCTTGCACTACACCGACGGCTTAGGCGCTATCTATCCCGCCATGATGTACACAATCATGGCAATGGATGCCCTGGGTTATGAGCGCGATCACCCCGATCTGCTCGATGCCATTGCACAGTTTGACCGGTTGCTGCTTGAGACGGAAGACCGTTTGCAGTTCCAACCCTGTTTTTCGCCCGTATGGGATACCGCGATAGCCGCCTTCGCCATGGGAGAGATGCCCGGCGGTCCCGTTGATGCGGCCGCGATGACCCGCGCTGCCGACTGGCTGCTCGATAGAGAGGTGCGCCGCAAGGGAGACTGGTCCATCAAGCGTCCCGGCCTGCGGCCCAGCGGGTGGGCCTTCGAGTTCGCCAACGAATACTATCCCGACATCGACGACACGGCCATGGTGTTACTGGCGCTTCAGCACGCTCACGCTTCTGATCCCGAGCGCCAGGAACGGGTTGAGCGCCGCGCCATCGAATGGCTGCTTGGCATGCAGTCTTCCGACGGGGGATGGGCCGCCTTCGACGTCGACAATAACTGGGAGTTTCTGAACAAAGTCCCTTTCGCCGATCACAACGCGATGCTTGATCCCACCTGTCCCGACATCACCGGCCGCGTTCTCGAAGCCCTCTGCCGGCGCGGCTTCAAAACCGGTGATCCCCCCGTGCAGAATGCCGTACGCTATCTCATTGCCAACCAGAAACAGGACGGGAGTTGGTATGGACGCTGGGGTGTGAACTACATCTATGGAACATTTCTGGCCGTTCGTGGCTTGCGCGCCAGCGGCGATGTGTCGGCTTGCCCATCCATACAAAGAGCTGCCGCCTGGCTGCAGTCCATTCAGAATGAAGATGGCGGCTGGGGCGAAAGCTGTGCAAGTTATGCACGCCACTGTTACGTGCCTGCTTCCAGCACTCCTTCGCAGACGGCCTGGGCGCTCCTTGGACTTTCCGCGGCCAACGCCGGCCAGTCTTCCGCTGTTTATCGCGGCTTGCGGTACCTGATCGGCACACAGCGCCCCGACGGGACGTGGGACGAGAAGCTCACCACGGGCACCGGTTTCCCAAACGTCTTTTACCTCACGTATCACCTCTACCGGCAGTACTTCCCGCTGCTCGCTCTGGCCACCTGCAATATCGGTGATAACTGAATGGAGGCGGGCGCTACCCGGTGCGCCCGCTGCTATCAGATCTTTCGCTGCT
>CAADGY010000159.1 GCA_900696665.1 uncultured Acidobacteriota bacterium
GAATGCGATTCACCGGGTGAGCGCCCGGGGGCGCTCTTACTGAACTTGAAAGCCGAAGTTCAACTACGGGTGAGCGCAACCCGCTTCGCGCACGCTGCCTTGCCGCAGGGCGGGCAGGCGCTCCATGCCTTGTTGGGCAGGAAAGGCTTTCCCACCGAAAATATCCAGGTGTTAGATGGAAACAGCCACCGGATTTCCGATGGCTGTTAACCACTTTAAAATCTTTGGTGCGGAGAGGGGGACTTGAACCCCCACGGGATTGCTCCCGCTAGCACCTCAAGCTAGTGCGTCTGCCAATTCCGCCACCTCCGCAGTACAACCTAATTCTACTTCTTATCTGCCGGCGGTTGTTGTGCCGGAGGCGCCGTCTGCTGAACTGGCGATTGCTGTGCCGGAGCGGCAGGTGTTGCCGGAGCCGGTGTCTGTTGTTGCGTTGCCGGCGCAGCCCGCTCCAATACGGAACCACCACCTCCCGCAGAACTGCCGCGCGTTGCCATAATCGACAGCGACATCGATGTCAGCATGAACACCGTAGCAGCAACCGTTGTGGCCTTGGACAGGACCGTGGCTGCACCCCGCGGCCCGAACGCCGTCTGCGAGCCCATTCCACCAAAAGCGCCCGCGAGGTCTGCCGCCTTCCCGCTCTGCAAAAGTACAACAATAATCAAAAAGATGCACACAATGACGTGCAGGACCGTAAGCAGAATGACCATATATCAAGGGCTCAACAGGCTGGATGTCTGTTCTTTCCCAGTATAAAAGACCGCTCCGTCCCGGTCAAACAGCTTCCTCCTCTTTCTGTTGGCCACTGCTCCAGAAAGCAAATATATCGTAGTACGATATAACAATGAGTGCTTCTACGATCGGCCTGGCTCCTGACGATTACCAGGCATTAGCGGAATTCCGCTATCAAATCCGGCGCTTTCTACAGTTCAGCGAACATGCGGCGCGCGAGAGCGGCGTGGAACCGCGGCAACACCAGGCTCTGCTGGCCATCCGCGGGATGAAGCCGGAAAAACAGCCTACGATCGGGGAAATCGCAACGCGTTTGTTCCTGCGCCATCACAGCGCCGTGGAATTGGTGAACCGCCTGGAGCAGGGCGGCTTGGTTGTCCGCGAGCGGCATTCCGAAGACGGGCGGCAGGTTCTGGTTCGTCTCACCCCCGCAGGTGAGCGTGTGCTTCGCAGACTTTCCATTACGCATCGCGAGGAATTGCAGGTGACCGGTCCCGAGCTCGCGCGAGCGTTGCAGCGGCTGACGCGGCGAAACAGGAAGTCCGAAGCGGCATGACACCGGAAGAGGTCTGTCAAACGGCCGAGGGGCACAGCCGAAGCGTGGACGAACTCGGGGACTTTACGGCGACGCCGCGCATGATTCCAATTTGCTTGCTGGCAGTCGCAATCGGCGCCGGCAGTTCGCTCGTCGCGCTCGCACTGCTAAAGCTGATCGGCTTATTCACGAACCTGTTCTATTTCCAAACGCTGGATGCGGAACTGGCGCCGCCAGCGGGCAACCAACTTGGGTGGGTAGCTGTCTTGGTTCCGGTAGGCGGAGCACTCATCATCGGATTGATGGCCCGCTACGGGTCGGAGAAGATCAGGGGCCACGGCATTCCGGAGGCGATTGAGTCCATCCTGATCAACGGGAGCCGAGTACAACCGCGCCTGGCGATTTTGAAACCCCTCTCGGCGGCGGTTTCGATCGGCTCGGGCGGTCCATTTGGCGCCGAGGGCCCCATCATCATGACCGGCGGCGCTTTCGGGTCGATGTTTGCCCAGTTCTTCCGGTTGAGTAGCGCCGAGCGTAAGACGCTTCTGGTTGCCGGAGCGTCAGCCGGTATGTCCGCCACATTCGCGGCTCCACTGTCGGCGGTGCTGCTGGCTGTTGAGCTGCTCCTTTTTGAGTGGAAACCCCGGAGCATGATTCCAGTCGCACTGGCGAGCGCGACGGCAGGAGTCGCGCGCCGCTATTTGATCGGTGTAGGGCCACTATTTCCTGCGCCCCATCACCCGGTTTTCGCCGGCATATCGGTTTTGGTGGCGTGCGCCATCGCCGGTTTACTGGCGGGCTTGCTTTCGACGATATTAACGGCCGCCGTTTATGCGGCCGAAGATGCATTCCAGCTACTGCCCGTGCATTGGATGTGGTGGCCGACCATCGGGGGCGCCGTAGTGGGCCTCGGTGGACTGGCTTTTCCACAGGCGCTCGGCGTCGGTTACGAGACTATTGCAAAGCTTGTGCAGGGTGACGTCGCAAGTGGGACGCTGGCAGGCATCCTGCTCGTCAAATCGGTCATCTGGGCGGTGGCGCTGGGCTCGGGCACTTCCGGCGGAGTACTGGCGCCGTTGCTGATGATGGGTGGGGCACTCGGCGGACTCGAAGCGATGGTTCTTCCCGACGCGGGACTGGGATTCTGGCCGCTGATCGGCATGGGAGCGATCCTCGGCGGTACGATGCGTTCGCCATTTACCGGGGTAGTTTTTGCCATTGAACTGACACACGACGTCAACGTGCTGCTTCCGTTGCTGATTGCCAGTGTTGTGGCCTACGCGGTTACAGTACTTCTGCTCAAACGATCGATACTCACCGAAAAAGTGAGCAGAAGGGGCTTTCACCTGAGCCGCGAATACTCGGTGGATCCTCTGGAGATTCTGTTCGTCCGCGAGGTGATGCGAACCACGGTGGCGGCGTTTCCCGCCTCCGCCACTCTTGAGGAACTTGCCGCCTCCTTCCGGCCCGATCACACGCCCCGAGGGCAACATCTTTATCCCGTTGTAGATGGCGGCAATCGCCTGATCGGAGTGATTACCCGTAAGGACATCGTAAGCCTTCTGGCACGCCGCGCGAAAGGGACTGTAGCGGAGTTCGCGCGCGCAGACCCCATCGTCGCCTGCGCGCAGGAACCGCTGCGAGCTGTAGTTTTTCGAATGGCGGAGACCGGGTTCACTCGCATGCCTGTCGTAGACAGGACGAGTGGAGACCGCCTGGCTGGCATGGTGTCACTCGAGGATCTGTTGCATGCCCGAGCCCGCAACCTCACCGAGGAGCGCCACCGCGAGCGTGTGCTTCGCATCAGGCTGCCATTCGCCTTAGCCGCCAAACAGGCTTCCACCGGTGCAGACTGAGATCCCCGGACCGGCACTTCTAGGATTGTTCCGCGGCCATCTGGAACGGTTCGTCGGCACTGCCACCGTAGATGTCCGGCACCTTCGCTCCCATCGGCCGGAGATACGCCGAAAGCTGCCCTCTGTGATGCACTTCGTGGAGGAGCAGGAAATTCAGGTAGATGGCAAGAGGAAATTTCATGCCGAAGAAGTCGGCGATCCCTGCCATCTGCTCAGGGGTGACGTTCTTCACTTTTTCCAGGGCTTCCGCGCCTTGCTTTTCGTAAAATGCGACGATGTCCGCTACAGTTTTAATCCCTGCCGGCCGTTCGTCGGAATCCATAGAGAATTCGCGTTTCGCGATGCTATCCAGAAACCAGGCATGCGAGGAAGCGATATGCCAGGCCAGGTCGAAAGCGGTGCGCGACGTTGGATGCGGAGTATAGGCATGCTTCTCTTCAGGGATGGCTGCGATGACTTTGCGCGTCGCAGCTCTTTCCTCTTCGATCGCCTTAACGTAAAAATCACGCAGGAATCCGGCGTGTTCAGGTTGCATGGGACCTCCTTGTTGAGGATAAACCCAAAGGAGGCGATCCGTATCCCCGATTTCGTGTTCGTGTTCCGTTGAGACCGGTTACTCTGTTGTATGATTTCTTTGGGAGGTGCATCTTCTCGAGTCGATGGCTAACCTCAGTTTGGCCTGACATTACCTCGCCTGTTCGTACGTTCCTGTCCGGCTGTTTCCGTCTTGTTTTTCCGGATGACTGCCGCGTTTGCGGCAAACGACTATCCGACATCTCCCGGATCCCCGTCTGCCGGGGTTGCCTTGATTCGCTGGAGCCAATGACAGCGGACTATATGTGCTCCTGCTGCCGCGCTCCATTTGTGAACGAGTCGCCTCTTGACGAGTATGGGCGATGTCCGCTGTGCCGGCTTGGCCTTACCAGTTTTGACGCGGCCTATAGCTATGGCTTTTACGAAGGTACGCTGCGCCGGTTGATCCATTTGTTCAAGTATGGGGGTGTGCAACCGCTGTCCCAACCGTTAGGGGAGAGGTTGATGCTGGCGTTCCCCCGGGATTTAGGTATCGACATCCTCGTGCCGATGCCGCTCCACTGGAAGCGGCGGCTGGCGCGAGGGTTCAACCAGTCGGAGCTTCTCGCTCGGGCCGTGGGAAAACGGTTCAATGTAGCAGTAGTCCCGGCGGTGCGGCGTATTCGCTCAACGCCCGCGCAGGCAGGTCTTACGAATTCCAAGCGTCGCGCCAATGTCGCTGGCGCGTTTCGGGTTGATAAGGCATCGCTGGTCGCGGGCCGCCGCGTTTTGCTGGTGGATGATGTGCTGACTACCGGAGCGACCGCGGCCGCCTGTGCGGCTGCCCTCAAAAAGGCTGGGGCGCGCAGCGTGACGCTGTTAACTCTCGCCAGGGTCGACCGCCGCTGGTCTTCGCCTGCGGACTGGCAACCACCCCGCACAGCAGCCGTTTCCTCGGGAGCGTTCTAATGCGAAACCTGGACGGCCTACATCATCCGGTACTGGTGCTGAATGCCAGCTATGAGCCCATCAACGTCTGCGCCGCGCGGCGCGCGTTGGTGTTGGTCCTGAAAGGGGTCGCCGCGGCGGAGGAGCAGGCGCCGGTGCAGATCCACTCCGCACGCCAACGGATGAACCTGCCCTCGGTGATCCGGCTGCTCGAGTATCGCCGGATTCCGCACCAGACCCGGGCGCTTTCACGCAAAAACATCCTGATGCGGGACCGTTATACGTGCCAGTATTGCCAGCGGATTCTGTCGGCGTCGGAACTAACGCTGGACCATGTAATCCCTCGCTCGCGGCATGGGGAAACGAGTTGGGAGAACCTGGTTGCCTGCTGCAATGCGTGCAACAACCACAAGGGCAGCCGGACACCGGAAGAAGCTGGAATGCGTCTGGCGCGCGCGCCACGGCCCTTCAGCCTTCACACCAGCCGGCATCTCATGCGCCTGCTCGCGAAAAGCGATCTGCAGTGGAGAAAATACCTATTCTATTGAGTTGAGTGGGCGTTTGCTGCGGCGCGGATTTCAGCTCCCGTGCTGGGAGGCTCCCTGCTGCGGGGCTGCTGGCTTTTCTTTCGCCTTGTCTCTCTTTGCCGGGCTGACGAGGATGTGCGCGTTCCTGCCTTCCAGGCGCGGCTGTCCTTCCACGCTCCCGATTCCCGTCAGATCTTCGGCAAACCGTAACAGCAGCTTTTTACCCAGGTCTACGTGAGCGATTTCGCGGCCCCGGAACTGCACCACGGCCTTTACCCGATTACCTTCCTTTAGAAATCGGATGGCGTTGTTTTTTTTGAAGTTATAGTCGTGGTCATCCGTGTTTGGCCGGAATTTGATCTCTTTAACCTGGATGACGTGCTGTTTCTTCTTTGCCTCTTGCTGCTTTTTTTTCTGCTCGTACTGCCATTGCCCATAGTCCATGGCTTTGGCCACGGGCGGTTCCGCTGTTGGAGCAATCACAATGAGGTCGAGGCCCATGTCCTGTGCCTTGCGCACCGCGGCAGGCGTGGGCATGACCTCCACTGTGCCATCGGGAAAGACGGCGCGCACTTCACGAGCTCGTATCGCCTCGTTGACGTTCTCTCGGATTCTCGGGCGGCGGGGTGGGAAGCGTCTCGGTGGATACATGAATCCTTAGTGCTCAAGCCCCTCGATGATTCGGAGAAGATAAGTGTCCATCATATTTCTTTATGATGCTAACAGAAGTCTGGCCGGCATGCGATCAGTTTTTCAACCCTTTATGACTCCCATCGGCCTGAGCCGGGCGACTTTTACGGCAAGTCCGGCCTGGTGGACTACCTCTATCACTTCATCCACGTCTTTATATGCCTCCGGGATTTCCTCGAGAATTCCATCGCGGCTCTCGCTCCTGACGATGATACCGTCTTCTTCGAGCCGCGACTGAACCTGTTTTGCATCGCGTCCTTTGCGGGCCGCTGTCCGGCTAAGCAGGCGTCCGGCGCCGTGACAAACGCTTCCAAACGTTTGTTCCATCGCAGCCTGGGAGCCCGTGAGGATCCACGACGCCGTTCCCATGCTGCCTGGAATCAGAACCGGCTGCCCGACTTCCCTGTATGCACCCGGGATGCTCCGGTGGCCCGGAGGGAAAGCTCGAGTCGCTCCCTTCCGGTGCACCAGCACATCGGTCTTTTTGCCATTCACCACATGCTTTTCACGCTTCGCGATATTGTGGCACACATCATAAATCAAATCGAGCTTAACCGATTTCCCGAAAATTTTCCGGAAAGCATCGCGTACGGACTGCATCACCGCCTGCCGGTTCGCCCAGGCGAAATTCGCCGAGGCGCGCATGGCGGAAAGGTATGTCTGACCCTCGCTGGACTGAATAGGCGCGCAAGCGAGCTGGCGGTCCGGCATGGAAATGTTGTGCCTCTTCATAGCAGCGCCCATTTGGCCGACATAGTCCGTACAGACCTGATGACCGAGGCCGCGAGAGCCGCAGTGGATCATAACAACAACCTGCTTTTTCTCTATGCCCATGGCGCGGGCGGCTTCGCCGTTGTGGATCTCGTCCACGTACTGCACTTCCACGAAGTGGTTCCCGCTGCCGATGGTCCCCAGTTGCGGACGGCCGCGTTCCTTCGCCCGGCTTGATACATCGTGAGGATCAAGCTCTTCCAGTCGCCCGTTTTCTTCGGCGAATTCGAGATCTCTCTCTTCTCCGTACCCGTTCTCCACCATCCACCGGGCGCCCTTCGCAAGGACCTCATCCAACTGGCGCCCGTTGATCCGGACCGGTCCTTCGCCTCCGGCGCCGCTAGGCACGTCACGGAACAGTTGATGCACCAGGTCCCGGAGCTTGGGGCGGACTTCTTCTTCGGTCAGCGATGTGGCCGCCGACCGAACTCCGCAATTGATGTCGAATCCAACACCTCCCGGAGAGACCACGCCGTTCTCCCACTCGGTCGCCGCGACGCCTCCGATGGGAAATCCATAACCCTGGTGGATATCGGGCATCGCCAGGCTCGGCCCAACAATACCCGGGAGTGTGGCAACATTCATGGCCTGCTCCAGAGAAAGGTCCTTCCGGATCTGGCCGATCAGGTTCTGGCTGGCGTAGACAATGACATCGGTACGCATCCCGAGCCGTTCGTCGCGCGGAATGCGAAAGCGATACCGGTCGAGCGCCCTAAGTTCCATCAATCAATTCTCTCATTACAGGGAGATCAGATATCCAGGAACACTTCTGCACACCAGCTTTCCGGCTGCTCGGCGATTCGCAACTGATGATAGGTCACACCTTTAATAATCAGTTTCGGGCGGTGGCGTGCCGGGTCGCGCGGTTCCCCCCACGCCTGACCGACGATGTTCTGTGCCGTGATTTGCTCGACGTGAAATTTGCGCAGTACAACATGTTGCGCGTCCAGATAATACAGCACTTCACTCAACCAGTTCACCAAGAGCGAATCCAAGTCAGTACCGGAAGCCGCTATGGGATAGGCGATTCTTGGCTCGACATCTGCGATGTCGACGGCGAGCGAAACCATTCCGATGGCGGCATTCTCAAAGAGTGCCTCTTTTGTTTCGCCCCACGCGCGAAGGCCGATATCCGCGGTATGCTCCAAAACCTCAAACATTGGATAATCCTAACCCGGCGTTGCCGGAACCAGACAGGGAGATCTCGCGAAGGCGATTCTTTGCGCTTGGCGTCGTTGTGTGAGATGCAATCCGGCAATCCATTCACGATCCGTAGGATACCCTCTTGGATGAGCGCGGCGTTGAAATTGATCAACAACCCCTCGGGCTGCCGTACCAGGCGCAGCTCTCGCCGTTCGAGTTCCCACGCCAAGGCTAAACCCGTAGGCGGTTTCCAACCGGCCGGGATCGAGGAGGGTGCGGGTGCGATAGGCGGCGTTCACAGTCTCCTTAGCCAGCTCATTTTGGGTCATCCGAAAACCAGTATATTTCCCGCAAAGCCGCCAAGCTCGCCAGGAAATCATGGGTCCGCTCACTGGGTCAAAGTGCGGGGTGAGTGCTCTCGCCTACCATGGACCGGAGGAGCACGGTGTCCACGTGAGTGTGCCGCCGTTAACCGAACGATACCAGAGCCAGATCGCGGGTGTTCTGTTCCGCTACGGCCGGATCATCGTGCAAGGGACGTTGCCGGGGTGGTGCAACTCCAGGGGCATGGCTGTGCATTCCGCTGGCGGTGGAGCCGTGCGGCCTGCCGCCGGCGCTGCGGCGCCCGCCGACATCTGTTTTTCACGTCACCGTAACACACTGTACTATTGGTAGATAAAGTTCTTGACCAGCCACTATATATTGGGCCATACTTACCAACGTTCGCTATTATAGTGGTTGATCCGCTAGAGCCCCTGGATGGCTGGTAACAAGCGAAAATCCTAAATGGAGGTAAACAAAGAGAATGGGCCAATTGAGCGTCGATCTCAGCACTCGCGCGTCCGATCTGAAGCGCGCCCTGCCGCGGGAGCAACGAACCGGTGTGTCGTTTCCCCGCTATTTTACCGGCCGGTTGGAGTCCGGCAAAACCCCCTATGACGAAGTGCAATGGGAACTGCGGACTGCGTCTATCGGGAACGATAAGGGCACAGTCATCTTCGAGCAACGCGATGTCGAGATCCCCATCGATTGGTCGCAAACCGCGACGAATATCGTGGCCAGCAAGTATTTCCATGGAAAGATCGGTTCTCTCGATCGTGAGCGCAGCGTCGCCCAACTGGTTCATCGCGTGGTGGACACCATAACGGATTGGGGCAGGGAAGGCCGCTACTTCAAGTCGGACGAGGACGCAGAAAATTTCCGTGATGAGTTGGCGCACCTGATGCTGAACCAGAAGGCCTGTTTCAATTCGCCCGTCTGGTTCAATGTCGGAGTGAAGGAATCGCGCGGGTACGGTTGGTATTACGACGAGGCCACCGACAGCATCCGAAAGCTACGGAACGATCTCGCCAAGCCGCAGTGCTCGGCCTGCTTCATTAATTCGGTGAAGGACTCGCTGGAATCCATTCTCGATTTGGCCAAGACCGAGGGCATGCTTTTCAAATGGGGCTCCGGAACAGGCACGAACCTGTCCACGCTGCGCGAAGAGAACGCGATTCTTTCGGGAGGCGGGCGCGCCTCCGGTCCTTTGAGCTTCATGAAAGGTTTCGATGCTTTCGCGGGGGTGATCAAGTCGGGAGGGAAGACCCGGCGCGCCGCAAAGATGGTCATTCTGAACATCGATCATCCCGATGTCGAGGATTTCATCTGGTGCAAAGCCAAAGAGGAGAAAAAGGCACACACGCTGGTGGATGCGGGCTACGATGCCTCGCTCGATGGTGAGGCCTACAGCTCCATTTTTTTCCAGAACGCCAACAACTCCGTCCGGGTGACGGACGAGTTCATGAATGCCGTAATCGAGGATGGCGATTGGTGGACGCGCTCCGTCATGGCAGGGCAGCCCGTGAAGCGGCACAAAGCGAAAGAATTGCTGCGGCAGATCGCCGAAGCCACGCATCAGTGCGGCGACCCCGGCATGCAGTTCGATACCACCATCAACCGGTGGCACACCTGTAAGGGCACTTCGCGGATCAATGCTTCGAATCCCTGCTCGGAATATATGTTCCTCGACGATTCGGCCTGTAACCTGGCATCGCTGAACCTTATGAAGTTCGTCGGTCCCGATGGTCAGTTCAACGTAGAGGCTTACCGTCACGCCGTCGATACGGTTACGCTCGCGCAGGAAATCATCGTGGACAGCGCGAGCTATCCGACGGAAAGGATCGCCCAGAATTCGCACGATTACCGCCCCCTTGGGCTGGGATTCGCGAATCTCGGCGCGCTGCTGATGTCGATGGGAATTCCGTATGACAGCGGCCATGGCCGCGACTGGGCCGGTGCTCTCACCGCCATCATGTGCGGGCAGGCCTACCTTACCAGCGCGCGTATTGCGGAATCCACCGGCCCGTTTCCCGGCTATCCCAAGAATGAGGAATCGTTTCTGGATGTGATCCGGATGCATCGCGAGTCCGTAAATCGGATCGACAGCGGCCGTTTGCCCGCGCCCGTCTTTGAAGCAGCGAAGACGGTTTGGGATGCCGCTTATGAGAAAGGGCGCCTCAACGGATTTCGAAATGCCCAAACCACGGTGATCGCGCCTACCGGCACCATCGGTTTCATGATGGATTGCGACACGACGGGTATTGAGTCCGACCTGGCTCTTGTGAAGTACAAAAAGCTGGTCGGCGGGGGTGTCATTAAGATCGTCAACAACACCGTACCGCAGGCACTCATCAAGTTGGGCTACCGCCCCGAGCAGGCCGAAGCGATCGTGAGCCACATCGACGCCACCGGCACAATTGAAGGGGCGCCGCATCTCAAACCGGAGCACCTCGCCGTGTTCGATTGCAGTTTCCGCCCGCAGAACGGCAGCCGGTTCATCCATCACATGGGGCATGTGCGGATGATGTCCGCGGTACAGCCGTTCATCAGTGGTGCAATTTCCAAAACCATCAACATGCCAGAGGAATCCACGGTGGAAGACATCATGGACGCCTATATGGAAAGCTGGCGGCTTGGGTTGAAAGCGGTGGCCATCTACCGCGAGAACTCCAAGCGCGTTCAGCCGTTGAGTTCCGGCGCCGGCAGGAGCGAGAAAAAGCCCGGACTGGGGGCAATGGTTGTACCCGCTGAAAAAGTCGTCTACCAGCCCGTTCGCCGGAAACTGCCCGACGAGCGCCAGTCTGTTACGCACAAGTTCTCGATTGGAGGTCACGAAGGCTATCTCACGGTCGGTCTCTATCAGGACGGCATGCCGGGCGAGTTGTTCATCACCATGGCCAAGGAAGGCTCTACCATTTCCGGCCTGATGGACAGTTTCGCGACGGCCGTCAGCTATGCACTCCAGTACGGTGTTCCGCTCAAGTTCTTCGTGGATAAGTTCAGCCACGTGCGCTTTGAGCCGAGCGGCTGGACGGGAAACCCCCAGGTTCCCTATGCCAAGTCCATCATGGATTACATTTTCCGCTGGCTGGGCGCGAAGTTTCTCGGGCCGGAGTACGCTATTACCGAAGCTGGTGAAACCGGTAAGCTACGGCCGACGGAACCTGAACCACAGCAATCGCTGCCTTTCGGACCGTTAGGGGAGGATGCACCACTGTGTTCGGAATGCGGCTCCCTGATGACGCGCAATGGATCCTGTTACAAGTGTGAAAACTGCGGCGGCACCAGCGGTTGCAGTTAGCCGGCAGAACTTCCGGTGCGTGCGGAGTGGTCTCATGGGGACCGCTCCCGTGCCCTGAAGTTTTCCGTGCATTCTGCCGATAGACGTTTGCGGCGATAGGAGGCCTTGTATTGGAACAAGTTTACTTTTTCATGGCGCTCGTTGTCGGATTCGTATTCGGGAGCGCCGTGGTGTGGTTGCTGCAACGAAATGAAAACAGGCAGCTTGCCGCTGAACTTCGATCGGAAACCGAACGCCGTGCGGCGGCCGAAGCACAGGTCCAGGCGGTTGAACTGGCGAGGCAGCAGTTGGCGGAGACCTTCCGAGGCGTTGCCGGTGAAGCCCTTCGAGGAAACAGTGAGGTGTTTCTTGGCCTCGCGGAGACGAAGTTCGATACATTTCAGAAAGGCGCCCGCCGCGATCTGGGGGATCTGGTAACACCGCTGAAGACGTCCCTGGAAGAGGTAAAATCGAAGGTACTGGAGCTCGAAAAGGAACGCATCGAATCCACCGCGGCCCTGAGCGAGAATCTCAACCGGTTGCTCCAGAGCGAAGACCAGTTACGTTCGGAAACCGCCAAGCTGGTGAATGCTCTCCGTAATCCCACTGTCCGCGGACGCTGGGGGGAAATGCTGCTCCAACGAACCGTCGAACTTGCCGGGATGGTTGAGCACTGTCACTTCAGCCAGCAGCAGTCTGTCCGTGCTGAGGATGGTCATCTCCGTCCCGACATGATTATTCGTCTGCCGAACGACAGGCAGATCGTAGTGGATTCGAAAGTCCCGCTGTCGGCTTATATAGAGGCCCTGGACGCGCAGGAGGAAGGCGTCCGCGCCGCCAGGTTGAAGGAGCATGCCACACAGATCCGTACGCATATCACCCGGCTTTCGCAGAAAAGCTACTGGCAGCAACTGCCTTGCACTCCCGAGTTTGTGATCGCCTTCCTGCCTGCCGAGAGTTGTTTCAGCGCAGCCTTGCAGGCCGACGCGTCGCTCATCGAATTTGGCGCCGAGCAGCGTGTGCTTCTGGCCACTCCGACTACGCTCATCGCTTTGTTGAAAGCCGTGGCATATGGATGGAAACAGGAGAAGGTGGCCGAAAATGCCCGGCAAATCAGCGATCTTGGTAAGGAACTATACGAGCGTGTGCGGGTGTTGGCAGACCACTTTGCAAGAGTAGGACAGAATCTCGGCCGCACGGTTCACTGCTACAATCAAGCTGCTGCGTCCATGGAGTCGCGCGTGCTGGTTGCCGCGCGCCGCTTCCAGGAACTGGGTGCTGCTTCGGATAACGAAATCAGCGATCTGAATCCGGTGGACGTCATCCCGCGGCGTCTCGCCACCGGGAGCATCGAAGCTGAAGCAGATCCCGCTGAAATCCGCATTACCTGATTTCTAAGTTATTGTGAACATTATGTAAAAGTTTGTAAGGGCTGCAACGCCGGTCCGTGCCTCCTCATCAGATAGGGTGAACGGAGGAAGAAGAGAAAATGACACGGACACTCAAAGGGGTTGTTTTGGGAATGGCGGGGCTGTTATTCGCGCTACCGCACATTTCAACCGCTGCGGTCAGCTCGCCGCGAGCCGAGGCAGCGTTGCAGGAAAAGGTTCGGCATGAATTGGTCATGCTGCCCTATCTGAGCATCTTTGACCACCTGACATTCAATGTGGACAATGGGCACGTCACGTTGATGGGAGAGGTGAGCCGGCCAATCCTGAAATCGGACGCAGAGGGTGTGGTTCGGAATATCGAAGGGGTGACAGGAATCACGAACCAAATCAAGGTTCTGCCGCTGTCTTCCTTTGACAACGATATTCGCTGGCGCGTCGCCAGGGCGGTATACGGCTATGGCCCCTTGCAGCGGTATGCGATGGGCGCTCGGCCGCCCATCCACATCATCGTGGACAACGGCAATGTGAAGCTCGAAGGCGTGGTCGCCAACGAGACCGATAAGAATCTCGCTTATTTGCGAGCCAACGGTGTGTTTGGTGTGTTCAACGTCCAGAACAATCTGCGCATTGATGGGTGAGAGGGCGACACACGCATTGGATTTTCTTCCCTCAGCGGCTCGGGCCTGACGGCTCCGGGCCGCTTTTCTTGTGTGCAAGTGCCTCTCCCGCCGCGCTTCACGCGCCGGTGGTCTTTCCGGCATTCCTGAGACACTGCTGAATGGCCTCGGCCAGCTTGACGAGTGTCCGATCACATTCGGGAGTGGACATTTCCGACAGGGTTCGCGACGGAGCATTGACAGTTTGAAAAGTCGATATCTCCCCCGGCATCTCCTGAAACCGGCATGGGCTAACGTTCAAAGGAAGAATTAAGACGCCCCGTTCCCCCGCGCCGCGGAGCAGATTCGGAATCTCTCCGGTCGAGCAAAACTCAGAGGCCAGGAAGTGAGGACTTACGGGAAGAACCGCACAAACTGCCGTGTCTAAGGCCCTCCTGATTTCTTTGCGCCAGTCCTGACCGGGGCCGATGCGCGTATCGTCCCAGATGTCAATCGATCGTTCACGTTCGAGAGGCAGCAGGTGCACACGAATGCGGTCAAGCCACTCCGAATCATGATGGCTATAACTGATAAACACACGGCCGCGACCTGCGATTGCTCCCCGGTCAGGCACCCCTCCCGCCGCCGCCATCCGCGAGAAGCTGACAGAATCCCCTCGCTGACCGTGGACGCTCCACCGGATCGCGACTCAGGCCATGAAACAGCACGGATTTCATCTGTTCGCTGATGTGTGGACTGAAGCGCCGCGGGTCCAGGAGCTCTCCATCGACTTTAGCCCTCATCTGACGAAATGCGGGTAGGGTCTGGTCGAAAGGAAGATGGCCGGTGAGCAGTTCGTAGCTCAGCATGGCAAACGAATAGATATCGGAAAGGGCTGTTTGCTGGCCTTGCGATATTTGCTCCGGGCTCAGATATGCCGTCGTTCCCCCAGGATCGCCAGGGATTCTCGTTGTGAAACGCTCCTGAATCGCGAATATGTTGGACATTCCAAGGTCACTCAAATAGGCGTGGGAGCGCGTCCCGGAAAGCAGAATATTTTCCGGTTTGACATCACCGTGGACGAAGCCGGTGGTGTGAGCGGCATCTATTCCCGCTGCGGCCTGTTCAAGGAGTTCGCGCACGGCCGGAAACGGGTAGAAGGACCGCTCGCGAAGCAGATTGCGAATACTTCCTCCTTCGCAATAAGGCAGGATGACGAACGGACTGCCGTGAGGGTGCGACTGAAGGCCATAATCGAGAACGGGCAGGATGTTTGGATGACTGAATCCGATCGCCTTCTGTGAGGGTGGTCGCGCTGGCTACTCGCCGCCCATTCAGGAACGTACCGTTCGAACTGCCCAAGCCGGTAATGAGCCATGCCGCCTTACTCCTGCGAATACCAGCGTGCTGTCGCGATAACAGCGCATCCTCGGGGAATGCCAGGTCGCATGTGGGAGACCGGCCTATCGTGATCAAATCCTGGTTCAAAGGGACGCGGCGGGAATCGCCACTCGGGGCGATGACAACGAGTTCTCGAACCATAGGACCAATTATGCGCGAAACAGAGCAGACTGCTTTGGCTATCGTTCTTGTTTTGCTTTCCCGAATAGTTCCCGTTTCAGAAATTGCCCCGTATAGGAGGCGGCACACTTGGCAATCTTTTCCGGCGTGCCCTCGGCGACGATGCATCCGCCGTTTTCGCCGCCTTCGGGACCAAGGTCGATTACCCAATCGGCACTGCGGATTACTTCGAGATTATGTTCGATGATCAGTATGCTGCCGCCGTTTTGAATCAGCCGCTCGAAAGCGGCCAGCAGCTTGGCGATATCGTCGAAGTGCAGGCCAGTGGTCGGCTCGTCGAATATGAAGAGCGTGCCCTTGCAATTGGACTGGGCGAGCCGGGCCGCCAGTTTCACACGCTGCGCCTCGCCTCCCGATAGCGTTGTCGCCGATTGGCCCAGCCGCAGATAGCCCAATCCAACATCGTCGAGCACCTTGAGCCGGTGCGCCAGCCTTGGGACATCGGCAAAAAAAGACAGGGCCTCTTTCACCGTAAGCTGGAGCACATCGTGTATATTCCGTCCCCGGTACCGTATGTCCAGAATGCCGCTCTTGTACCGTGTGCCCTTGCATTCTTCGCACACCAGTTCCACATCCGCGAGAAACTGCATCTCGACCGTGACCGTGCCGTCTCCCTGACAGACCTCGCACCGCCCACCGGGGATATTGAACGAGAAATGTCCGGCGGTGTAGCCCCGGCGCTCCGCTTCCGGTGTGCACGCGAACAGCTCCCGAATCAAATCGAATGCTTTGATATACGTAACGGGATTGGAGCGTGGCGTCCGTCCAATCGGCGACTGGTCTACCAGTACCACCTCCGACAGCCGGGAGGCGCCCTCGATGGAGCGGTACGTTTTCTTTTCGGCCGCACCCCCGATGCCGTCGTCTTCTACCGGCCCTTCTGCGCTCCGGGCCAGTTGCGCGGCCAGAGCTTTATAGATGACCTCGTGTACCAGCGTCGATTTGCCCGAGCCGGAGACCCCGGTGATCGCGACCATCCTTTCCAAAGGAATTGTCACGTCGATATTTTTCAGGTTGTGGGCGCGGGCGCCGAAAATCTTCACGGCGTGTTTCGGGTTGGTTTTTCGCCGCACATCGGAATGGCTGGTCTTCAGTTCGCCGCGCAGATACCGCGAAGTCAGCGACCCGTTCGACACCGCCAGAAGTGCGGAGTAAGTGCCCTCGAAAACGATTTTTCCCCCGTACTCCCCCGCGGCAGGCCCCAGATCTACGATGTGGTCGGCGCTGCGCATTACCTCCGGATCGTGCTCCACGACGACAATGGTGTTTCCCAGGTTCCTCAGCTCTTCGAGAATGCGGATGAGACGCCCGGTATCGCGGCTGTGAAGCCCTATGGAAGGCTCATCCAGCACGTAGCAGGCACCCACCAGGCGGGATCCCAGGCACGTGGCGAGTTGAATTCGTTGCGCCTCTCCCCCCGAAAGCGTGGACGACAGGCGGTCGAGCGTCAAATAGTCGAGGCCGACATCATTCAGAAACTGAAGCCGCTGCCGGATTTCGTTCAGGATCTTTTCGGCGACTGCCGTTTCCTCTGGTGTAAGCTCCAGCTTCGAGAAAAAACAGAGCGCCTGCGCGATGTTCATACTGGTCACATCGGCGATGGTGGCGTTGCCGATCCGCACATTCAATGCAGCCGCACGCAGCCGCGCACCCTTGCAATCGGGGCACTCGGCGTATCCGCGATAGCGGCTCAGGAACACGCGGACGTGGACTTTGTACTTCTTGGTCTCCACTTCCCGGAAAAAGTCGTGCACGCCGTCGTACACAACCTGCTTCTCCTGTTTGGTCAGCTCCACGAAAGGCGTATCGAAGCGTACCTTCCCTCGCGTTTTGCGGCAAAACTCGTCGTAATACCAGGCGTATTGCGGCTTGGTCCAGGGATCTACCGCGCCGTCTTTCAACGAGATCCAACGGTCCGGCACGACGAGATCCATGTCGTAATCGATGGTGTTGCCGAATCCCTGGCAGCGCGGGCATGCGCCGAATGGATTATTGAAGCTGAACAACCGCGGTTCGGGGTCTTCGAATACAATGCCACATTGCTTGCAGGCAAACGTCTCGCTAAAGCGAATCCGCCGCACCGGTTCGTGTACGGCCTGTTCGAAAACAACTTCGCCGCACTCGCGATAGCAGATCTCGATGCTGTCGACGATCCGCTGGTGAATGCCGGGCGCAATCACAAGACGGTCTACAAGCACAAATAACGGCTGATCGAAATCGATTTCCAGCAGCGATTCAGGCGACGAAAACTCGTACGTTCCCGGCGGCTGATACAGGCGGTTGAATCCCTTTTTCCGTAGGTCGAACAGGCGATCTCTCAGCGCTTGCGCGTTGTGTGAGACCTGCACCGGAAACAACACGTACCAGCGCGAACCTTCGGGCTCGGCCAACAGGCGTTGCGCTGCCTGATCCACCGTATCGCGCTCCACGCGCTGCCCGCACTGCGGACAATATGTCCGGCCCGCGCGCGCAAACAGCAGGCGCAAGAAATCGTACAGCTCGGTCGCTGTCCCTACGGTTGACCGTGGATTGCGCGTGGTGTTCCTCTGCCGGATTGCTATGGGTGGAGCGATGCCCTGAATGTCGTCAACCGCGGGCTTTTCCATGCGCTCCAGAAACTGGCGTGCATACGCCGATAGCGATTCTACATACCGCCGCTGTCCCTCCGCGTAGATGGTGTCGAAAACCAGCGACGACTTTCCTGAGCCCGAAACTCCCGTGACAACCGTCAGCGCGTTGTGCGGAATCGCCAGCGAGATGTTTTTGAGGTTATGTACGCGTGCGCCGCGAATCAGAATGGAGTCTTGCCGTGAGCTATCGGGTCGGGGTCCTATGCTTTTATTATAGGAGACTCGCCCGATGGACCCCGCTAAGCGCATTCGGAGGAAACTGCTCGACTGGTACCGCCGCGTGCGCCGGCCTCTGCCGTGGCGTGACACCAGCGACCCGTATCGCATCTGGGTGTCGGAAGTGATGCTACAGCAAACGCGGGTCGTGGCCGCCGTTCCGTACTACGAGAGATTCACAAAGCGCTTTCCGGATGTAAAATCTTTGGCCGAGGCCCCCGAACAGGAACTGCTGGCATGTTGGAGTGGATTAGGATACTACTCGCGCGCCCGTAATTTACACCGAAGCGCACAAATTATCGTGGAGATGGGCGGATTTCCCGAGAATTTCAAAAAAATCCGCTCCCTTCCCGGGATTGGTGATTATACCGCCGCCGCGATCGCAAGCATCGCTTTCGGTCTCCCTCATGCCGCGTTGGACGGCAACGTTTTGCGCGTTCTCAGCCGCCTGTCGAACGACGCGGGTGACATTCGGGCGCGCGAGACGCGGGAGCGGATATCGGCGCTTGCTTCACGCTTGCTCGACAGGAAGAACCCCGGCGACTTCAACCAGGCGATGATGGAACTCGGCGCGACTTTGTGTTCGCCGAAGCGGCCTCAATGCTTATTATGTCCGGTCTCTCCGGAATGCGAGGCGCTGGCCGTAGGCAGGCAAAACCAACTGCCTGTGAAACTGCGCAGCGCGCAAACGGTTCGGCTGGAATACACTTTGCTGCTGGTGCGGAGAAACGGATGTTTCTTGTTAAGGCAGCGCAATGCGGATTCCGGAAACCTTGTGGGCTTCTGGGAAGCCCCCTGCACGGCCGATCTGCCGGCGGCGCGGATGGGGCGCGAAGTTGGCCGTTTCAAACACTCCATCATGCATCACGAGTATCGCGTGACCGTCCGATTTGCCTCGGTTGTGAAGTGCCCTCCCGGCTTTCGCTGGATTGGCGCCGGCACGCTTGAGCAGCTTCCGTTAACAACCGCAACAAAGAAAGCTCTAAAGCTGTTATGACTTGTGAAATCTAGCCCTGTTTCATCAGTATTTCCGGATTTCCCGGTTAAACTGATCTGGAAAACTGGGCCATGAAACAACAAAGAAGCATAAGAATTGTAAAGACGGTTCTGTTGTTAGCCGTGATTCCGGCGCTGATATACGGATTCGCCATGGGTCCGCCGGCTAACAAATCAGGGGCGCCCGGTGGCGGCCTCTGCACGGAGTGCCATGCCGGAAGCGCAGCCGGTTCCAGCATCGCGATAACAGCCGCCTCGGGAACTACCTACACCCCCGGCCAGGCACAACAGATTACGGTGCGGATCACCGACGCGGCCAACGTGTATGGATTTCAGGCAACCGCGCGGACGGCCGACAATCAGCAGGCAGGTGCCTTCACGGCGGGCGCCGGCATGCAGGTCATTTCCGCCGCTGGCTTACAGTTCATCGAACACAATACACCGTCCAGCAACAGCACCTTCACGTTCGAATGGACACCCCCCGCTAGCGCTTCGGGCGATATCACGATCTATGCGGCGGGCAATGCCGCGAACGGAAACGGATTCAATACAGGCGATCGCATTCACAGTGGCAGTCTCACGCTAACCGCCGCCGGTTCGCAGCAACCTCGTCCTACGATCGGACTAAACGGTGTAGTGAACGGCGCCAGCTTTCAGCCGCAGATCGCCGCCGGTACGTGGGTGTCTGTGTTCGGGTCGAACCTTGCTTCCGCCGAGCGTTTCCTTCTCGGCTCTGATTTAGTCAACGGTAACACGCTGCCGACCGAACTCGAAGGCGTGCGCGTCGAGATCGACGGAAGAGCGTCGCCCATCGGCTACCTGGGCCCCAGTCAGATCAACGTTCTTGCGCCCGGCGGCACATCCTCGGGACCAGTGCGGGTGGAAGTGAAGACACCGGCGGGCACGAGCGAAGCCTCCACCGTGACCTCCCAGGCCATCGCTCCCGCATTCTTCATGTACGATGCCGAGGGCAGGAGATACATCGCTGCACAGCACCCGCCGGCACGCTCCGGTTTGTCCGCTACTCCCATCGGCAAGGCCGGCCTTATCCAAGACTCGACGCCCGCGGCTCCGGGCGAGACCATCATTTTGTACGCTACGGGCCTCGGTCCCACCGATCCCGCTGTGCCAGTAGGGCAAATTCCGCCGGGTGCCGCACGCATCCGCGAGAACATAACGGTGCGTTTCGGTGAAACGGCTGCCACGGTGGACTATGCCGGTGTGAGCACGTGTTGCGCCGGGCTATATCAGATCAATGTAGTTGTGCCACAGACGCTTCAAAGCGGCGACGTAGCGGTAACCGCACAAATCGGCTCCCTGCAGACACAACCGAACGCCTTTATCACTATTCGAGCGGCGCAGGCCCAGACTCAACCTCAGCCGCAGCCAGAGACTCCCGCGGGAGGGACCTATTACTAGAGCAAACCTTATGACCCCTACCACTTTGAGGTTGTACGTGGTCCTCACGATCGCCAACAGTCCGCTGTTGTTGTTTGGGAACAGCGGATCCCTACCGGCGGCGCCCAATCCGGTTTTGAAGAGAACGGGCGCCCAGGTAGACGGCGGCTTGAGTTGCACGGCATGCCACCAGAGCTTTGCGCCCACGAATTCAGACAACCGCGGGCGCGTTGTCATTGAGAGCGCCTACTACAAACCCGGCCAGAAGCAGACTATTCGAGTGCGTGTCGAACATCCGGAGGCACAGCGCTGGGGCTTCCAGTTAACGGCGCGGACCGCCAGTGACGAAACGAAAACAGCCGGCTCCTTCACCCCGTCCGCCAGTGTGCGGGTGGAGTGCGACGACGGTTCACCCCGCGGAAGCCTTCCACCCTGCGCCGAAGGTACGCTCCAGTTCGCCAGTCATACGGCTGAATCGACCCGCAACGGGACTTCCGGTGGCGTCTGGTGGGATGTCGAATGGATGCCACCCGCAACCGGCGCCGGGGATGTAGTCTTCTATGCGTCTGGAAACGCCGCAAACGGAAACGGTACCAGCGCTGGCGACAGGATATACACTACAGCACTTCGCGTCGGAGGATGCAGTGCGGCCGTGAAGCCGTCGATTCGCGCGGTAGTGAACGCGGCCACCTACCAGCCCGGGATCGCGCTGAACACGATTGTCAGCATATTCGGCGAAGGGTTCGCCCGCGCCGGACAGATGCGGGCGGCGGGAACCGGCGATTTCGACCGTGGCAACTTTCCAAAGGAACTCGCCTGCATGGCCGTGGAGATCAACGGACAGCGCGCGCCGGTGGTGTATGTGCAAGGGGACCAGATTAACGCGCAGGTTCCGACGATACCGGTATCGGGCCCGGTCCAGGTGCGTGTGCTTGCCAACCCCGGAGCCCCCAATCAGATGGCTAGCGATCCGGTCACCATTCAAATGCACAACCACGCCCCCGCGTTGTTTACGTTTGGGAGTTCCAAGAGCGTCGCCGCCATTGTGCCCGGGACAGGACAGCCCATCGCCAATCCGAACGTGATCCAGGAGGGCAGACCCGCACGGCCGGGGGAAATCGTTGAGCTGTATGGCACGGGTTTCGGTGTCACCGAACCGGTCTATCAGGCAGGCGAGCGTCCCCCCGAAGGGGCTCGCATTCGCGATCCTTTCACTGTCGCCATCGGTGGAACCACGCTGCGGGCCGAGGATGTTCTCTATGGCGGCATCGCACCCACGTCAATCAGCGGCCTGTTTCAGTTCAATGTCCGGCTTCCCGAATCGCTGGCGGACGGCGATGTTCCGGTGGTAATTCGCATTGGCGGTCTGGAGTCCCAGAGCGGTGTGATGGTTCCGGTAAAAAGATAGTAGAATCGGAACTAGGTACAACATCCTAGTCCTATGAAAGCAGCGATTCCGCTGCTGGCCTTGTTCGTTCTTTCGCCTATGCTTCAGGCGGCAGAGAGCGGGCAACGCGTGGCCATTACTTATTCCTCTGCGAGCGTGGTCAATGCGGCGAGTAATGTGGCTGAGTTGGCTCCCAATACGATTGCGAGCATCTACGGCACGGGGCTTTCCTGGAACCAGCGCAGCATTTCCGGGGACGACATTCGCGGCGGCAACATGCCGACGATATTGCCCCAGACCGGCGTGCGAGTAGCCGTCAACAATATTCCAGCGTGCATTTATTTCGTTTCGCCGGGACAGATCAACTTTCTCGTTCCGGCGGACCTGCTGCCCGGTCCGGCAACCGTTCGGGTGACACTGGACGGTGCGGTGGGCCCGAAGGCGGAGGTCGAACTGCGCCCGGCTGCGCCCGCTTTCTTTCAATTGGATGACGAGACGGTTGTGGCGACCCGTGACGACGAGACTGTTACCAAAGAGAATCCGGCCAAGCCCGGCGAAGTTGTAGTGCTCTATCTGACCGGCCTAGGGCGAACGAAGCCCTGGTTCCGTTCGGGGGAAATCGTAACACAGGCTGCATGGATCGAAGACCGCTCCAAGCTGACTTTGCTGATTGACGGTGAGCCGGTGGAGCGTGCCCGGATCGAATATGCCGGCGTGACGCCGGAATCAGCGGGGCTGTATCAGATCAACGTCAAGCTTCCGGATGATATCCGCGAGAATCCAGAGATTCGCGTATTGATGGGCGAGCAGGCCAGCCGGGAAGGACTGCATTTACCGGTGAATCCGAATCCAGCGCCTCCCAAGCCGGAATAGTAGCGTAACCCCGGCACCGTGGGGCACGTTTACAATGGTTGGGGAGTATCTATGCGATATCCGCTGGCAGTGGTGATTTTCGGTTGTTGCCTTGTATACGGGCAGGAAGCCGGCCAGGAGAAGAAGGAATCGGCGCGTTGGGTGGAAGCACCTGAGGCGAGTACTGCCGGCGAATATGTGGTGGAGCCGGGAACTCGCATTCCGCTTAACCTTATCAACAGCATCAGTACCAAGCATGCGGCCGAAGGCGACCGCGTCTACCTGGAGACTGTCTTCCCGATCCTGACCAGAGGCCGCATCGTTATTCCTCCGGGAAGCTATGTCGCGGGCACGGTCACCCAAGTGAAACGTCCTGGGCGTCTCAAAGGCAGAGGCGAGTTGTACCTGCGGTTTGATTCGCTGACGCTTCCCAATGGGGTCACACGGGACTTCCGCGCGCGCATCGGCGGCCTGGATGGACGCGCTAGTGAAGAACTCGACAGGAGCGAAGGCAAGATCAAGAGCGAAGGCAACAAAGGTGGTGATGCTCGCACAGTTGGTGAGGCCACTGCCGCGGGTGCGTCGGTCGGAGTGATTGCCGGAAGCACCGCGGGCCGCGCTGGGATGGGCGCTGGTATCGGAGCGGCGGCCGGCGCTACGGCGGGAATCGTCGGTGTGCTGCTTTCACGCGGCCCGGAGGCGGTAGTGGCCAAGGGAACCACGGTGGAAATGGTCCTCGACCGCGCGATCCGCTTCACGGAAGAGGAAGTGGCGTTTACGCAACTGCCGCCCCGCCGGCCCTCAAGCGATGGGCCGGGTCCCGCACCGGGCAGGAAAAGCCGCCACCTTCCGATGCCGGGGCGGTACCCGCTCGGCTGGCTGTTTTAAACACAACGCCGATAACCACGCCCTGCCGATCATGACCGGAAACAAATGTAGCGCTGCGACCGCGGCGGAGTCGACGTGTGATTCCGGCATTGCTCCATTTGAAGCTGGACTCTTTTCTCAGGTAACATCCAAAGTAGGAGTAACTCCTCGAAATGAAGCAGAACAGGCGCAGTTTTCTTCAAGGTGCGGCGGTAGCCGCCGTCGCTGGTTCGGCCTCCCGGATACTAGGGGCTAATGACCGGGTGAACGTTGCCGTGGTGGGGCTCGGCGGGCGTGGGCGCGCCCACGTCACCGAGTGGGCGAAAGTTCCGGGGTCGCGAATCGTCGCACTTTGCGATGTAGACCAGGCTGCCCTCGAACGCGGCCAGGCCCTTGCCGAAAAAACTACGGGCGAGAAGACGAAGGGCTACGTCGAAATGCGGAAGCTCTTCGAGGATAAAGATATTGACGCGGTATCGATGCCGCTGCCCAACCATTGGCATGCGTTGGCAACCATCTGGGCGTGCCAGGCGGGAAAAGATGTATATATCGAGAAGCCGGCCTGCCATAACGTCTGGGAAGGCAAGAAAATGGTGGAGGCTGCCCGGAAGTACAACCGCATGGTTCAAATCGGCTCGCAAAGCCGTACGGTGCCGATAGTGATCCGTGCCATGCAGCTTTTGAAGGAAGGCGTGATCGGCAAGGTCTATCTTGCCAAGGGATTGTGCTACAAGCGCCGGCCCTCGATCGGTCACAAGCCCGACGGACCCGTGCCGCCGGGTGTGAATTGGGATCTCTTTCTCGGTCCTGCTCCCATGCGCCCGTTCAATGAGAATCGGTTCAAATACAACTGGCACTGGTTCTGGGATACAGGGAACGGGGACATCGGCAACCAGGGCGTGCATGAGATGGACATCGCCCGCTGGGGTCTGGGGGTGGCATATCCCAAATCGGTTGTCTCTTTCGGCGGAAAGTATGTCTACGATGACGATCAGGAGACGCCGAACACACAATACGCAAGCTTCGATTACGGCGGGATGCAGATTGATTTCGAAGTGCGCGGAATTTTTACAGATGGAACTCAGGCCATGCCCAGGCAGGGCCGCAACACGGTAGGAGATTTATTCTACGGCGCCGACGGATATATGTCAGTGGACGGCAGTGGATTCCAGGTCTACAAAGGCGAAAAGCATGAAAAGGTAATGGATGAAAAGGCCGAGCGTGGAGTAAGCTCGACCATGGCACACATGGACAACTTCGCCAAAGCCATCCGGAGCCGCAATTATAAAGACCTCACCGCAGATGTGGAACTAGGCGTCATTTCCGCCGATCTCTGCCACCTGGCGAACATCGCTTACCGGGTGGGGCGAAAGCTGACCTTCAATGCGCAGGCGGGCCAGTTTGTGAACGACGCGGCGGCGAGCAAACTATTGACCCGCGACTATCGTAAACCTTACGTAGTACCGGATAAAGTGTAAGTCCCCCGGCCGGACGGCTACTAGTCCAGACGTTTTCCGTCCGGTCCCCATCCGGTGGTACAGAAGTGCGAGTCCTTCGTGCCTCGGTACTTCACTGTTGCCAATTCCGGCGTTTCAAGTTTCCGGTAGCCTTGTATCCGAGACTCCAGCGCAAAATCAAGGATGCCGCTTGTCAGCATGGTGCGCTCCACAGGATAGGGCGGCTTGCCGGTTTCAAACAGGATTTCAATGTTCTTAACCAGACAGCCGAAATGATGGTGAGGCCGGCCTGGCTGAAGATTCATGAGTGTAGCTACAGGCTGCGAGGCCCCCTCCACGTCCACCGCAACCGTGAAGTCCTCAACGAGGCCGGTTAACAGGAAGGCCGCTGCCTTCAGTCCGTCGTTGTAGTCGATGGCAAACACCGCAGGTTTCTTGACGAGTTCTTTCGGATCTCCCGGCTTGCGTGTGTTGCTGTGGGTGATCGCCGAATTGAAGAGCCGTTTCACCCAACCGTTCTGTTCGATGAAATTCCAGCAGTCCTGACTTTCCAGGCACTGCACGGCGCGAACGCCCGTTTCGCCTCCCGCACGCCGTTCTACCATGCACTGAAGCGCTTCGAGTACATGGAAACCGTAGATATCGAGTCCGCTATAAGAGATTGCAACGGCATGATGCTGCCGCGCTCCATAAGGGGTGTCGACTGCTGGAACACGCCATGCGACCGGCGCGGACGAGCCGGCGAGCATCGGAAAGCCAAGTTCGCGCGAAATCTCCACCATGCGTTTCGCCTGACGCCAGTTCCACGAGAGGTGCTTATCGTTGAACACCGGAACCGCCCTGCCGTACTTCCGGAAAACGTCGGTGATCTTTAGAAACATCTCGAATCGCGGGTAAAGTGTCTGTTCCTTGTCGTTCATCGGATAATCGCCGTGTTCTCCGATCAGCAGAACGCCGTCCACGGCTAATTTGTCACCTCCCAGCGTCAAGGCATCATAGACGGTACGAAA
>CAADGY010000160.1 GCA_900696665.1 uncultured Acidobacteriota bacterium
GGAGCAAAAGAAGATGGCGAAGCATGGGTGAGCCTCATAATACCGCACTCGAATTACACAGGCTCCGGTGGCGGGTTTGCGTTGGAATTTCCAATTATGATTCCCGGCATTGAACATACCGCTTACCGCTTCGTCCGGTCCGCATCACCTCGCGAAACGGCCACCTGCCGGCGTGTGCGGGACAGGCGTCCATGACCCCGTTTTTCGTTAGAATCCCGGAAGCAGGCTAAACTGCCACATCCAGCCCTGGCGGGGCCTGTCGACTGGCCTGACATAGCTGAGTTGCCCGATGGCGAATCCAAGAATGTTGAACCGTAGAGAGGCGCCATAACTCTTTACCACATCGCGGCCGTCTGGCATGTCCCTGCCGCGCCGCCAGGCTGTGCCCGCATCGAAAAACGGCGCCAACTCCACCGGAGGAAGACTCCGGCTCGGAATCACGCCCAGGAAGCCCAGTAGCGCCAACCGCAATTCAGCATTGGCGACCACCATGCGGCTGCCAAGAAGTTGATCGAATACGGGGCAGCCTCCACTCGTGGAGACACATTCGTCCGGAGAGAATGACCCTGGGTCGTAGCCGCGCACCAAAGAGGGATATCCGATGAACAAGTCCTGAAGACGCCGGTCTTGCGCGTCTCCGCCATAACGCGCCAGATGCATCACACGCCCGGCCAGAGTCAGCGGTTTCGCCAGCCTGAAATAGCGGCGATAGTCCGCCAGCGCGGTTGCATAGCTCACTGTTCCCGCATTTCCGCCAAACTCGAGCCTATAACGTTGACCCCATACGGGACTGGTTCCACCGAAGATCGAAGTGTCGTAGACAAGCGCCGCGGACGTAGTGCCCAAATGAATGCCGCCAGGCGTCCGCAGATCTTCAGTCTGTTCACCAATCAGTTGCCCTGTCGGAAGAAATACCTGGACCTGCCGTTCCCCATCGAATGAGATGTTCTGGTAGCCAAGCGTGAACTCTACCCGCTGTGCGCGATTAAAGGGGTAAGCAAGCGTACCGGCGACTTGCCGGTTGATCTGCCAGAACGTCACGGACTCATCGATAATTGCTGGCTCACCTTCCACGGTGCCGACGCCGCGGCTGAAGCCGCCGGTCAGAAACGGTATCTGCCCGCCGATGAAACCCCAGTTCCACCGGTGCTTCTGGTTCTGATAGGAGACAATTCCAGACAGGTTCTTGAGCAAGTTCCCGGCGTCTCCAATCGTGCTCGTTTGAAACGCTGTCATGAGGTTGTGATAGCCGAGCAGATCGCTGAAGTAGAAAGCCGTTCCACCGCCAATCACCGCTCCAAAGCTGGATACCCCGGCGGAAACCATGGGCGGAGCAATGTAGTCGAGCGACAGCGAAGGATGATACGGTTTCACGGGAAATGTCTCCCGCGCAATCAGGCCCTTGGTGGGCGCATTGATCAGGCGGGCTACTTCGCCCACGGCCCGTTGCCGCGGTGGAAGTGCGGCCGCGTGCAGATTTCTCAAGTTGTCGAGCGGCTTGTAGCCGGCCAACGCAGCCGCCGAGTCCACGACATAGATGTTGTAATCGCCGCCCAGAAATACGCTGAATGCGAGCCGCTCCGCGTTGGAGGCAACCGATAGCGCCGGGCTTGCCTGTGTAATTCCCGTCGCGCCCGTAGCAAGATTTGTAATTTGCGTGATGCGGCCGCTAGCGATCTCGATGCGGTAGACGTTTGAAATGCCGTCACGATCCGATACGAAAAACAGTCCGCTCGAGTCACGGGACCATTGAGGGTTGATGTGCTTTCCGCGGGGAAATGCGTTTAGCGGGCGCACGTTACCGGACTGTACGTCCAGCAGCGCCAACCTGTAGTCGCCGAATTCCAGTTGATCAACATCGCTGGTGAAGCGGTCCGTTGCGAAAGCGATTGTGGCGCCATCCGGTGACCAGGCAGGCTGCAAGTCTGCAAACACGTCATTGGTTAACTCGCGAACGTTCCGGCTTTGAACATCGAGAACGTACAGGTTGGACACGCCCCCCTGGTTAGCGGAAAAAGCGATTTGCCGGCCGTCCGGCGACCATGCCGGGCTGAAGACTTCTCCCAGGTTCTTAAGCGGAATTCGGTCAGTCACATCGTTCTCGCTTGTGTCGTAGATCGCAATTACGGGTCGTCCGGAACGGATCGAGCCGAATGCAAAACGTCGTCCGTCTGCGCTCCATGCGCCCGCCGAATTTACAAATTGCATGCTGTCAAAGTGGGGATCTATAGCCGATTCCGTGACCTTGTGCAGAATTTTCCCCGAATCGGCATCAGCAATATACAGATTGATTGAGAACAGCCCACGTTCAGAAAAGAAGGCTACTCGCCTCCCATCGGGGCTCAGCACCGGACTGACGTGCAACTCCCCTCCGCTCTTGCGCTCCGATGCCAGAACGCGGGCTTGTTCGCCAATCGGCCGCGTTTCCTTCAGCACCGGTTCATACTCATTCAGCAGCGCCTGGCGCCATTCTTTCGACAGATCCTCCGATGAAATTTTCAGAACGGCGAAAGCGCCTTCGGCGGAGCGGGAGCGGCCGGCAGCCTTCAGCATGGTTCCGATTACCTCATCGCCATACCTGCCGCCCACGTAGGCCCAGAATGCCTGGCCATAGCGGTAAGGGAAGTATTCGGGATTGTCGAGGTCGGAGATCTTCGGGACCTTCTCCCGCCGCACTGCATCGCGCATCCACATCGCAGTGTGGGAATCGATGGGTCCGAGGGAAAGGTACTCCGCCATGCCTTCGACAAACCATAAAGGAAGTCGGAGCGACCCAGGAAGACCCACACCGCCTTCCGGCCCAACGCGAGAGGTGATATCGAACTGGAACGCATGCACCAACTCGTGTCCGAGGACGTGATCGGTCTCGCCCATCGAACCTGCCAATGGCATTACCAGGCGGCGGCGCAGCCCTTCTGTGATTCCGCCAGTCGTTTCGCCAATGTAGCCGGGAATCACAGTCGTTCCGCGGAAATCGGTGTGATTGGCGTAGACCACGACAGGCTGCCGCGACGACAAGTTATGTGCAAACACTGTACTCAGGCGCTGATACCAGCGTTCCGCCATACGTGCGAAATCGCTCATCGCCTTCTCTTCTTTGTCGTAGTAGTAGATATCGAAGTGTTTGGTCTTGAGAACCTTGAAATCGAAAGTGTGATACCGGACTTTGTTTTGCCCGAAATACTGGGCTTGCAACAGAGGTGAGAGCCCAACAGTCAGGATGAATCCAGCGATCCATGTCTGTTGTACGTACATGTACCGGGGACGCCGAGGATGCGAAGTTTGTTTCAGGCGTTGACGATCCCGGATTTCAAACCAGTACGGCTGAGAGAAAAGTACTACAACGAGTCTCTTCCGTGCAGCGGACAACCCGCGCCTGTGAGCCTCATGATGCCGCACTCGAATTCCACAGGCTCCGATGGCGGGTTTGCGTTAGAATTTCCAATTATGATTCTCGGCATTGAACATACCGCAATCGCTTCATCCGATCCGCACAGCCTTGCGGACTGGTACGTGAGCAACCTCGATTTCGTCGTCAACTACAAATCTGCCAGCAGCAAGACAGTTTTCGTGAAAGCCCCCAATGGCTCCATGTTAGAGATTATCGAGGCCAACGCGTCGCCGCGATCTCCGCAGACGCTTCGAGACGCCGGCATACGGCACCTTGCGATAGCCGTTTCGGATTTCGATAAGGCATACGCACGTCTTAAAGAAAACGGAGTTGAGTTTTTGACGCAACCGGAAACGAGCAAAGGAAACCGTGTCGTCTTCTTCACCGACCCGGAAGGTAACTACCTGCACCTGCTGCAGCGCGAAACACCTCTCCCCTAAACGCGAGTAACCATGAATCGGAGCCGATGGTTCGCACTACCAGGAGTTGTTTTCGCGGCACTGACCGCGTGCACGGTATTCCGGCCGGCGGGCGCCCCTGTTGAAAGGCTGCGGATCACCGGACTTCGCGAGCCCGTTGAAATTTTGCGCGACCGTTGGGGTGTGCCACACATCTACGCGCAAACGACCGACGACCTGTTCTTTGCGCAGGGCTATATCGCCGCGCGCGACCGCCTGTTCCAGATCGATCTGTGGCGCCGCATCGGGACCGGGGAACTGGCTGAAGTGTTGGGTTCGGAAGCCGTTTCGCGGGATAGGCTGGCCCGCGCTGTGCGCTTTCGCGGCGACTGGGCGGCGGAGTGGGAAAGTTACGCGCCGGATGCGAAACAAATCGCAACAGCATTCGCGAATGGGATCAATGCGTATATCCGCGGGCTCGATGGTAAGCGCCCGCTCGAGTTCCGCCTGGCGGGCTACGACCCGGGTTTGTGGGAAGCGGAAGATTGTACCGCGCGGGTGGCCGGTCTTCTGATGGTCCGTAATCTGCCGCGTGAGGTACAGCGGTCGCGCGATGCCGCCGAATTTGGACTGCCGGCGCTCACGCGCTACCTTGCGCCGGATCCTCCCGTTTCACTGCGCGTCCCGGCAGGTCTGAATCTGGGCGGCATCACTCCGGATATTTTGGAAGTCTACCGCGACGTTCTGGGTCCGGTCCGGTTCCGCTCGGAGGAGGGAAGCAACAACTGGGCCGTAGACGGGACATTGACGAAGACGGGCAGACCGCTGATGGCAAGCGATCCGCACCGCCCTCTTCAGATCCCGTCCCTACGAAAGACCGTGCACCTGGTTGGGCCTGGATGGAACGCGATAGGAGCCGGCGAGCCCGCATTGCCCGGTATTGCACTTGGGCACAACGAGCACATCGCGTGGGGATTTACCATCGCCGGCATTGACCAGGCCGACCTTTACGCCGAAGAGTTGAACCCGGCCAACAACGGCGAGTACCGCTACAGAGGCGCATGGCGCAAGTTCGATCTCGAAGGGGCGAAGATCGTGGTGAAAGGGCAGGCATCGCCTCAAGTGGTGGAGTTGAAGTATTCAATTCACGGGCCGGTCATTCATGAAGACCGCGCGCGGAACCGCGCTTATGCCCTTAAGTGGGTGGGCGCGGAACCCGGGACGGCGGGATACCTTGCTTCGCTTTCCATGGCGAGAGCCCGGAACTGGACGGAGTTTCTGGAATCCGCCGCACGCTTCAAGGTGCCGTCTCAGAACATGGTATACGCCGACAAGGACGGAAACATCGGCTGGCAGGTGGTCGGACTCACACCGGTGCGGAAAGGATGGCACGGCCTGTTCCCCGTGCCCGGCGCCAGCGGCGCGTATGAATGGAGCGGCTTTCTGTCCCCTTCCGAATTACCGCGGCTGTTCAACCCGCCCA
>CAADGY010000161.1 GCA_900696665.1 uncultured Acidobacteriota bacterium
ACATCGGCCGCGACAAAGCTGAGAAAGAGCCGCAAGGCATCCCGATGCCCCTTGATGGAGGCAGGCCGGAGGCCTTTTTGCAGCGGGAGTTCGTCGGCGAGGAATGCATGAAGCAGGGCGCCAAGCGCGACGGCTCAGATAATCGGCGACGAGTTCGCCGACCCGCGGGCCGAAGGGAACCAACCGGCTCTTGGCGAATTTCGTCTCACGCACAACGAGCATTTGCCGCGTGAGATCGATGTCAGTCATGCGCAGTCGCGCGACTTCGCCGACGCGGAGCCCCAATGCATAGAGCAGGGCGAAGATTGTTCTGTAGGTCAGGCCACGACGCGGCGTGTTGCGTGTGTCGTGCAAGGCCCCGGCTGCCTCGATTAGTCGCCGTGCAGTTGCCGGATCAAACAGGAACGGAAGGCGGGAGACGGTTGTGCGCCGTGGCTTGGCCTGCACCGGCGATCGAGACACGAGGTCTCGCGCGATTAACCACTCGAACAGGCGTGTCACGATCCCGAGCAGTTGGTTGAAGCTGTGCGGCACTGTCCGGGGGCGAGACACCAGGAATGCCTCTATGACATCCGGCGTGATGGCCTCGATCGTTCCTACGTGCTGCTCGACGAGAAACCGATCCAGCAGGCGGATGACCGATTCTGTGGTGCGCAGGTGCAAGCCGAGCGCCCGCTTGTACCTTGCTGTAGATCTCGGTCGAGGCAGGGCTGGCGTGGCCAACATAATCGCCTATGGCCTTCAAGGACCATCCAGCGTCGTCAACCAGGCGCTGCACGCAGGAGTGACGAAACGTATGCGATCCCAGACGCGGTCCGACGATGCCGGACTGGTGCAGATAATGCGCAGCCCGGGAGGAGACGGCCGCCTGAGTGACGGGCGCGCAGGGGGCCGTCACATGAAAGAACACCTGACGTAACGAAGTCTCAGGTCGACCAGCCTTGAGGTACTCCAGGATGGCAGCACCAACGAGAGGCGACAGTGGATAGGCTGATGAGTGATCTGCCTTGCGCGCCGGGATTCGCAGGCGATCATGGCGCCACTCGATATCATCGAGGGTCAACGCGGCCACTTCCCGAGCCCGGAGCCCGTAAGTGACGAGCAACAGCAGCATGGCGTAATCCCGTCGGCCCAGCACCGTCCCACGATCAATGCTGTCCAACAGCTTCCGCACGTCCTCGACCGTGATCGACCGGGGCAGATGCGCCAGCCGATAGCAGGGCGCGGCTTCCACGATCAGGCTGAGGTCGCGGGTGATCAGCCGCTCGCGGTACAGATAGCGTAGAAATACGCGGAGTACAGCGCACCGAGCCCGCAGGGTGGAGCGGCTGAGGTGCTGGCTTCGTTCCGTCAAAAAGTCGCTGACCATTGCCGGCGAGAGTTCCTGCAGGTCCTCATGCCCAGCATCGATCAGCCAGGCAGCAAATGCGCGGAGATGTTCACCGTACAAACCCAGCGTTGTATCACGTAACCCCCGCTCCTGCCGGAGATAGCTTGCAAACCCCGGAGCCCGATCGGCGAATGGCTCGCGGATGGCCTGCCGACGGGGCCGACCGACGAATCCAGGAACAACAACTCGCAGCATCTGTTCAATCGCAATCCGTATGTGGCGCGTCACCTGCGGCAACCGCTCAGATGCGCGCCGTGGATCGGGTCGCTGGATCCAGAACTGCAGGAACGGCTCCACGTGCTTCGGGAGTTCCTCGTACGCTTGTGCTCCCTGCGTCTGGGCAAACACGCCGAACTGCCGCAAGATCGAAACCCGCGCCGCGAATGTCTTCACGCGGTATCCGCACTTGCACAACCATGTGCCATATCGCGCGATGGCCGGACCCAGCCAGCAGCACTGGATCCGTTCGAGCGTTTCCGGCCGAACGAAACAACGTTCCAACATAGACAACCTCCTTGCGCCCTTGGCGCTCGAAAATTGTCCTCCAGGACCGGTTGCTTGTTATGTGGCCACTTTCGACGCTAACGCGTTCAGAATCCCTCGCGAAGAGCGCCGCGGCTGACTCGCGGCCACATATTCCGGGAGGGCACATAACTGTTGGAACTTCATCTTCCGCCGTAATTTCCCATTCACAAAATCTTCGAACGCTCCTGACGGGAAAAGCTCGACCACGGACACCATGTGCTGCGCGTGTACCGCACCACTTTCCTGCGGCTGGAGGTCTGAGTCAACCGGCTCAAAGATCCGGGTCTGAATAAAGGGTTGGAGAATGTGAACGAGTTGCGCAACTGCCGCGCGTGAGCGCAAATCTGTGAGACGAATTGTCAGAGTGTCCGGGCTAGAATCTAGCCGGCTGCCGGCGTCAGGTTATGGCGGAAGCCAACTGCACTCCGAACGGCCGGGCGAACACGTAGAATCCGAACAGGGGCTTCGATTCGCCGCGGCCCCAACGGTTCATTTTCCATTGCACGCGCAAATATTGAATCTCAGGCCGTTGGGTCAGATCAAGGAGTAAAGTATAGGTTCCGCAGTAAAACTTCTGCGGAAAACTGGCAACCGGTTTCGTGCCCCAATCGGTCTTATCCACGGACCCCCACACCGAGACATCAAGGCTTTCCTGCTCGATGATGCGTGTGATCCCGAGTGACAGCGAAACTACCGTCCCTTTCGCGTCCGCCAGATCGATTTCCGGGCCGGCGCCGTCTTCTCGCACAATACGTTCTGGTAATAAAAAATCGGGGAGCATGTCTCCCTCCTAAAATCAAGCGATTCCGAAGCGTCTTATATAGAATCGCACATTCCGGTATGAAATCGTCCAAAACAGCGAGCGGGCTAGCGCTTCTGGGAGGAGCGCTTGACGGCGCTGCCAGCAGGCTTCTTCTTAGATGTGGCCTTTTTGGATGTTGCTTTTTTCGACGCCGATTTTGCCGCCGCGGCTTTCGGCGCTATCTTCGGCGCCGGCGTCGCGCCCGCTGCGGCACTCGGCTTTTCCTGCACTGCATAAAGCCTGCGGTAGAAATCTGCATTCCGCAGTACGCTTTGTACGTAATTCCGCGTCTCACTGAACGGAATTGTCTCGATAAACTCCGCTGGTTCTCGAAAATCGCCCCACTTCATCCACTCCACCGCGCGCGATTTCCCGGCATTATAGGAAGCGAGCGCGGCCACTTCGCTCCCATCGAGTTGGTTCAACAGAGAACGCAGATAATAGGTTCCGAGCCGCAGGTTTACGTCGGGCCGAAGAAGCATGCTCGTCGAGAAGCGTCGCAGGCCGACTTTCCGGCTTAGTTGCCTGCCCGTGGATGGCAGCACCTGCGTAAGTCCATACGCCCGCGAGCGGGATACCGCTCTCGCGTTGAACTCGGATTCCTGGCGCACGAGGCCCGCCATTAGAAACTTGTCGAGTGAATGCTGTGACGAGTACCGCTCGAGATAACTGCGATAAGGCAGTGGAAAAGCGAGCCGCCAGAATTCGGGCGGTGCGGATTCGAGCGGCATCCGGAGATAACTCGGGACGAAGCGCTTAATATAGCGAATGCCATCATCCGGGGCGCCGCGGCGGGCAGCGGTGCGTGCCAGTTCCATCACGAGAATGTGAGGCTGCTCATTAGCTTCCGAGCCGAAGCGCAGCTCATTCTCCGCCCAGTCTTCGAGTCCGGCGGCCTCCAATTCCCGTGCGCGCTCCAGACGCATTTTGGTGATGGAGTTCGGCTGAAAACTCTCCTGCGTCACACGTTTGGGCAACGAGATGCGCGAAATCAGATCGACAGCCGCACCTGAAGCGGCCACCTTTCGCATGTTGCGTTCGTCCAGACGCTCCCGGGCCAGCACCGCATAGTACGTATTGGGGTATCGCATCACCACTTCCCGAAAGAACGACTTCGCCGAGGCGAGATCCCCGGCTTCCTCCGCCATGCGTCCGAGAAAATACAGCGCCGTATTGGCTTTCTCCGACAGCGGATATCGTTCAAGGTGCTCATGCAGCAGACCGGCGGCATCCGCCTTCCGGCGGATATAGGAGTTCCAGGTCACTTTCCAGTGGCAATAATCCGCCCGCTCATCGTCCGGGAAATCGCGTGCAGCCTGAGCGTAGAACGGTACGTATTTCGAAGTGTCATTCACCAGCAGGTAGTGGTTTCCCGCGCTCAGCAGTGCGGAAAAGCGCCATGGGGACTTCGGATAGCGACGGTCCAACTCTTCCAAAACCTCTGCGATCCGGGCATCATTTCTGGTCCGGCGCGCACAGGAAAGCAGGTAATAGAGCCGCTCCGCGTCCGCTTCCGGATCCGCTACTTTCAGGCTCGCCAGATACCGGTAGGCCGGGCTGGTCTCTCCCGCGAAATAATCCGCCGCGCCAATACGAACCAGCGCCAGATCGCGCTGCGCTCCGGCCAATTGAGACGTGAGCTTTTCCAATTCGCGCTTGCCATCCGCATAGCGCCGCGCGGTGATGAGAGCACTTGCCCGCTCCAGCATCGCCTGAGGCATCGCGGGCGGAAACCCGGCGCCCATCGCGCTCTTGAGCCGTGAAACGGCGGCTTGTGCCTGACTGGCTTCGGGTGCGAGGGGATACTCGTAATAAACCTTCTGGTATTGAACGGCCGCATCCGCTCTATCGCCTGCATTCTCCAGGGCTGTCGCCAGCGCAAGAAATCCTTCCGGTTGCGGCAGGGATTCGGGATCTTTCTTCAGAATCTTGATCGCATCGCCCGGCTTGCCGCGCGCGATGTCTGCCCTGGCAGCCAGCAGAGCTGCTTTCGGGAGGAGTGGGGAAGCAGGCTTGTGGTCCCAAACCGGATCCAGATAATCTCTCACCTTGTCGAAATCGTTTACGCCGAACTCCGCCGATGCCAGCAGGTAACCTGTGTAGTCCTTAAGGCGCGGTAGAAGTTCCCTTGCTTTGCGAAGATTGGTCCGCGCGGAGGCGAAATCGGACCGATCCAGATCCACAACGCCCAGCGTAAGATAGGCCAGTGCGCCCGCCTGGGTTCTGGAGCGCGCCGCTGCATAGCGTTCTACCGCCTGACGGTTTGCCGCCGTCGGTTTTTCGCGGAAGGATCGAAGCAGGGCCGGACCGCCCTGCGCACAAAGATCTGCGGCGAGCAGGAAAAACAGCGCGGCTATGCCGGGCTTAAACCATCGGTCCCGGGTAGTCCGGACCGAGCACGGAAATTTCATCGTTGGCAAGAGTACGCACCAGCTCCATATGGAGATAATCAACCATTGTCGGCGAGGCGCTCACAAATTCGCGCCCGAATGTTTCACGGGCGGAATCGACCGCCTGTTTCACTGCGGAATACAATTGACGCTCTTTGCGTCCAGCCCTGACAGCCTCGGCTCTGTGCAGCCGTATCTCCGCCACCTTTACGCGCGCGAACCGCTGTGCCCTCAGGTGCAGCGCCTGATCTTCCGGCGCTAAGTCAGACCATCCTGCCACTTGCACCGGAGTGGCCGGCGCAGTGATGATTCCCACCAAGCCGGGCACCTTTCCCGCTTCCGTAGTCCTGTTTTCCAGCGAGAGACCCGCAATCGTGGAGAGGAGTTCAAGAGCGCTCACGCTCCCCGTGTTCACCTGCGGCTCTGCATACAATATCGCGACTACTTTCTGACGATTGACGATGGGAAACAGGTACGCTCTCTCTGTTTCATCCTCGCCAACAATGTCTGAAAGTGTTTTGGAAATTTCCACGGCGCTGCGCATCGCCGCCACCGTATCGGCCGATTCCGCGGCGTTTGCAAATGCCGGGGCCGATCCCAATGGAATGGACATCCGCTGCACATCGCCGGGCAGAGTCTCCGCCATGCCGCGCGCCCCTTCGAGTTGCAGATTCCCGCCCAGAACACTGAACAGAGCGATGCGTCTGGAGAACGCCGTACTTGATTCAAGAAATGCCGCTGTCCACTCCTCATGATTGGCGGCCTTGCGCATCCTGCGCACGGACTCGTTCAAACGGTCGCTGACGTCCCGCCGAGCGGTACCCACGGCCTTCTCAACCTCGGCCGCGACCTCCAACCGGAAGCTCTCCGAGACCCTCGAGGACAACTCGGCGAACCGCTCTTCGAACACATGGTCGAGATGCTCTTTCCAGCCGAAGGCAAGCTGTTCCTGAACCCGTTCCAATTGAAGCTGCCACGCTGCGGCAAGCTGATCGCGCGCCGTAGCCCGCGCATCGTTCAGAGCTTCAGTAACGGACGCATCGGGAACGAACTCCATGAGCAGACAACACCATTGTAGCGCGGTTCATTTTCGATGCTCCTTCTAAGGAGCACGGTGGAAAATTACCGGTGCTCTGCTTTTTCCGTGCTCACTTCGAACTGCCAGGGAATTAATGTCCCCGCCATTCGCAGTTGCCTGGGGCCGCTGGTCAAATCCACAGTCAGCCGTCCGTCGGGGTGCAGCGAGCCCGTCCCGAGAAAGCTCTCGTTCAGCGCCGACGCTTTAATCGAAGTGAGTTCCAGGCGTGGAACCCCGTCAATCGTCCAAAATTCAAAGCAACCGGCAAGAGCGCGGATATCCGGGTCACGGAGGATCTTCACCGATTGTGCTTTCAAGCATCCCGCCGACTTAAGATTCCGGAATACCGCCAGACCAGTACCGGATGTGCTGACATCGACATCGCCGCTAACGGTGCCTTCGCGCCAGGCGATTCCATTCAGATGAGCCTTTAATTTGTAGCCAGTCTCCGCCCGGCTGAGGTCCACTCCACCCGAACCGCTCAGGCTGCCACCTGCATAGCGCAGGCGGAGGTTCCTCAATTCAATCGCCGGCCCGGTCCAAACGACGTCTGTCCGCAGAGCTTCGACGGGCGCGCCAGTTCCTGTTCCCGTCAGGCGGCCGATGTGAACTAGCGCCTGAGCGTTCCGGTTCTTCAACCAATCCGGCAATCTGGGGCGGCCGAACCGGAACGCCCTCTGGAAAAAGCCTTCCGGCCGGCCCAACGTGGGCCTCACCGCAAGTTCCACGGCTGCCGCCTCCGCTTCAGGAATCGTGATGCTCAGCCGGTGCGCAGGTTCAGCTTTGGCATCGAACCGGTATTCCCCGCGAAACTCGATCCCCTCCTCCTCACCCTCTATCCGAGTCAACAGAAGATGATTCTTCTTCAGCACCGCCGATGCGGAAGCGATCCGAACGGGGGAGTTCAACCCGGAGATCGGGATGGCAGTGTTCAACAGATCGAAATTCCCTGACCATTCGCCCTCGCCCCCGGCTTCCCAATCGTGGCGAATCGAACCGCGCCACCGGCCGCCTGTGCAAAGACTCAGCAGAGGGGGGGGACTCGCACCCAGGAACCGCCCGGCGGTAGATCTAAGATCCGAGATGGCAAGCGACCGTGTCTGAATCCGGACGGCCGCTGTCCGGTTGGCGCCATCATACTCGCCCTCGACGCGCGCGGGCTGACTCTTCCCAACCTCCACTGTTGCCGGAAGCAACTCGATCCGACGCCCGTTCACGACGACATCCGCACGTTCCAACGTGACCGGCGCCGCCGAAGGCATGGAGGCGGAAGTGTCAATCATCGCCAGGCGTCCTTGAAAACCGGTGGCGCCGGAGTAGCCGATCACTCCATCCAACGTCCCCTGAAGTTCGAGATCCGGAGGGAGCGGCAGCCCCATGTGGCGCGCAATGGATGCCGCGGGAGCAATAGGCGCCTGCCGGAAGGTGATGGTCGTGCCCAGTGCCGGAGCCGACAGCAGCCCTGTTGCACGGAAATGCGCCGACACCGGCAGACTCGAATCTTCCATGGCCACATCCAGAGTTTCGGAAGCGAGATCCAATGTCCCCCGGTAGCTGATGGGCCACGACTGCCCGCGGGCAGGTCTCAGATCCCACCGGTGGATTTCATCGACCTGCATCGTACCTGTCACGTCGAGGCGCGGCAGGACACCTTCGATGCGCGCCTGGGAAGCGATGTGTCCGTGGACTCCCAGATCACGTCCGGCTCCGAGCATCCACACTTCCGCCAGGGGACTCTTTTCCCATTCCAAATAGACGTTCAGACGCCCGGGCTGCTGCTCTCCGGGATGCCATTGCCCCCGGCCTATCAGCCGGCCGAGGCTCTGCGCGGCGCGGTCAGTGCGCGAGGGTTCGCCGGAAAAGCGCACGGCAAAGGCTCCACCGTTACCGGAAAGCGCATATACATCGACGTCGGCGTTGCTGAGATAGAAAACCGATTTGGTGTCGCCGAATTTGAAGTTCAGCCGCCCCGTTCGCACCTCGATGTCGGGCGGCGTCCTGCCAGCCGGCTTCTCGCGCGTAATCGCGCGCTTCAGCAGAGGCTGAACGTTCCATGGCCCATCCGCCATGCGCACCAGGTTCACACTCGGCTCATCCAGAAGGAGACTTGAAAACTCCATTCGCCCATATAGCAAGCTGCGGAGGCGAATCCGTGCGGTGAGTGTGCCCACATGGGCGAATGGTTCGATTCCCATGCTGGGGTCTTCAGAGATCAGCACATTATCGACGCTGAAGCCCGGGCCCGGCAGAAGGCTGAAGTGGGCGCGGCCCTGGATCTCCACCTTCCGCATCAGCGCACGCTCGAGACCCGTGCGAATCCGCTCCTTGAAGCGGTCCGCGCTGAGCATCGGAGCCAGCACGATCACTCCGGCAACCGCTGCAAGCAGCACCAGCAACACACGGCGCGCGGGGCGCTTCACGATCCGCTCACCAGACGTATGTACGCCTCCCTGTCGTCGATATCACGCGTGATACCAGGATCGTCCACATCGACATAAGTCGTTCGATCCCGGTACTTATGCACGACCTGCCTTGCCTGTGCATCCCATCCGAGCGCAAGAAACTCCGGAATCAGAGCCGCGCGGAATACCACCGGATGCCCCCGCTGTTTCTCGTGCCGGGGAATGAAAAACAGATTGTTCTTCGTGTCCGCGCGGAGCGCATCCATCAGTTGCGCGATAGTGGAACGCCGGATGGAAGGATAGTCCACAGGGATGAACGCAACCGCATCGCACGCCGCATCCACTTCCCGCAGAGCGCACTGAAGTGAACTGAATTGCCCCTGCTCGGGCTCCGGATTCAGCACCGTGCGCACCTCATCGCCACGGCGGATTCCAGCTTTGATGAGTGCAGCGCCGGCGCCGACCACCAGCACCACCGGTTGACAATAATCTGAAAACGTGGAAATTAACCGGTCCGCGAAGGTTTCACCTTTGTACGCCAGCAGCGCCTTCGGATATCCCATCCGCCTCGATGCGCCGCCGGAGAGAATGACCGCCGTGGCTGTCACTTCAATACCAGTTTCTCCGCCGCAAAAATCGATTTTGAAATCTTGCGCCAGTTTCCACCCGGGCTTCGGCGAACGGCAATCATCTCAGCGACAACGGCGACGGCGATCTCCTCCGGTGTGATAGCGCCGATCTCCAATCCCATAGGCGCGGAAATCTTCTCAAAGTCCGAGCGCGGGATGCCTTCCTTTTCCAACTCTTTGATAACGCCGATGACCTTCCGCCTGCTTCCGATCATGGCGATGTAACGCGCGGGCGTCTCTACCGCCCATCTCAAAACGCGCATGTCATCGCGATGCCCGCGCGTCACGATAATGATATACGTCGAACCGTTCACGGTGAGTTGCGGAAACACCTCCTCATACTCACCGGCGAAAATGGTGCCTGCCTCGGGGAACCGGTCCCGGTTGGCAAAGGATTCGCGGTCGTCGACGATGGTGGTTTCAAACCCCGCTAGACCGGCAATTGTCGCAAGACTCTTCGAAATATGTCCGGCTCCGAAAATCAATGCCGCCGGCGGCGGGATAAGAGGTTCCACAAAGATTTCCAACTGCCCGCCGCAAATCAGGCCGTTGTCATACGCGGCATCCTGGCCGAGGTTAAAGGTGAGCCGCCGCGGCTTCTCTGTTTCCATCACGTTGCATGCGATACTCCAGACCTCCGCTTCCACGCAGCCGCCGCCAACCGTGCCTGTCATGGAACCGTCCTCCCGCACGAGGATTTTTGCACTCTCGTAACTCGGAATGGAGCCGTTGACTTCCACGATGGTCGCCAAGGCGCACTTCTGCCCAAGACGGCGAAGGCGAACGATTTCGTCGTAGATATCCACCAGAGATCCCATTTTACTGCCAAAGTGTACAACGAAAGCATGTGTCTGTGGACACTCGCGCTAAAATGGGCGGATCAGCGGACCGGGAAAGATGCTCGCGAATACTGAGACGGCCAAAGCGGCCGCGGAACTTCCGCGCAAACTTGGATTGTTCGATTCCATTTCGATTGTGTCGGGAACCATGATTGGAGCGGGTATTTTCATCGTGCCTGCCTCCATTGCCCGCGAACTTCCTTCTGCCACGGCCATTCTGGCAGTGTGGATCGCCGCTGGAATCATCTCGTTTTTCGGTGCGCTGGCCTACGCCGAGCTTGGCGCCATGCTACCTCGATCGGGCGGCCAATATGTGTATTTGCGGGAAACGTACGGCTCATTGACCGCGTTCCTGTGCGGTTGGGCGGCTTTCCTGATCATTCAATCCGGCTCCATCGCCACCGTCGCAGTCGGACTGGGCATTTATGCCACCTATCTGTTTCCGGATGCGCCGGGATTGCGGTGGGCGCCCGCTCTTGCGATTATGCTCTTCACCTTCATCAACTACCGTGGAGTGAAGGCGGGAGCGCGCACTCAAAACGTGTTTACCCTGCTGAAGGTGGCTGGGTTAGCGCTACTCATTTCGAGCGCCTTCCTGTATCGCGGACCGGTGGCGCTCGAATGGGCATCTCCGGCGCCGGTACTGTCGTTGCGGAGCGTAGCGATCGCCATGCTTGGCTGCTTTCTGGCCTATGACGGCTGGCAATACATTGCATTCGTGGCCGGTGAAGTGCGAAACCCCCAGCGGAACCTTCCGCTCGCACTGGGGCTTGGAACGGGCGCCGTCATCGTCCTCTACCTGCTCGCCAACCTGGCGTATATGCGAGTACTTCCGCTGAGCCAGATCGCATCAACCGAACGCGTCGCTGCCGTGGTTTCCGAGCACACCATGGGAAGCGCCGGCGCGGCGCTCGTCGCTCTCACGATCATGCTGTCTTGTGCGGGCGCGGCCAATGGGGCCATTCTTTCCAGCCCGCGAATTTACTTTGCCCAGGCACGCGACGGGCTGTTTTTCCAGAGATTCTCTGAAATCCATCCCCGTTTCCAGACACCGGGGGTTTCCATTCTGGCGCAGGGAATCTGGTCCATGCTCCTGACGCTGACCGGGTCGTATGAAACGCTGCTATCGTACGTTCTTTTCGCGATGTGGCTCTTTCATGCAATGGCGGTGTTCGGCGTTATAGTTCTTCGCCGCAAGGATGGCAACCGGCCGCGCCCCTATCGGATGTGGGGCTATCCGGTAGCTCCACTGCTCTTTACGGCGTTTGCCCTGGCCTTTGTAATCAACACGTTCATCTCCCGCCCCGTCTCCTCATTACTAGGAACATTGATTATTGCAAGCGGCATTCCAACTTACTGGCTGTGGAGGCGGCAGGCACGGCGCCGGCTACTGACCGACATGCGCTTGACGGGTTGATGTGTCTATTTTACAATACGTTAACAGGGGTGTTCCCTCCCGCTATGGTGGATCGAAAACCATCCCGTTCGATGAATATTTTGCACGCCATCGTGCAGGCCCATATCGAGACGGGCGAACCTGTCGCGTCACGGACGATTTCCCGGCGTTGGAGTGGTGGCGCGCTCAGCCCGGCATCGATCCGCAACGTGATGGCTGATTTGTGCGATGAAGGCTACCTTGCCCAGCCGCACACCTCGGCCGGCCGGGTTCCGACGGCGAAAGCTTATGAAAGCTACGTGCGTTCGATTGCGGAGCAGCGTGTGCTTCGAGCGGAACTCCAGCGGATCCGGACGGAGTTGAGCAGGCTGGACACGATGGAGGACCGCGTCGAGCTTTCCTGCCATATTCTGACGGAGATGACCCGGAACGTCGGAATTGCGGCCGCCATTCCCACCTCCGGGCAAACGCTCGACCAGATCGAATTACTCACCTTGGGCGAGCAGCGTGTGCTGATGATTGTGGTCACGCGGGATCGTATGATCCGCAACCGCGTGGTGGCGCTCGAAGAGCCCGTGTCGCAGGATGAGTTGAACTCCATCCGCAACTACATCAACCGCAACTTCAGCGGCTGGATCCTGGCGGATGTGAAAGAGGAGCTCAAGTCAAGACTGGAGGCCGAGAGCGCAGCCTACGACGAGATCCTGAAAAAGCTGATCCTGCTCTACGATAAGGGCCTGCTGAACCTGAGCTTCAATCCGGAAGTTCACCTGGAAGGCACGTCGAACCTGGTCGGAGTCGGCCTGCAATGGACACGTGAGACGATGCGCGCGCTGTTCCACGCTCTGGAGGAGAAGAAGAGAATTCTCGAGCTGCTGGAGCAATTCATGGAGAAACCGGAGGGCGAGGTGGCGGTGCAGGTTGGTCTTGGCGGCGCTCATCCCGATCTTGGGGAGTTCTCACTCATTGGTCTGAATGTCCGCCTTCCGAGCGGCCTATCCGCCAAGATCGCGGTCCTGGGGCCGATGCGAATGGACTATGGCAACGTGATCTCGGCGGTTCAGCACGTGGGACGGGCCATTCAGAGTCTGCCTGTATAATAGGAAGTAGCACAGGTTACCCAAAAATCGAGGAGTTCTCCGCTCCAAGAACGTTATTTTTCCTGGAATGAAGTTCAAACATGGCAATTGAGAATAAACCCATAGTGGACGATCCCGTCGATAGCGGTCCATCCGCGCTACCCGAGCCGCCCGCCGAGGCCGAACCGGTAGAAGAGGCCCTGTTGGCGCTGGTCTCGGAAAGAGATCGCCTAGCCGGGGAGAAGGCGGAATTACAGGACCAGTTGCTGCGGCTACGAGCCGAGTTCGACAATTTCCGGAAGCGGGAGGAGCGCGAACGAATGGAATTCGCCGAGTTCGCCGCAATGGAAGCGATCAAGCCGCTTCTACCGGTGCTCGACGATTTCGAGCGCGCGCTGAAAGCGGATTCGCGAGACTCCGAGTACGCCAAGGGAGTTGAACTGATATACCAGGGACTGCTGGACACCTTGAAGAAACTCGGGGTAGAGCCGATTGTTGCAGAAGGGCGCCCATTCGATCCCAATTTGCACCATGCCGTGGAAACGATTAAGACCGGCGATTTCGAGGATCATACCGTCGTATCCGAGTACCAGCGGGGCTACAATTTCAAAGGAAGGCTGCTGCGCCCCGCAATGGTGAGAGTGGCCGTCAGACCTTAGCTCATGAACGTGTCCAAGCGAGATTACTACGAGGTTCTCGGTGTCAGCCGGGAAGCCGACGAACAATCGCTGAAGAGCGCTTATCGCAAGCTGGCATTGAAGTATCATCCCGACCGCAACCCCGGCAACACGAGTGCCGAGGAGAAGTTCAAAGAGGCCGCGGAAGCCTATAGTGTGTTGACGGATCCGCAGAAGCGCTCTGCCTACGACCGCTTCGGCCACCAGGGCTTACAAGGCGGCAGCAATGGTTTCAACCCCGATATTTTCGCGGATTTTACGGACATTCTGGGGGATTTTTTCGGATTCGGTTTCGGGGACGCTTTTGGAGGGAGCTCGACCAGGCGGCGTAGTCGCGCGCAGCAGGGAGAGGACCTGCGGTTCGATCTCGAGATCGGTTTTGAGGATGCCATCAAGGGCATGACGGCCGACATACAGGCGCCGCGCCTGGAGACGTGCAAGTCCTGCAGCGGCAGCGGCGCCGAGGCGCACGACGGCTTCACCACCTGTTCCCGTTGCAGAGGACGCGGCGAGGTCATCTTCCAGCAGGGCTTTCTTTCCGTGCGCCAGACCTGTTCGCAGTGCGGGGGGCGCGGGCAAATCATTCGCCGGCCTTGCAAGGAATGCGGCGGCGAAGGCCGTATCCGGGTCGAGCGCAAGCTGAAGGTCACCATTCCGGCCGGTGTGGATAACGGCACGCGTCTTCGATTGCCACACGAAGGACAGCCGGGGGCGAACGGCGGACCGAACGGGGACCTGTATGTATTCTTGCGGGTGAAGGAGCATCCCATCTTCTCCAGGCGCGAGAATGACCTTCACTGTACCGTCCCCATCAATGTAGCCCAGGCGGCGCTTGGAACCGAGATACACGTTCTGACGTTCGACGGACTGGAAAGCATCAAGGTACCTGAAGGGACACAGGGCGGTACGGAAATCAAGCTGCGGAATAAGGGTGTCCCCTATCTGAACGGACACGGGAGGGGCGATCTTTACGTGCGTATCGATGTAAAGGTCCCTAAGAAGCTCACGCGTGAGCAAAGGAAGCTTTTTGAGGATCTGGTCGAAACGCTGCCCGCGGAAAACGAGCCTGACGAAAAGGGCCTCTTCGATAAAGTTAGAGATTATTTCGCGTAAATCCGCCGGAGCCGCGGATAGCCCTCCAATAACCCGGGTGCCGCACGGCGTGGACGGTGAACTGCCTCCGGCGCATCAGAGGAGACAAGATGTCTATCCACCCTAAAGCCGGAACGCCGGCGGATTGTGACATGCTGATCGACCCGGTGAAGCTGGAGCAGGCGTATTGCGAGACTTACCCTGATCTCGAGGACCCGAACCAGCTTGTTGCGTTCGGCACCAGCGGGCATCGTGGAACGCCCGGGAAAGGCACCTTCACCGAAGCTCACATCGTTGCGATCACCCAGGCGATCTGCGACCTGAGACGCGACAGACAGACCGGCGGGCCGCTGTTCCTGGGCAAAGACACACACGCTCTATCGGCTGCCGCTCAGCGGACTGCGCTTGAAGTGCTGGCAGCGAACGGCGTCGACGTTTTCCTGCAGGAGAACGATGGAGCCACACCCACTCCGGTAATTTCCCGAGCCATTCTGATGCACAATCGCGGGCGCCGGAGTGATCTGGCGGATGGCATCGTTATCAGTCCATCGCACAATCCTCCCGAAGACGGAGGTTTCAAATACAATCCCACGAATGGCGGACCGGCGGAAACCGATGTAACGGGCTGGGTGGAACAACGAGCTAACGCTCTGCTTCGGAACCGCAATCGGGAAGCGAAACGGTGGCCGCTCACTCGCGCCCTCCAGGCATCGACGACCCACTATTACGACTACGTTACTCCGTACGTAAGCGAATTGAAGACGGCGATTGACATGGAGCTCATCGGGCGTTCCGGCCTCAAAATCGGGGCCGATCCTCTCGGCGGCGCCTCGCTTGCTTACTGGGAGCCGATCGCTGCGAAATACAGTCTCGATATTACGGTGGTTAATCCTCATGTGGACGTGACCTTTGGATTCATGACCCTGGATCACGACGGGAAGATCCGCATGGATTGCTCCAGCCCTTATGCGATGGCGAACCTGGTGCGGTTGAAAGACCGGTTTGCTGTTGCCTTCGGAAACGATCCGGATTCCGACCGCCACGGCATCGTAACTCGTTCCTCCGGGCTCCTGAATCCAAATCATTACCTGGCGGCCGCGATCGACTATCTTCTCAGCCACCGTCCCGGATGGCCGGCCGGGGCGGCTGTCGGGAAGACGCTGGTGAGCAGCAGCATGATCGACCGCGTGGTGGCGGCGCATCACAGGCAATTAGCCGAAGTGCCGGTAGGTTTCAAGTGGTTCGCGGACGGCCTGTTCAACGGATCCTATTGCTTCGGGGGCGAAGAGAGTGCCGGGGCGAGTTTCCTGGAACGTGGGGGCGGCGTGTGGACCACGGACAAGGATGGCATTCTGCTGAATCTGCTCGCGGCTGAAATCACGGCCCGTACGGGCAAAGACCCGGGTGAACACTATGTGGATCTGACGGCACGCTTCGGCTCTCCCGTATATCGCCGTATAGACGCTCCAGCCACTCCGGAGCAGAAGAAGGCATTGGCACGGCTGACTCCGGAGGCAGTAACCGCGAAAGAACTGGCGGGCGAGCCCATCGAAGCGAAAATCACGCATGCCGCCGCCAATGGCGCGGCGATAGGCGGGCTCAAGATCCAAAGCAAGAACGGCTGGTTTGCGGCACGTCCTTCCGGCACCGAGAACATCTACAAGATCTACGCCGAAAGCTTTCGGGGTGAGCCGCACCTTGACGCGATTATCGAAGAAGCGCAGCGAATCGTCTCGGCGGCTGCCGGAGTCTAAGAACATTTCGATGTTGATTTGAAGCGATGTGGCTGACAAAATGATGTTTGCTACGGATGTGGTTTGTGCACGACCTGGAGCCGATAAATGGAACTTCGAGTGCTTGCCTTTGTCCTGGCCGGTGGGAAGGGAACCCGCCTGTTTCCACTTACGAAGGAG
>CAADGY010000162.1 GCA_900696665.1 uncultured Acidobacteriota bacterium
CCAAGAAATCGTACTTTAGACATGCGACCAATCCTTTCGTATGCGGCTCTGCGCCGTGTGGTTTTCCTAATCAGCAGCGTAACCCGCGACACTGCGAACTAGGGTTGGTCGCCCCATATTGACTAGCCGGAGTCGGACATGAGAATAAAAGCTATGCAGCGACGAAATTTTCTGGCAGCAGCCGCTGCCGCTCCCGCAGGACTGGCCACACCCCTTCAGGCGGAGGGCGGCCCGTCGGGAACTCGCGTGTACGGGCCTGGACCTGCAGCAATACTCAATTACTCGGCGGAAGAGCATCGCCGCAGGCTCGTCAATATTGCCCATGCGGAGCGGTCCGTCCGGAAGTGCCTGCGCAAGCACCGGATTACCAGCTACATCCCAGGCCAGGTAGCATACCACCTCGGCGAGTATCCCGCCCGAAAGCCTTATGAGCTTGGTACTGACTATGATGAGCGGGAGTTGGACCGCCTGTTCAAAGACGGTATCCGTCTGGTGCAGGTGATGGAGGAATGGAACGACCTGCTACGGCTGTTCGGCGGCGACAAGTTCACGGCCGTAAATGACCGCGGTCTTCGCCGCTTCATTGACATGGTCCACCGGCGCGGCATGAAGATGCTCCTTTACATATCGACCGGTCATTTCCAGCGCACGGATCGCGACTTCGATCAGGACTGGGCACGGCCCGGTTACTCCGCAAGAGGAGCTCACTGGCAGTTGGCCGGATGCTCTCCCGCCAGCCCCAAATGGCGCGCTTACGTCCTGCCTCGTATTCTTCGCGTACTGGACGATTACGAACTCGATGGGCTCTACAACGATGCCGCGTCAAAGCGCCTCTACGTGAATCCTCAGCAGGCCACAAAGGACGAGGTGCTGGCATTTGAAGAAACGGAGACCCATGAGGGTGCGCGAGAAGATCTGTTTGCGCTCATCTATTCCGAAGTGAAGCGCCGTGGTGGAATTGTGAAAGTGCACTATGTGGGGTCCCACATCCCACAAATGGAGCAACTCTGGGACTACGTCTGGGTCGGCGAGGGAGCAAACAACGCCGACAAAACACGGGAAGAATGCAAGAATCACCCACCGTATGTAGTGCCCTGCCTGGACTTGAGCACCGCCCAAGTCGAGAACGACGATGAACTGTATTTGCACTCGATCCCGTACATGCAGTTTCCACTCCTGTTGGCCGGCCGCCCCTTCACGGGTGAGCGCTCATCGGTTCCTGGCGTAGAGTACCAGCCGGAAGATAAGGACCCTTTGCTGAAGCGCTGGCGCCGGATCTGGAGACACTATCAGGCTCATCCCGAGGGACCCTATGTTTACGGGCCGTGGGACGCCTTTCCGCCGCGACCGCGCGCACGAGAGGTACACGCCAGATGGCTTCAACGGTATCTTCCGATGATTGAGGAAGGCACCCTCGCGTACCTTCAGGTGACCGACAGCACACTATTCGGTGCTCCTCTGCCGCCGAACGTTGTAGCGTCAGTGTTCGTCAATCTGAAGACGTATGTCGTTCTGGCCAACTATAGCCACAACCAGGTTCTGGTTGAAACAGCACACGCTTATTCGAGAGATGAACCACAAGGCGGCGTACGCAGCGGCAAGCGTTGGACCCTAGCTCCCCGGTCATTGGAGATTCTGGTCCGTACAGAGGTGTGAACACCTACACATGCGAATTACCGGTGCCGGTCTGAAGTTCTGGTATTGCGGGCTCCTGCTTGCCACCGTATCGCTTTTAGCAGCATCAGAGGCTGTGATTCCAACACCCCGTTTTCTGGAACCTTTGGACGCACAGATCAGGATTCGGGGCCCTTTTAAAGATACATCTCGCACAGCTGTCAGCGCCGGTGCAAAAATCCTCATAGTGCCGGTTGAAAATTCCCCGGCCCCTATGCGAGGTGGTGTAACCCCCGACTCTGGAAGACAGAGGAGGGCTGACACCTGCTTAGATAATTTTCGGCAGTGAGTCGGCCGGCCGCGAACTGGGCAGGCCGGAAGAGCTACTCCCGTGGGCGGCGGCGGATGGTGAAGTGTGCGACGTGGCAGCAGAACTCTGATACTGACCAAATACCAAGGCAACCAACCGGGATCAGACTTCGTCGCGGCGGTCACGCAATCGTGCCGGGTCACACCCGAACGTTCGCCAAAGGACAGGCGATAGTACAACGGCTGCTCGACGCGGGATGGCGCACCGCATCTCACTCTCGACTTTCGTCAGCAGGCGTTCGAGGTCGGGGAAGGCATTAGCCTCACGGCGGAGAGGCTCATCAAACTCAGGCTCGTCAGATCCAAGTCGCCATTTCTTCCAGACCACCGCGAGTGCAAAGACCAGCATGAAGCCTAGAATCGGTTTTAAGTACTGCCCGCCCTCAAAATACCGGAGGAATAACAGGCAGCCGGGAAAGTAAAAGATCATGCATAGCAGCAGAGGACTCACGATTACGGTCTCTACCACGAGAAGGCCGGCGATCTTCGCCTCAATGCCTAAGAACGACAGTTTCAGCCGCAAAACAGTCCATGGTGGCACACGGCGGCTTGGTTAGCTCACGGCGCAAGGCGAGATTTGGCCCTTGCGCCAGAGTTGTACGAGTGTCGTAATATGGTGCTCCTATGATCCGTTCCTGCGGTCAAAAGGATGTGCAGCAATTGCTGGATCGGAAGTTCAGCCGGAGGTTTCAGGGCATCGAAAAGGTAGCCCGGATCCGGTTGGAACTGCTGGATGCTGCGACCACGCTTCGGGACCTTGAATTGCCCCGACTCCGGCTGGAGGCGCTCAAGGGTGATCGGAAAGGCCAGCATAGTATCCGGATCAACGACCAGTTCCCGATCTGCTTTGAATGGCGGGACGGAGATGCTCATAACGTGGAAATCGTCGATTATCACTAGAAGGAAGCACCGACATGGCAACCAAACAGATGAAGCGCTTGCCGCCCATCCATCCCGGTGAGGTATTGCAGGAGCTGCTGAACGAAGCCGGTTTGACTGTCAATGCTCTTGCCACGGCGCTGCGTGTGCCCGCGAATCGGATTGGCGGCATTATCAAGGGGCAGCGCGGCATCACCGCGGATACCGCCCTGCGTCTGGCCCGCTACTTCGGCACGCCGGCTCAAATGTGGATAAACCTGCAGTCCAAGTACGACTTGACGGCTGCCGAGGATGCTCTCGGCGGCCGGATCGAGCGGGAAGTCCTTCCACGCAACGTGGCCTGAGACTTACGACGTGAGCAGGCCTGGACTCAACTGCAGGCTCGTCAGCTCCCTGCGGCCTGGATTCTGCCTGGTGGCCGTCATCGCCGCAGACAGCACGGCTACCGCACCGACACCGGCGCCGATGGCCCCACCGAGGGGACCGCCTTTCCGGGCGCATACTGGACGCCGCCGCCGGGAGCCCCGCCGGTCAGGTGTTCGCTGATATGAAGCAAAAATTGTGGAATATTTGTGGAAAACGGAAGGGTTTAATGGGGGAACGGCTTACGGCGTCTGGGAGCGATGGGGAGCCACAGCAGCCAGAACAGGGCGAGCGCGAACAGTTCGCCTGCCGCAATGTATAGAGGCCATGGACCGAAGTAATCCAGGCGTGCGGCTTGCTGGTTTCCGGCAGAGGTACATATAGTTCGTCTACGAACACAGTATTGAAGATGGCGACTGATGCGGCAAATCCATTCAGGATCACGAATGCTCTCCAAACGGAGCCTGGTTCTGGACGGGCAGCGCCCATCCAAAGCAGCGTCAGCACCGTGATGACGACGAAGCCGTGCGCGAGGAAATAACGGGCGGTGGGATAGGACAGGAATGGCGCCCAAAGGTCCGGCGTGATGAGAGCCATGGCGCTGCCGCCAAGGCCGGCGAAATGTGCGATTTCGTAAATGCGCGGTCTGAGCGTAAAAGCGGCGATGACGGTCAGCCAGAGCGTCAGATCGCAAAGTTGAAGAGGAAGGCCTTCCGGGAACCGAAAGCCCTCAGTCCGCAGTGTATGCATACCAGGTGAGCTCGTTCGCGGCCAGGCCTGCGGTGCGCCGTTTTCCGCAAAGGGCCTACGGCTCTGTTTACCTAAGCCCTGCTCATCCGGAATTCAGCCTCCAGAAGTTCGATCGTTGTGTGCGTGACGGACCCATGGTTGCTATCGGGGAATTAGAAGCAGACAAACGCTGCAGCGTTCCCGAGATGGATCCGATTGTGGAGTGCGCCGCGTCGATGAAGGTCCCCATCCTGCAACACACCTGGCTCAAGCTTGATGGCAATGAACCTGGTGAATCTTCGCCCTACGATCTGGTTGAGATTGCCAGACGCCATCCTGACGTGAACTTCATCTGCGCCCATACCGGCGGCGACTGGGAGCGCGGCATACGCATCCTCCGGGACACCAAGAACGTTATGGCCGGCATCGCCGGCTTCGATCCAACATCGGGCGTGGTGGAAATGGCCGTAGGGGAACTCGGACCAGGACTTCCATCCGCTCTTCGGGGGTGTTACCTGGCACAGCATGAAGATGGCTGTGGACGTCCCAGATCCGGAAGCGCCGTGAGTCCTGGGCTAGCACGGCCCTGTTTCCGAGAAGCGCCAGCGTGCTGCCGGCACACAGTGAATTGAGAAGCTCACGCCGATTTGTCACGGGAGTCCGAAGCACAGTATATTCGAGCCGGCGGCGATGGCGATGTACTGATGACCATTTGCCGTGTAGGTGATGGGCGCGCTCTTGATGGTCTGATTGGTACCGATCCGCCAGAGCGTTTTTCCATCTTTTTGGTCGACCGCGATCAGGTCGCCGTTGGGATCGGCATAGATCAGAATGCCGCCGGCTGTGGCGAGTACGCCGGCCCATCGCTTGCCCTCGATCGGACCGGTCTGTGGGATCTCCCAGACGGTCTTGCCGGTTTCGATATCGAGGGCGCGCAGGTATTTCCGGCCGGGCTTCACCTCGGCCCGCTTCGCTTTCCAATTGCCTGGCGAGACGCGAGGGACGCACTTTTCCAGCACCATGAGGTAGTACAGGCGCGTGGTTGGACTGAAGGCGGTCGCATTCCAGTTGGTGGCATCCTCCGGGCAACTCACCTCCGTTTCCGGCTTCAGTTGGGGACGCCCGTCGGCGCCGATGCCGCTGGCCCAGGTTACTTCCACGAAGTTCTTTGCCAGGAGCAACTCGCCGTTGGTGCGGTCGAAGACATAGAAGAATCCGTTGCGATCGGCATGCAACATCAGCTTGCGTTCTTTGCCGCGATAGGTGGTGTTTACCAGGACCGAGGGTTCCGTGGCATCCCACACGTGTGTATCGTGCGGGGTGAACTGATAGTGCCATTTCAGTTTTCCGGTGTTCGGATCCAGTGCGAGGATGCACTCGGTGTAAAGATTGTCGCCCGGGCGATCTCGATCGTCAGTGCCAGGCCAGGGAGTGGCGGTCGGCCAGAAAAGCGTATCGGTCTCCGTATCGTAACTTCCGGTGAGCCATGTGGAGCCGCCACCGAACTCCGGGTGTTTGCCTTTCCAGGTGTCGTAGCCGGGTTCACCCTTGTCCGGAATGGTCCAGAACCTCCAGGCTCGCTCGCCGGTAGAGGCCTTGTAGGCGGCGAGGAATCCGCGGATACCCCAGTCGCCTCCGGAAACGCCTGCCACCACCATGTCCTTCACCACCAGCGGAGCCACGGTCGAGCCGTAACGTTGCGGTTCCTCCGGCATGATGGCCTCCCAAACCAATGCGCCCGTCGCTCGATTGAGGGCGATCAGGTGGGCGCTGTCCGTCGTCAGGAAAATCTTGTCGCCTAAGATCGCCGCACCACGATTGGTGCCCAGGGAGGCATCTCCGACAAGGCCTTCCGTCCGCGGGCGCGAATATCGCCAGATGACCCGTCCAGTCAGCGCATCCAAGGCAATCGCCTGGTGGGGGCCGGTGATATACATCACGCCATCGGCTACCAGCGGCGTGGTCTCCAGGCCGAAATACTTCATGTTTTCGACGAAATATGGGGTATTCGGCAGAAGCTGTGCCCATAAAGGAACCGTGAACGTCCATTTAAGGCCGAGTTTCTGCACATTGGAGGTATTGATCTCGGTCAGCTCGCTGTAACGGTTCCCGCTTAGCTTGCCATTGTACGTGAGCCAGTCCCCGGGATCGGGATCGACGATTCGAGAGAACGTAATGTCGTGCGGTCCGGGAGGCCCGGCGCTGGCCGGCGTATCCGGTTTGACGCCGGTCAAGCGGGCAAGGTAGGCGATGAGATCGCGAGTCTCGTCCTCAGCCGCATTGAGTGGTCCCATCAAGGATTCCGTCTCGTCCTCAATGGCGGTGGTCTCGGAATTCTGAATCGAGTGGAACTTGCCTTCGAAATCAATCAAGCCAATGTCCACGCCGGTGCGGCTCTTGACGAAACCCCGGACGATCTCGCCATTACGCAGGCGTACCGTTGCCCTGGCGAAACCGGGCGCAAGGCGGGCGCTTGGTTGCGTAAGCGCTTCCCGAAGCTCTTCGACCGTCATCTCGTTGCCTGCGTTCGAGAGATCAGGTCCAATGGCGCGCCCGGCGCCCGTGACCATGTGGCAGGAGGTACACTGGCCCCTGCCTTCAAAGAAAGCCTTGCCGGCTGCCGCATCTCCTGTTGCGACGGCTTGTGCTGCCGGCGCGTTCAGTGATCGCAATAGCGCCGCCAGGGCATCGAGTTCATTCTCCGGCAGATCGAATCCCGGCATCCCGGAGGAGGGTGCTCCTTTGCGAATGAAGGCGCGCAACTGATCCGCGTTCCGGCTACGCACACGGCGATTGGAAGCAAGGCCGGGGCCGCGGTCGGTACCACGAGCATCGGCACCGTGACAGCCCGCGCACTGTTTGGCGTACAGCTCGTCTCCCTGCGCCGCAGTGGCCGGCAAGTTCTGCCCATATAAGAACACGGGAGCAAATGCGGCAACCGCGAGGATAGACTGCGCAGACCGCAGGGCAGCTAACGGGCGGTTCTTCCCGTTTTGTCGGTTTTCATCCATTTCCTTGTTCGTCCCTCACCTGGCTTTCAATTCGTCAATGGCCGCACGGACGGCGGCGAGCTGATCCGTGAATTGCCCCCGGGGCACTCTGCTGATAAAGAGTTGGAGGTAGTGAAGCGCCCGCTCCCTGTTGCCGGTTTGCTGGTAGAGTATGCCCAGATCCAGCAATGACTTCACTTCGTCAGGGTTTACCTCGAGCGCCTTTTCGAACTCACGCCGTGCGCCTTCGGCGTCGCCGCGCTGTACGGCCACCAGTCCCAAACCATTGTGCACCCCGGGAAACCGGTCGTTCTGGGCGGCGATTGCGTTAAAGGCTTTGCCGGCACCGTCCACTTTGCCGGCCTGAAGGTATGCCATGCCGAGGTTCAGCAGGTTGTTGAGGTTGCCAGGATTCAGACGGTTGGCGTGTTCCATTGCATCGATTGCCTTGTCCAATTGACCGAGGTGCAGATAGTCAACCCCGAGGCGCGAGTAGATCTTGTCGGTTGCGACCCTTACCTCAAGCGCGTGTTGAAGCACCTGTATGGCCTGCCGGTACTGGCCCATCTGCTCATAGGCCGTGGCTAGGTAGATGTGACAGCGCGGGTTGGTGGGATCCAGGCGCCATGCCTGCTCCATTTGCCGTGCAGCGTGCGGATAGTCTTTGTCAGCCAGAAGATCTTCTACCTGAGTGAGTATCTTCAGCACCTCCACGCGATCCTTAGGGTCTGGCGCATTCGTGCCGAGTTGGATCTGGCCGGATGTCCCGCCGCTCAAATAGCCGAGCGCTTTCAACTCCCGAAGGGTTTTCTGACCGGCCGGGAGGGGCACGATCTTTTCTTGGCGCCGTTGAGTGCCGGCTATTTCCCAAAGTTTCTTCTGAAGCCTGCCTGCGTCAGCGGAATGGATCGAGAAGAGATTGTTGTTTTCGCCGGGATCTCGTTCCACATCGTATAGCTCCGGGCGTGGGGCGACAATCAGTTTCCACCTTTCCGTGCGAATTGCGCGCAGTTCCGACCATCCCATGTAAATGCGCGGGTAGAGCGTCTCGGCATAGGAGTCCTGCGCGCGAAAAGCGGAGGGCTGCTGAATTGCCGGCCAGAGGCTCACGCCCTGGACTTCACGAGTCGCATGCAAATGGAGAAAGGCCAGGATTGTCGGCATCACGTCAATCGAACGAACCTGTGTCTGGATTACTTTGCCGCGAGGCACTCCGGGGCCGGCGAGGAGGAAAGGGACTCGCAAGGTGGAGTCATAGAGAAAGACCCCGTGCGTCATTTCGCCGTGTTCACCCAGGCTTTCGCCATGATCGCCGATTACGGCCACGAGGGTGCGGGATTGCAACCCCATTTGAGTGAGCGTGTCGAGAAGGCGGCCAACCTGCTGGTCCATGTAGGCGATTTCGCCCGAGTAAGAATCTTCCGCATAGCTCTGCCGAAAAGGCTCCGGGGGATCGTAGGGCGCGTGCGGGTCGAAATAGTGAGCCCAAAGGAAGAAGCTCTTCTGGCCATTCTCCTTAAGCCAGCCGATTGCGCGGTCCGTTACTGCTTCCGCGCGACGCTCGGCGAAAACGCCTGTCGAATTATTGTCTTCAGCCGGATTCCCCATCTCATCGTCATAGGTCGAGAACCCATTGGCGAGGCCGAAGTTCCGGGCGAGTACACGAGAGCCGACAAACGCCGCGGTTGCGAAGCCGTTGCTTTGGGCGATGGAAGCCAGCGTTGCGTGTGATTTGTCAAGGCTGAATCCTTCCATTCCGCGCATGCCATGAAGTGTTGGGTAATCACCGGTCATCAGCGAGGCGTGGGATGGCAGAGTCAGCGGTGCCTGCACTGTCGCGTTGGTGAACAGGGTTCCCCGGGCGGAGAGGGCATCAAGGTTCGGTGTCCGGGCGCCCTTGAAGCGGCTCGACGGAGTCAGTCTGGCGTAGCAACTCAGGTGGTCGGCGCGGGTGGTGTCCAGAGTTATCAAGAGGATGCCGGCATCCGGTGGCGCTGCCGGTGAAGGCGAGGACTCTCCACTTTTGCGGCAACCCGCCAAAATCAGCAGTGCAGCAGCGAAGAAAGCAGCAGCGATAAACCTTGACATGTTGAATACTCCCATGGTATATTCCGCGTATATTTTATGCAAGAGCGAGGTTTCGGAACCTCGTGAGGCGGAACGGTGTGGTGTCCGCGGCTGGTGTCCAACGCGGGCGAAATTTTCCCGACAGGAGTGTTCGATGCGAAGCTCTATCGCTTTTGGGAAGGCCGTGGCATCGATTGCGGCTTTGGCACTGTTTCTTTCGGCACCGGGCTGGTCTCAGGACCAGGGGATGATCGGAGGCCTTGTCACGGATCCGACCGGTGCGGTGGTTGCCAACGCCAAGGTAATAGTAGCCAACCGACAACGGGGATTTACACGGGAAACTACGTCCAATGCAGAGGGCGAATACAGTGTCGCCAAGGTCCCGATTGGAGACTACGAAATCACAGCCGAAGCAGCAGGTTTTCAGAAACTGCTGCGAACCGGTATCAAACTGATGGTGGGCCAGACGATCCGTGTGGACCTGCAGCTTAGTGTTGGCGAGGTGACCCAGGAAGTTACCGTCACCGGCAACGTCGATATCGTGACTCAGAGCGGAGCGGTCTCCAGTGTGATCACCGAGAGCCAGGTGATGAACCTGAACCTTAACGGCCGCAACTGGATGAGCCTGACGACACTGGTACCCGGCGTGGCGCCGATGAACGAAAACAACTTCAATCCGGTTCGAGCGGGGTTCGGCAGCAGCCAGTTGATTGTATCCTTCAGCGGGAGCCGCGTGAATGATTCGAACGTGGAGGTGGACGGGGGCAACATCAACAACGAACCAGGTGGCGGCCGGAACAACGTCATCTTTCCGGTAGTGGATTCGATCGCGGAATTCAATATCGCGACCTCTACCTATGGCGCCGATGTCGGCAAACGCCCGGGCGCGGCGATCCAGATTGCCACTAAGAGCGGAACGACGAGCTTTCACGGCACGGCCTACGAATTTGTCCGGAACGACAAAATGGATGCCAACAACTTCTTTCTCAACCGGCAAATCAATCCGATTGGGGGAAAGCCGTTCAAGCAACCGCTGAAGTGGAACATCTTCGGTTACAATCTGGGCGGGCCGGTAACCATTCCAGGCATATACAATACCGATAGGACCAAGACTTTCTTTTTTTGGTCCCAAAGCTGGACCCGGTTTCGTGAAGGAACCGTCCTTTCGGGGAACGTGCCCAGCCAGCGCATGCGCCAAGGCGACTTCAGCGAATGTGATACCGCATCTCCGAACTACAATGCTGTGGTTGCCTCCGGGTGCCGCTTGCCGATTGACCCGGATACCAAGCTGCCGTTTCCGGGGAACCAGGTGCCCATTGATCCGAACGCGGCGGCGATGCTGAACGGCCTCATTCCGCTGCCGAACAACGGGCCGGTGGGTTACATCTCCGCGCCGAGCCTGCCGAACGACTGGAGGCAGGAAAACATCCGAATCGATCAGAACATCGGTAACAATACCCGACTATTCGGACGGTACACCCAGGAAAAGCACAACTACAATTACACCAACGGTAACTACGATGCCGCGGTGAGCCGCACGGATTTTCCTACCAAGGCGGCGGTGGTAAACTTCAGCCACGGTTTCAGCCCGAACCTGCTGAATGAGTTCGTCGCCAGCTTTGCCAGCGTGCATATTAACTTCGACGCGATCGCCACATCGTCCTCGCCCGCTGGATCGATTCGCAAGCCCTCCAACTGGACGGCAACCACGATTTTCGCGGCAAATGCCACAAACGCCCAGGCACAAGTGCTGCCTGTCCTGAATGTTTCCGGCGGCGTGCCGTTTTCCGCGAACCCCAACACCAGCCTGGACAAGGTGAAGTCACGCCATGCTTCGCTGAACCTGAAAGACAATATCATTTATCACGTGTCAAGACACACGCTCAAGTTCGGTGTGTTCTTCCTGGACTGGCACAGCTACGGGTACAACGGAGGCAACGCGCCCCAAGGGACGTACACGTTTAACGGCACCGGTGCCCTGACGACGGGTAACGGACTGGCGGACATGTACCTGGGTAGGATCACTCAATATTCAGAAGCGACGGGCGTTGTCGGCGGGGTCCCCGAGGGAGGCTGGGGAACCTACCGGGGCCGCATGAAGGATTTTGAGACGTACTTCCAGGACGACTGGAACGTCTCTCGCAGGCTTACCTTGAATCTGGGTCTACGCTATGCGCGCCGCGGACCGTGGCATGAGGGGTCCAATCCCACCAGGGACTCCGGATTCATTCCGGAGCAGTACGACGCTTCCCGGGAAGCCCAACTGAACATCAGGTCCTTTTTCATCCCGGGAACAGGGCACAACTACACGACTCATGGAAACGGCCTCGTCCCGTGCGGGGAGAACGGCATTCCTGTCGGTTGCCTCACGACGTACAACAAATCCATTCAGCCTCGATTCGGTTTTGCCTATGACATGGGCGGTGCACACAAGATGGTGATCCGGGGCGGCTATGGGATATTCACCGATACAGGATTCAGCCGGTCCCCCGGCGCTGTCCTCGCCTATGGTCCGCCGCCGTACGGACAAGCGCCAACGGTTTTCGACATCCAGGGATATACAACTCCGCGTACCGGACTTCTGGGTCCCACCGGCTTCCGGGCGTTTCCGATGGAGGGCATACGCCCGAAAATCCATCAGTTCAATTTAACGATTGAACGCGAATTGCCGGGAAACAATATCGTGAGCGTCGCCTATGTCGGATCGAGGAGCAGGGACCTGGACCGCGACTCCGATATCAACCAGATTCCGCTGAATGCCGGTACGAAGAACGTTCCGGCGCTGGCTGGGACTACCGGATGCGACGCGGCCGGAAACTGCGACGTGCAAGACATCATGATCAACGCCCGGCGCTCATCAGCGTTCTTCGTCCCCTTCCGTGGGTATACGGTGATGCAATGGGTCACCAACTCGGCCTCTGCCAGCTACAACTCGCTGCAAGTCAACTACCGCAAACGGATGGGACACGGGCTGTCGTTCCAGGCGGCTTACACGTGGTCGCACGCGATTGACGATAGCAGCGACGGAGCGTTCCTGACAGGCGTCGATGACTGGAACGATCTCAGCCGGTGGCGGGGGAACTCGGAATTCGACCGCAGGCACATCCTCCAGATAAATTACGTCTATGAGTTGCCGTTCTTCAAAGGCAGCGGCAATAAGTTTCTGAAGAACGGCCTTGGCGGCTGGCAACTCAGCGGCATTACCAGTTTCTTCTCAGGTATTCCGATCAACTTCGTCTGCAACCACAGCGGCAACCGGAACGGGATTGGCAAGTCGATGAAGTGCAATACCGTGGGTGACTTCGGCATCTCCAAGAGCGTCGAAGCGCATCCCGTATTCGGTCCCACGCTGCGGTGGTTTGATCCTTCCACGATCGCGATGGCCAATCTCTCGCAATTCCGGGCGGACAACGCGCCGGGGATGTTCGGCACGATGGGCCGAAACACGCTCCACGGTCCCGGCCGCAACAACTGGGACATCGCTCTGATGAAGAACTTTTCGCTGTTCGAGGGATCCACTCTGCAATTCCGGCTGGAAACCTACAACACCTTTAACCACACCCAATACCAGGGCATTCAGGCGGGCTGCGGCGGTACGACGCCGTATGGCGCGCCCTGCACCGGCGCGCAAAACGTCGGTAACGGAATGGTCACCAGCGCTTGGGCTCCGCGCCAGGTTCAGCTGGGCCTGAAGTTTATGTTCTGACAACCCTGCCTGGCGGCCGCGGCCGCGCCACTGCTGAGCCGCGGCCGTCAGGGAATTGGCACTGATCCTGGACTTCCCCATGAAACTGAGTACCGCCGCTCTGGTTGGCGCCACCTTCATCAGCTTTTCACTGCAAAGTCAGGACGCCGCGGATGCCGCGCTCAGGCGGTGGAAGGATGCTGCGGCGGCGCAACAACGGCGAGCGGACGATCCGTTTCTCCACTGGATGGATCAGATCGCGCAGCGGCAGTTGAAACAGCGGGACAACGAGATTGCCCAGGTACGGACCACGGGTGACGCCGAGAACCGTAAGCAGGCCGTCCGCGAGAAGCTACTCAAGCTGTTGGGAGGATTACCGGATTACAAGGGTCCGCTGAATCCCAAAATCACAGGCCGCCTGGAAAATGAATCCTTCACGATCGAGAAGGTGATTTACGAAAGCCTGCCGGGGTTCTTCGTCACCGCCAATCTTTACCGGCCGAATCAAGCCGGGCGCTATCCCGGCATTCTGCTCCAGTCAGGACATGTGCAGGAAGGAAAGCCTGAGGGGCAGAGGCTCGCCGCCAATCTGGCCGCGAAAGGCTTCGTAGTCCTGGCCTTCGATCCCATCGGCCAAGGCGAGAGGCTTCAGGCATACGATCCGCAACTGGACGGATCCGCTGCGGGCTGGGGAACCATGGAGCATATGCAGGCTGGGGCGCAGAGCCTCCTGCTGGGTGATGGCGTGGCCCGGTACTTCATCTGGGACGCGATGCGGTCGCTCGATTACCTGACGAGCCGGCCGGAAGTGGATCCGACGAAGATCGGTGCCGTCGGGTGCTCGGGTGGAGGGGCGTTAACAACCTATATTGGAGCGCTCGACCCGAGAGTGACCGCCGTTGCCTCCGCGTGCTCCACCAATTCGTTCAAGCTGATGTTTGCACGGAAAGTTCCGAACGGAGAATTCCATGCGGAGATGGGGATTCCCGGTTTCCTCGCGGCCGGTCTGGATACAGCGGATTTTGTGGAACTGGCAGCGCCCAAGCCCTGGATCATTCTCGCCACCGAGGGCGACTTCTTCACACCTGATGCGGCACAGGTCGTCTATGAGGAGGCCCGGAACTGGTACAGGATTTACGGGGCCGAAGACAAGGTGCAGTATTTTGTCGGTCCTGGTCCCCACGGCACACCGCTGGAGACGCGGGAAATCATCTACAAATGGATGATCCGCTGGCTGAAGGACGGCCAGGGGGATTTTCACGAACAGCCGGTGCGAATGTATACGAACCTGGAACTCCTCGCAACGTCCACCGGCCAGGTCCAGGATTTACCCGGAAGCCGCAGAATCCATCAATTGATCCTGGAAGAGTTTCACTCCCGGAGGCGTAAGGGAACAGTCCCCCAGATGCTATCAGAACTCCGGCGTCTCGAAATCCCGACGGATACCGCGGCGCCTGAAATGAAAGTGCTCGAGGAGACCGCCGGCGAAATCCTGCGCCAGCGTGTTCAATTTCAAAGCGAGCCAGGCGTCAATATTGAAGGCACTCTTCACATCCCCCGGACGTCCGCAAAGAAGCCCGCGGTGTTGATAGTTGCAGACCGGGCGATGACTCCGTTTGCACAGAAGATCGCCAAGTCTGGATGCGTCGCGCTTGAACTGGAGCCGCGCGATTCACCGTGGGGCTATGATTACCGCCCTCTGATCGGCAATTGGATGGCCGTGACACGCGCGGATCACATCGGGCGCAATCTGCCCGCCATGCGCGCGCACGACATTTTGCGCGGCATTGACCTTCTGGCTGCTCGTAATGACGTCGACGCCGCCTCCATTCGAGCGGCCGCGCGAGGGATCAAGGGGATCTGGCTGTTGCTGGCCGCGGCGACCGATCCGCGCATCCGCAAGATCTGGCTGGATCGGACCCCGTACAGCTTCAGCTCCTCCCTGGAGAGATCCGTTACGACGGGTTTGCTCGACGCAACCATTCCCGGCTTTGTTCTTCATTGGGACTTGGAGGATCTGGTGAAAGCAATGGGAGAGCGTCCGGTGATGTGGACCGACCCGACCAACTGGATGGGCCGGATCGTCGCCGCGGGTCCGGCCTACCGCTACCGGTATGTTCTGGGCGACACGACAGATCTCATGGAAGTCCAGGACGACGCCTATATTGCGGAGCTGATCAAGTGAGTCCCGGCGCCGGCGATCATACGTGGGCATTCCGCGGCGGGCGCGGACGCCGCTTTTCCGTGACGGCTCCGCCCAGGCGAGCACCCAGCGCCGCAAAAGCAGGAGTGGGGCCGGTCCATTGAAGCTTCTGCACGTCGTCGAAGAGGGGAATGTCGGTCCGCAGGGTGGCAAGTGTCCGAAACAGCAGGGCCAACTCCCTGTATCGGGCCAGGATTTGCGTGAGCACACTGGCAATGGCGGCGTTCACGCGCCACTCGCCCCAATCCAATGGG
>CAADGY010000163.1 GCA_900696665.1 uncultured Acidobacteriota bacterium
AGGTGGGGTTGCGCGCCAAAGGGGTCGAACGTGCCTTCATTGTGACGGATGCGGTCATGCCCGCCGGGTGCGCACCCGGCCGCTACAAGCTCGGCGAGGTTGAAGTGGAACTGCATCCCGGCGATCGCGTCACGCTCGCTGGAAACAACCGGCTCGCCGGATCGGCGCTGCGCATGGAACGGGGTATTGAGAACCTGATGAAACTTGCCGGCTTGAGCCTTACTGAAGCCATCACCATGGCTACCAGAAACCCGGCCCGCGCGGCCAGAATCGCGGGACGGCAACGGGGTCTTGCCCCCGGCGAGCGCGGTGACATCGTACAGTTCCGGTTCGACCCAGATTCGAAACACATCGAAGTGGAAAGAACGTGGGTGTCGGGGAAGGAGATGTACAAGGCGGCCTGAATCCGTATGGGACGCTAGATCTGGCGAAAACTGTGCTTCGCCAGGAATGAGAGGACCGCCGTGTTGTAGTCCTGTGGATTGTCTTCATGCATGATGTGGGACGCTTGCTTGATCTCGACCCGTTCCATATTCGGGATCAAGATCTCAAGCCGCTTCGAGATGTGATGCCATATCGGCGGGCTCTTTTGTCCTGTAACGAGGAGAACCGGGCTCTGAACCCTTCGAACGCTGTCGTCGTCGAGTTGTGCGAACCCTGGCTCCAACAACTCCGCTTTGATCAGGTTGGCTCGCGCCTGTTCGCGCCGCGCTTCGGGTAAACGGTGATACGCTACCGCGCCCAATGTCGCCGTCCCGAACAAGCGCAAAACCTCTTCCATGTCGTTACGTCTCGCGGCAGCCTCAGCGGGGGCCACTCCTCTGACGCCGAACTTCAGGATCGCGGCTGCTGTGCGTGGCCGCCTAAGAAGGAGTCTTAGAAGCTCTACAGGTCTCGGCCGATTACTAACGAACAGGGTGATCGCCGGTGGCTCCGCCAACACCAGGCTGCGCACGATCTTTGGTGAGTGTATGGCTACGAGCAGCGAGAGGAAAGCTCCATACGAGTGACCCACGAGATGGGCGGGGATGGCATGGAGCGCCTCGACAACCGTTTGAAGATCATGCACGTGCTCCGCCATGGCATAATCCACACCTTCCCGAATGGGTTCGTTCGGCCAGTGGTAGCGCCGGCTGTAGGAAATGGTTCGGTAGAACTTCCCAAACTCCTGTAGTTGGGGATGCCAGGTTCGCATGTCGCTCGCCGAACCGTGAACGAGGATAAGCGCCTCCCCCTCACCGGTTTCCTCGTACCGCAGCAGGGCGCCGTTAATGTTTGCCGCTGGCATATCGTGATGGTCTCGTGGGGTTACGAACTGCGGTTACCGTTCCCGAGGTCCTTCCCGCCTGCCATTTGCCAGATTCGATCCTGCGTCAACATTACTGACGAGCCACCGGCGCGTCTTGTTTCGGACCTGGACCCGGCTCAGACAACACGGGCGGCACCAGCCACCGCCCCGCCCGCGGCCCGCAGCCTTGTGTTGCCCGGCCCACGCGGCCCCTGTGTTACCGTACTACTCGTATGAAGCGCCTGGTTGTGGTTGGAACGGGTTATGTGGGGCTGGTAAGCGGTGCAATGTTCGCGTCTCTGGGGAACCGCGTCACCTGTGTCGACAAGGATCCTTCTATCGTGGAGGCCCTCCGCGCGGGTAGGAGCACGATTCATGAGCCGGGACTGGATGAGATTCTCCAGAGTACAATCGCGGACGGCACGCTGTCCTTCACGACAGAAACGGCGGAAGCCGTAGCCGAGGCCGACGCTACGTTTATCGCCGTAGGCACGCCGTCACTGGAAACCGGCGCATACGATTTTCAGTACGTCGAGGCGGCCGCACATGAAATCGGGCGGGCCCTGCGCCGGCCAAAACGCCACATCGTGGTTCTAAAGAGCACGGTTACGCCGGATATCTACACCCGTGTGCAGACGATCCTCGCCGGCGAAACGGAGGGGAGCGGCGCGCAGGTCGAAGTCGTTTCCAATCCCGAGTTTCTTGCCGAAGGAACCGCCATTCGTGATTTCAGCCAGCCCCATCGCATCATCGTCGGCGCCGTTTCAGCCGCCGCCCGGCAGTTCATGGAAGGCCTGTACCGCCCCTTCACAAAACGCGAGCCCGGCGTGCTACAGCTTACCGACCCCAAATCGGCTATCGTGACCAAGCTGGCGGCAAACAGTTTTCTGGCATGCCGTGTAGGTTTGATTAACGAACTCGCGCGATACTGCGATGCCGTATCGGCGGATATCGAGCATGTGCGCGCCGGGCTGGCCAGCGATCCCCGCATCGGACATCTTTTTCTGTATCCTGGTCCGGGCTACGGCGGCAGTTGCTTCGGCAAGGACCTGCGAGCGCTGCGCGAGAGCGCGCGCGAGCACGGAGCCGACTTAAGCCTGGTTCCCGCCATCGAGGAATCGAATCTCCGGCACAAGCTCTACATGCCACGGCGCATCGAGCGGCAACTCGAACCGCTGGCGGGCAGGACTCTCGCCGTGTGGGGCATCGCATTCAAAGCGCGGACCGACGACATCCGGGAGTCGCCGGCTGTGGACGCCATCGAGTATCTGCTGGAGCGCGGCGCACGGATTCGCGCGCACGACCCCGAGGCAGGCCGGCGCGCGGCGCAGCATTTCGGCAGCCGCATCACCTTGTGCGGAAATAAGTACGATGCTGTGGACGGTGCTGCTGCCCTGGTAATTATGACGGAATGGGATACCTACAAGAGTCCCGATTACCATGAACTGCATGAGCGCCTTAGCGGGCGTATCATCTTCGACGCCCGCAACATTCTGGACGTGTTGGAAGTGCGTCAGGCGGGGCTCACCTACGTGGGTATGGGGCGCGGCTGCGCAACGTGAACCAGGTTACTGGCTCATACCGCGGGCGCTGATGCGCCAGGCGCATTCGACGGCGCCGCCGCGCACACCATAGATGCGATCGTAGAGGTTTACGGTCGGGTCGCAGTGCGGCACGACGAAGTCGAGCCGGTCGCCGACGTTCATGGAGGATGCGGAATCGGCTAAGCTCAGCCTTCCATGTTCATCGCCGGCGAATGCATACGATATTCCTTCCCGTTCATGCAGCGACGGCCCGTAACCGCGGTCCGTGGCGAATGCCTTCAGGCCGGCGTCGACGATAGCGGAGGAATCCGTTGGCTTGCTCACCACGGTAGCGGTAACGAACAGCGAGTTCCGGAAATCCTGGTACACATCGCCGTCCTTACCGCCGATGCGGTTGTAATCGATATCCATGAAGATAAAGCTGCCAGGCTGAAGCTCCGTGATGCCATCGATTTCGGAATCTATGTTGTACGTGCCGGTCGAACCGCCGGTCAGCAGCGGGCATTCGATTCCGTGTTTCTCAAACAGGTTCCGGGTATCCACGGCCTGTGCCATGACTTCGCGCGAAAACTTCTTGCGCTGTTCAAATCCCTTGGTGTGAGAGGCATTTCCGGCATACGCCTGGATCCCTGCCAGCTTTACATGTGGCAGAGAATCGATCAACTGCGCCAGGGCCAGCGCCGGCTCTCCGGGCCGGATGCCGGTCCGGTTCGAGATCCAGAGGTCCACGGCGAGATTCAACTTTTGCCGTGCAGCTCCCGCGGCGCTATTCAGGTCGCGCACGTTCTGTGCGTTGTCTACGCAAAGGATGGTCTCCGGCCGGCGGGAGGTCAGGCGCACGGCGCGCTCGATCTTATGCGGTCCAATCACCGCCGTCGTAATCAGAAGGCCCGTTACGCCATCTCTGGCCAAGGCCTCCGCTTCGCTGATTTTCGCGGCGCAGGCTCCCACGGCGCCAGCTTTTATCAGGATTTTGGCGATCTCGGGGCACTTGTGTGTCTTTGCATGGGGGCGCAGGGAGCGGCCGCTGGCTTTCGCATGGGCGGCCATTCTGGCGACGTTGTGCTCAAATGCGTCGAGATCGACAATCAGGGCGGGGGTCGGCAGTTCGGATTTGTTTAGCCTGCCTTTGATGTCGTCACGGGCCAGCAGCTTTTCGATTTCGGCATAGCTGCGCGCGGCCCCGCGTAACGGCCGCGTGCCCGTGTAGGCCAGTAAGGAGCCTGCCAGAAAAGTACGTCTCGATTGCATGGTCAAAGCCTCCTCCAAGGGGATTTCCGATTAGCATACCACCACGCATTAACCGCTTTCCGGAGCAAAGGCGGTTGTGACTCGGAAACGGAGCCGTAGCGCGTAGGCAAATGCTCAGATGGTCCAAAGTAATCACGAGTGCTCGCGGTGTTATTCTGTCAGAAAGGGACAGCCCATCCTTTTTCATGAGACAGACCTATCAAGGCTATGGTGGTTTTGCCTCCCTCGGCGGCAGGTTCCCGCCGGGCGTGAAATGGCTGATTATCATTAATACGGCATTATTTGTTCTGTATTTCTTTGCGGTTCGCACCGGTCTTGGCGGTATTTTTTATCCATTTGGGCTTGTTCCCGTCGCGGTACTCAAACTCTTCGGCATCTGGCAGCTTTTCACCTACATGTTTCTGCACGATCCGTACGGGTTCACGCACATCCTGTTTAACATGCTGATGTTATGGATGTTTGGGACGGATCTGGAACGTACGTGGGGCACGAGAGGCTTTCTGAGGTATTACTTCATTTGCGGGGTGGGGGCCGGAATTTGTATTGTCATCGGCAACCTGCTATTCGGCACTCTCGAAACCCGCACGATCGGGGCGTCGGGGGCTATATTTGGTCTGCTTCTTGCGTTCGGGATGTTGTTCCCCAACAGCACGGTGCTGTTCTGGTTCCTCTTCCCCATTAAGGCCAAGTATTTCGTGATGATTATGGGCGCCATTCAGTTCATGCTCACGCTGGGCTCGACGGGAAGCGGCGTCAGTCACGTCGCTCACCTCGGCGGAATGATTTTCGGATACGGTTATTTGAAGTGGGGCCGGGGCGCGCGCATGCGCACCAACTTTTCCAGTGAACTGCTGCGGCAATATAATCGGTGGAAGATGCAGAGAGCGAAGAGAAAGTTCGACGTGTATATGCGCAAGCGCGATTCGAACCGTGATCCGTGGGTGAACTGATCTGAGGAAACGGCGCCGGGCGGCGGCACGTCACCACTATTGAATGGAGTCAAGAGTAGGCCGGATTACGCGTTTACGGCTCAGGGGGCATCGATGAGATTCGCAAGGTCCTATTGCCTGATGCCGGCGTTGCTTCTGCTCGCCGGAACGGTAGTTTTGCCAGCACAGGAAGGTCCAAGAAAGGAGTCTTCGGAAACGGTAGCGCGGCCGCGGACCTCCAAATCCGAGGAAGCCAAGCAGCAGGAAAAAATTCCCTCCGAGTTCAAGAAGGACAAGGAAGATGTCGCTCCAACAGTCAGTTTCAAAAGTGACGTCTTGACTGTGGATCTCGATGTGGCCGTAATCGACAACAAAGGCAATTTCATCCCTCAGATTCCGCGCGGACATTTCCGCGTCCTCGAGGATGGCGTTCCCCAGCAGATCACGAACTTCAGTATGGGTGAGGCGCCAATGACCGTCGCGATGGTCATCGAGTTCAGCAACCTGTTTCAGAATTATTGGGGGGAAACGTGGTACCAGACGCTGACCGCGGCGTATGGATTTCTTGAGACGCTCAAGCCGGAAGACTACGTTGCTGTCGTCGCCTACGATATGCGCCCGGAAATCCTCTCCGATTTTTCAACTGATAAGCGGCAGGCTTATGACGCGATGCAGCGCCTCCGGATAGCCGCCTATTCGGAATCGAACCTGTTCGACGCCATCACCGACACAGCGGACCGCATGTCCGGGATTGAAGGCAGAAAAGCGATCGTATTAATTTCCTCCGGTATCGACACGTTCAGCAAGCTGACATTCGATAAGACGCGAAAAGCGTTGCAAACCGCGGGTGTCCCCATCTATGCGATCGGCCTGATGCAGGCGCTGCGTGAATGGTATGACGCGCGCGGCTACCTGGGTTCTATCGCGCGGCTGGACTTTTTGCAAGCGGACAACCAACTCCGCACCTTCGCCAATGAGACGGGCGGACAGGCGTATTTCCCACGTTTCTACGGGGAATTCCCAAGCATCTTCGCGTCCATCGCACAGGCGCTGCGTAACCAGTACTCACTGGCGTACCAGCCGACGAATCAGGCGCGTGATGGTAAATATCGCAAGATCAAAGTAGAGTTGGTCAACCCCGCCACAAACGAAGCGCTGAGAGTGACCGACCAGAAGGGCAAATCGATCAAGTATAGAATCATCGCCAAGGCGGGATACACAGCACCGCGCGAGGTCGAATAAGACAACGCTTGCGGATGTCAAGCGGAAGATCTTACCGTTTTGCAGCCGATTAGAAACGCGATTGACACAGCGCCGGCGGCTCTGGTAAGTTCGCGTCTTCGATGAATGCTGATACTTCTTTAAATCCTCCCCTCGCTCATATCCTCATCGTCAATGCTAATAAGCACGGATTGGCTGCGCGCAGATCGGTTTTGGAGGAACTCGGGTACACGGTTTCCATCGCGAAGGGAGCGGAAGAAGCGCTGCATGCTTTCGTTCGCAAGACGTTCTCGCTGGTGATCACGGATTACAACATGCCGGGTATGAACGGAGTGGAATTGATCCGTGAGATTCGCCGGGAACATCCCGCACTGCCGGTGATTCTGATCTCCGGGTTTGCGGACACTCTGGGCCTGAACGAAAGCAATACTGGCGCCAACGTTGTTATCCAGAAGAGCGCAAATGAAGTGGCACACCTTGTGCGCTCGGTGAAGCGGCTTCTTTCGGCGCCGAAGAAGCCGGTGCGCCGGCAGCCATCCAGTCCTGGGGCGAAAAGGCACGGCGTACAATAGTGCTAGGTTGACAATCCACTCCAAGCTTGCGTTGCCTGCCATAGCCGCGCTGGCCGCTTTCAGCCATTCCGGCAGCAGCGCAGAAACGCAGGTACAAACCCCGGCCCTCCTGGAACGCTGGAAGAGTGGCATGACGCTCCGGGAACAGATCGCGCAGTTGGTCGTCATCCCGTTCTACGGAGATTTGCCGGGCCCAAAATCGCTGGAACACAAACGTTTTCTGCACCTGGTTTCGGAGAGCCGTGTCGGCGGCTTGATTCTGGTGAACCGCGTCCAAAACGGAATTGCCAGGAACGCGGAACCCCACGAAATGGCTTCGTTCATCAACCGGATGCAGAAAGCCGCGAACGTGCCGCTGATCGTTGCCGGTGACTTTGAGCGCGGCGCCTCCATGCGCGTGTCGGGCACTACAAAATGGCCTCACAACATGGCGTTCGGCGCGGCGCGCGACTATGAAGCCAGCCGCGCGCAAGGCGCTTATACTGCCGAGGAAGCGCGCGCGCTGGGAGTGCACTGGGTGTTCGCGCCCGATGCCGATGTCAACAACAATCCCGCCAATCCCATCATCGGCATTCGATCCTACGGCGAGAATCCGTGGGAAGTGGCATCGCACGTTCGCTCCTACATCGAAGGTGCGCGGTCCGCCGTGCGTCCCGTTCTGGTCACCGCAAAACATTTCCCGGGGCACGGCGATACTGCAGTAGACAGTCATGTCGGTCTGCCGAGGCTTAATGTAGCCGCCTCCAGGCTGGAGGAGGTTGAGTTGATACCGTTCCGGGCTGCCATCGATGCCGGAGTGGATTCCGTTATGCCCGCTCACGTGTCGGTTCCGGCCCTCGACCCCTCGGATACGCCCGCCACGGTCTCGCACGCCATTCTCACCGGTGTTCTTCGAAAGGAACTCGGCTTCCAGGGTATCATTGTGACGGACGCCATGGACATGCAGGGTCTGACGAAAATCCTGCCGGGCGGCGAAGCGGCGGTGCGTGCAATAGAAGCCGGAGCGGACGTCCTGCTGATGCCGCCCGACCCGGACAAAGCGATCGCGGCCGTGCTCAAGGCCGTCAACAGCGGCCGCATCAGCCGGCAGCGCATCGAGGAGAGCCTGGAGCGGGTGCTGGCTGCCAAATTTCGCGTAGGACTCGGCGAAAACAACCTGGTTGATTTACGGAACATCTCCCGCGTGGTCAATTCGCCCGAACCCCGGGACTGCGCGCAGCAGGTTGCCGCCCGCGCGATAACGCTGGTCAAGAATCAGAACGATATCCTGCCGCTCGAGAAGCCGGCTTCGGCCTGCCACTTCATTCTCTCGGAGAGCCGGTTGGGACAGAGCGGACGGAAGCTCGCGGAATTGCTGGCGAAGGAACTGCCCGGCGCGTTGTGGCGCCGCTTTACGCCGGCCACTCCGGCCATAGAACTTTCAAAGTCCGCCAAAGAAGCGGAAGGCTGCAAAGCAGTAGTCATCTATGCTTTCGTTTCCGTGGCCGCCTATCGTGGGAATGCAGCGCTTCCCGGCGGGTATCCGAAATTCGTCGAACAGTTAATAGCGGGTCCCGTTCCGGTCGTAATGGTCTCGCTGGGAAACCCTTATCTGTTGTCGAGCTTTCCGCGCGTGGCGGCATACCTGAACACATACAGTACGGCGCCCACATCGGAAGTCGCGGCATTGAAGGCCATCAAGGCAGAAATTCCGATTGAGGGTCATCTCCCCGTCACCATCCCGGATATTGCTCCTCAAGGCGCGGGCATTCAGCTCTCCGCGCGGCTTCAGTAACGTATGATCCGTAGCCGCAACGTGACGTGCGGCTTCGGGGATTTCACAACTGTTGACGGTTGCTGTTCGGCCTGGCCCAGGCCGTGCTGATGATAACCGCCGCCGGCATCTTTTTCGACAGCGTCCCGGTGGCCGTGCCGCGCCTGGCGTTCTGAGCGGAATCTGTTGCCTACTACGGACACGAGTTGGAGCGTGCTTCTAGCGCGTGATATCCGGGAAACCTTTACGATATTTCTTGAGGAGGCAATATTAAATGCTCGAAATCACGTGGTTGGGACACTCTACATTCCAGTTTCGTCTCGATACGGGAGAAGTGATCGTAATGGATCCCTGGATTGAGGGCAATCCCGCCCGCCCGCCGGGTCACAAGTTCGACAGGCTGGACGTCATCTGCATTTCTCATGGGCACTTCGATCATATACACGACGCAATTCCGCTGGCGGAGCGTTTTTCGCCGCAAGTCGTAGGCATCTTTGAGACGTGTCACTGGCTGGAGTCGAAGGGAGTCCGGAACACGAATGGCATGAACAAAGGAGGGTCGCAAAAAGTCGGCCCGGTGACGTTCACAATGACGCACGCCGTGCATAGTTGCGGCATTCTGGATGACGGCAAAATCATCTATGGCGGCGAAGCGGCGGGTTACGTGCTGCATCTGCCCGACAACCGGAAGCTGTACTTCGCGGGCGATACGAACGTTTTCACCGGCATGCAGTTAATTCACGAGTTGTACCGGCCGGAGATCGCGTTCCTGCCCATCGGCGATCTGTTCACCATGAGCCCGCGGGAGGCGGCCGTGGCATGCCGCCTGCTGAAGCCGCCAAAAGTTGTTCCCATGCATTTCGGAACATTCCCGGCGCTCACCGGACGCCCGGAACAATTGGCCGAACTGTTGAAGGGCACGGATACCGAGGTGTGGGCGCTGGAGCCCGGCAAGCCGGTCAAGTGGTAAGCAACAGCAGCGGCGTCTTGATTTTGGGGACTTCCGAGGCCGGCGGCTGTCCGCTGTAAGAACGGGACCGCCGCGGCCAGGTTCGCGCCCATCCGCACCGCCAGCGTATTGGCGATGGCGCCGCCGAAGCAGAACCCGACCACGCCGATCTTGCCCGTGCAATCCGGACGCGCCTTCAGCCAGCGGGCGGCGGCTACGAAGTTCTCCGTCCGCAGGCGCCGCGCCACGTCCTCGATGTAGGGGTTCGGTCGGCGGTTCTCGTGAACCACCAGGACGCCGGGCAGCTTGCCCGCCGCTTTCGCCGGCCGCACCAGACACCCGCGGAGGCTGCCGTTGCCCTGTGGCGAGTCCACCGTCTCGTAGCCGGCCTGGCTCCGCCCGTCGTCCTTGGGGACCTGCTGCGCCCACGCGTGATTGGGGCGCAGGCTTTCCCACAACGCCATCGCAGTCACGCCGCCGGTGGCGAACTTCTGCGCGCCGTCCAGGAACTCGCGGCGGCCGATGTCGCCATGGACATAGCGATCGAAAAGTTCAACAGCTCTCGAGGAAAACCGGTGGCTTTCTTACGCTCCATCCCCTGCGCCTCCTCTTATCAGCCGAGGATAGGACACTCCGGGAGGGTGCGAAACTACAATGAGAGCTTGACGCGGGAACGATTCGACCTGAAGCCGGCCGTGGCGGGCCTTATCTGTGCGGCGGTTGTGCTGTCCTGGTGGTGTCTCAAGGTCTACGGGAGTCACGGCGGCAATTGGACGGCGCTCTACTGCACGGGTTCGCGCCCGGGAATGCCGGACGTCATCCGGGCCGAAGGCGCGTACGTGTTTGCCGGCAGTCACGGCTACGACAGCCAGTTCTACCACTACATCGCGCACGACCCGTGGCTTACCCGCGGCTTCCTGAGCGCCGTGGACAATCCGCCGCTGCGGTGGCGGCGCATCCTGGTCAGCGCGCTGGCCTGGACGCTCGCCGCCGGACGCGACGATTGGATCGACCCGGCTTTCTACTTGGTCGTGCTCGGCTGCGTCTTCGCAGGTGGTTTCTGGCTGGCGCGGTACTTCCGGATCCGTGGTTCCCCGGCCTGGTGGGGTCTCTTGTTTCTGTTCTCTCCGGCGACACTCGTCGTTTTCGACAGGATTGTCGTGGATGTCGCGCTCACGGCGCTGGTGTGCGGTTTCCTGTACTACGCTCAAACCGGCCGGCGCGCCGCGCTTTGGACCGTTCTGGCGGCAGCGGTGGCGGTGCGCGAAACCGGGCTGCTGTTGCTGGCCGGCTGGTGTCTCTGGCTGGCCCTCCGCCGCGAGTTGCGGCAGACGATTTGGTTCTCCGCCGCGGGGTTGCCGGCGCTGGCGTGGTGGCTGTACGTGGCGCGTAGCACACCGGCGTATGGAATGCCCGACTGGGGCGTCTCGTGGCCCCCGGCGCGCCTGGTCGCCGCGATCCTCAATCCGGCGCGGTATCCGGCGCCGGACTGGGGCAACTATCTGCTGACGGCGCTCGACTACCTGGCGCTGACCGGCACCGTGCTGGCCATCGCGCTGGCCGCGCGGGCGGCCTGGCGCGCGGAAGGCCCGCTGCGCTACGCGATTCCAGCGTTCGGCGCCTTCGGCTTTCTGCTCACCGGCACGGCCTCGGTGGATGTCTTCCAGGACGTTTTCTCGCATGGACGGCTGCTTAGCCCGCTGACGCTGCTGGTGGCCGCCGAGGGCCTGCCGCGCCGCGACTGGCTCTCGCTCGCGCCCATCCTGCCGGCGGCGCTGCGCATCGGGATACTGCACGCCGTACTGATGCTGCGGATCGCGTGCGCCTGGCCGCCCTGAGAGCGCCAGACTCTCCCACTCTGACGAACCTCACTCGCCATCCATCCCTACGCCGGCATCCGGCACGGCCCGGCCACGGTCGATATTCCGGATTCCGGGTGCTGATGCGCGTGCCGGGTCTCCGCAAAGGGCCATCGGCGATTCCCTTAGAGAGATAGCACCGGAGTCTCAGGCGAAAAATGTGACGAGGTCATCTGGTTCCAGCCTCTAAGTCTAAGTTCTCTTACGCTGGAAATCGGTCGGACTGCATAATGCCAAAGGCCACCCAGCGATGCGCACGTTAGAAACGTCCTGATCGGAGGCGCACAGCTCAGGGCCAACCTGGGCTGATCAAGTCGTCTCGCTTCCGCCTGCCCGCCTCGGCTGTGGCCGGAATCGCGGCCAACCCCAACGCCGCCTTCATCACGCCGGACCGCCAGGTGAGAGGAACGCTCGATCTATCGGCGCCTTCCGTCGGCGCCGATATTGCCCGCAACTACGGTTGGGACGGGGCGGGCGTGGACAGCGGCGTCAAGTACTGGAGCGACCCCGGAGAGTCGTGGAGCAACGACAACTGGCCGGGCCGGATTGTTTACCAGGAGTGCTTCTACTCCGGTTGTTCCCCGGCCATCGACAACTTCGGGCACGGAACCCACGTCGCGTTGGCTATCGGCGGCAACGGCAAGGCAACCTCCGGATGGGGTTACCTGACCACTCACGGCATAGAACCCCGAATCGGCCCGGCGTAGATCCGCTTCACACCCGGCGGCAGGGCCGTCCGCACATTCCGCAGATGATCGCGGATCTGCTTGCCGCTGGGCATGGTCCGCATGAGGGTCAGAATCTGCCGGGCCACATGCCGGTGCAGCGCGTTCACGAATCTCCAGAAGGTGGATTGCACCGGCAGCTTGACAACTTTGAGAATGCCCGTCAGGGCCGGATCGCGAGCGATGAAAGGCAACTGGTTCAGCCGTGCAAAGCCGATGTAGAGGCCGAGCACGATGCCCAGTACAAACCGGTACAGGTCCATGGCACGGGGAATTCGCTTCGAGATCACGGTCTGTTCCACCAGCGACTGGAAGCCGAGTTCCTCCAGCATGGTGATCACCGGCAGCAGCCCGCCATAGGGAGTCAGATTCCTGCCGCTGCAGTCAAAGGGCGTGGAAGCATTGATTTTATTGGGTTCCGGAATAACATCACGAACCCTTGATTGGCGAACCTTCGACCGCTATCCTGTCCTTGATCGTTAACCATTTGGGTGGCTCCTGAGAACCGGTTTCGCGGAGGGGTAACTCCGCAGAATCACTGTTTTACCGCAGGATTCTCAGGGGTCCCCTTGACGGCAGTGCATAGTTCAGGTGGTAGGAACCGGAAAGCGTTCCAGCGCCGTCTAAAATAGAATTATGCGAGTGAAGTTGCTCCTGGCCGTACTTGGCTTATGCCTGGGGGCGTTCGCCCAGATGAAAATGACAGTGGCGCAACTCCACTCCTTTGTGAAGTCATCCGTGGAACTGCGGCACGAGGACCGGAGAGTCGCCGAATATCTTCGGAAGACATCGTTGACCGAACGGCTGGACACGCGCACAATGGACGACCTTCGCGCGCTCGGCCCGGGCCCGAAGACACTAGTGGCCCTTGAAGAATTGCAGGAGCGTTCGAAGGCTTTACCCGCGCCGCCGGTTCGCAGCAAAGAAGTGATCGCGGTGATCGAGCCGCCCTCCCCCGCCGCGCAGGAGAAGCTGATCAACGACACGCGCAATTACGCGATGGAGTATGTCAAGCGCCTGCCCGATTTCATTTGCACCCAGGTTACCCGGCGCTATGTAGACCCCACCGGGCTTGAATTCTGGCAGCGTGCCGATGTGGTTACCGCCCGGCTCACCTATTTCGAACAGAAAGAAGACTACAAGGTGGTACTGGTGAACAACACCGCCACCGAAACCGGTTTCGAAAAACTGGGCGGCGCGACATCGACCGGCGAATTCGGCAGCATGTTGCGGGAAGTCTTCGACCCGAAGACCGACACCGCGTTTCACTGGGAGCGCTGGGCGACATTGCGCGGCAGGCGCATGCACGTGTTGGCATACCAGGTAGCCAAGCGCCACTCGGAATGGAATATCCGTTTTGAAAAAGTGGAAGAGATCACACCGGGCTACCGCGGTTTGGTATACGTCGATCGGGACACCGGTTCAGTCATGCGGATTACCCTGGAAGCGGTTGATATTCCGCCTTCGTTCCCCATCCAACAGGCGTCGCAGACGCTCGACTACGATCTGATCGATATCAGCGGTGCGAGCTTCGTCCTGCCTCTCAAGTCTGTAATGCGAATGCGGCATGGCCGGTTCCTGGTAAAGAATGAAACCGAGTTCCGGATGTACAGGAAGTTCGGCGCTGAGGCGGTCATCACGTTCGATACTCCCGAGCCTCTACCGGAGACGGCCACCGAGGAGCAGCCGCCAAAGCCGTAGGCATTCGCGCACAGCTTATCTCCGGTTCAATGCAACGCCGCTGCAATTGCTTCCGCGATTTTTCTACCGTGAAAGCGGCCGTTCTCGATGAAGATTTCGTTGGTGTGCATACCAGCGACGATTACTCCGGCGAGGTAGATTCCCGGACGATCGCTCTCGAGCGTCTCGGGATCGGTTCTGGGACGCAGCGTCGCGGGCTCCAGCACAATGCCTAGCGCCGACAGAAACTCGAGGTCCGGCCGGTAACCCGTCATCGCGAACAGGAAATCGTTCTTCAGCCTCACCTCGCCTCCCGGCGTCGCCAGAAGAATGGAATCCACCGTGATCTCCTGGACGGTGGAATGAAAGTAGGCCTTGATCTCACCGCTCTTGATGCGGTTCTCGATATTGGGCTTGATCCAGTACTTTACCGAGCCCGAGATGCCGCCTCCGCGGTGAACGAGTGTGACGCGCGCTCCCGTCCAGTGCAGCTCCAAGGCGGCGATGGCGGCCGAGTTTTTCGCTCCCACTACCGCCACGTCGTGGTTGTAGTACGGGTGAGCCTCTTTGTAGTAATGAATGACTTTGGGCAGATCTTCGCCGGGAACGTCGAGCAGGTTCGGACGGTCATAATATCCCGTGGCGAGGATGATTTTCTTTGCCGCATAGCGCCCCACGCACCCATTGCGGTCTTCCGTGTGCACGATGAAATTTCCGTCGCCTCCGGTGATCTTCAGCACCATTTCATACTGGCGAATATCCAGGCCGTAGTAATCCGCCACGCGGCGGTAGTATTTCAATGCCTCGGTACGCGTAGGTTTCTCCCCGATGGATGTCATTGGCAGACCGCCGATTTCGAGCAGTTCCGGCGTGGTGAAAAAGCTCATGTTGGTCGGATAGTGGTAAATGGAATTCACCACGCACCCTTTATCGATCAGGACCGCACGGACGCCCCGCTGCTTCAACTCAATTCCGCAGGCAAGACCGGTGGGTCCGGCTCCCACTACAACAGCGTCGTAGTTGTTCACCTCACAGCATTCCTTCCACCGATGAATAAACGCTGTCGAGCGCGGCCGGAAGCGCCGCTACATCTTTTCCGCCTGCTTCGGCCATATCGGGCCGGCCTCCCCCACGCCCCCCTACGGCTTGCGCCACCGCTCCAGCCAACTTGCCGGCGTGCACCTTGCCGGTGAGGTCCTTCGTCACGGCCGACACAATGGCAACCGTCGAGTCTTCCGCCGTTGCCAGTACGATGACCGCCGTTTTCCACTTGTTGCGGAGCGAGTCCGCCAGAGCGCGCATCTGCTGGCGGTCCAGACCGTCCACTCGATCGGCGAGCACCCTGACACCTTTGATCTCCCGCGACTTTGCCTCCAGGCCGCCCGCCTGCGATTGGGCCAGTTTGCTCTTGAGCTGGTCGAGCTGTTTTTCGAGCGCTTTCTGGTGAAGCGTCATACGTTCCACTTGCTCCACCAGTTCCGGCTCCGGCGCGCGAATCAAGCTGGAGACGAGGTGCAGAGAGCCCGTGACATCCTGGAACCGCTGCAGCGCACCCTCACCCGTAATGGCTTCAATTCGCCGCACACCGGCGGAGATGCTGCCTTCATAGACGATTTTGCACAACCCGATGTCGCCGGTCCGGTTTACGTGAGTACCGCCGCACAACTCGCGGCTGAAGCCCGGCACGGAGACCACGCGAACCCGCTCGCCGTATTTTTCCCCGAACAGCGCCATGGCGCCTATTGACAACGCCTGTTCAAGTTCCATAACGTCTGTCTCGACGGGAGTATTTTCCAGAATGCGCTGGTTGACGCGCCGCTCCACTTCGCGGATTTCTTCCGGATCCATCGCGGTGTAATGCGTGAAGTCGAAACGGAGCCGCCCCGGTTCCACCACGCTACCAGCCTGTTTCACGTGGTTGCCCAGCACCGACCGGAGTGCGGCGTGCAAAAGATGTGTTGCCGTGTGATTGCGCCGTGTTGCGTCGCGCAGTTCCCGCGCGACGGCAGCGCGTACCGTCTGCCCCACCCGCAGCGGTTGGAGCGCGATGACCTCGTGAACCGTAAGGCCCGGCAGCGCCGCGCGAGCGCTCTTCACTTCCGCGATACGCTCATCCCCCAGCGCACTATAGAGGCTGCCCTGGTCGCCAACCTGGCCGCCCGCTTCGGCGTAAAACGGCGTCTGGTCCAGCACCACTTCCACTTCTTCGCCCGCGCGAGCGGTCTCCACCGGCTCACGATTCCCGACAAGCCCGATGATACGCGCCTCGCTCGACTCCAGGCTGTCGTAACCGGTAAACCGGGTGCGGCCCTGTTCGAGCAACCGGTGATAAACCGGGGCGGTTTGCGCTTTCTCCGCGCCCCGCCAACTGGCGCGCGCCCGTTCGCGCTGCTGCTCCATTTCGCGGTCGAAACCCTCGCGGTCGATGCTCAGCCCGTACTCACGGGCCATCTCTTCCTGCTCGTCCACAGGCAGACCATAGGTGTCATAAAGCCGGAAGGCGGCGGCGCCCGGCAACACACCACCCGCAGCCGCTTTCACCTCATCGTGGAAGATCTTTTCGGCCACGTGGAAGGTGGTCGCGTAACGATGCTCCTCTTCCTTTACGACGCGAGCCACGCGCTGGACGCTTTCCATCAATTCGGGGTAGGCAGGCTTCATCAGCTCCGCTACAAACCCGGTGAGCTCATACAGGAACGGATGATGCACTCCGGCCATACGCGCGTGGCGCATGGCCCGCCGCATGATTTTCCGCAGCACATAACCGCGGCCGTCGTTCGATGGCAGAACGCCGTCGTGGATGAGAAACGTGGTGGCGCGGCTGTGATCGGCGGCGATGCGCAGGGACGTATCGGTGCGCGCGTCCTCGCCGAAGGTGGCATGGAACAACTCCGCCGCACGAAGCACGATGGGATGAATCAGGTCCGTATCGTAGTTCGATAATTTGCCTTGCAGAACGGCCGCGATACGTTCCAATCCCATGCCGGTATCGATGGAAGGACGCGGCAGCGGTGTGAGCGTGCCGTCCGTGGCGCGGTCATACTGCATGAACACGAGATTCCAGATCTCGACGTAGCGGCCGCCCGCATCCGATGGGAAGGGTTCGTCCGCCCGCCCCGGTTCCGCGGCTTCGGGCCCAAGGTCGTAATGGATTTCCGAACAGGGACCGCAGGGGCCGGTCTCTCCCATCTGCCAGAAATTGTCCTTTTCGTCGAGGTGAAAGATGCGGTCCTTTGGGACGCCGGCAACTTCCTGCCAGAGTTGCTCCGCGTCGCCGTCCTCGCGAAAAACGGTGATGTAGAGACGGTCCTTCGGCAATCCGTAATCGAGGGTAATCAAGTCCCAGGCGTAGCGGATCGCCTCCCGCTTGAAATAGTCGCCGAAGGAGAAATTCCCGAGCATCTCAAAAAACGTGTGGTGCCGGCTTGTATAACCTACGTTCTCCAGATCGTTGTGCTTGCCTCCGGCACGGACGCACTTCTGCGAGCTGGCGGCGCGCGTGTAGTCGCGCTTTTCGAGCCCCAGGAACACATCCTTAAACTGATTCATACCGGCATTCGTAAACAGCAGGGTGGGATCCTCGGCCGGAACCAAAGAGGCGCTGCGAACGACGCGATGGCCGCGGGAGGCAAAAAAATCGAGGAATTTCTGGCGGATTTCGTGACCTGTCACAGATTTCATTTTGACACGAGCGCACCCGGACAGCCCGTCCGGCGCCGCGTCCTCGGAATTTGACGTTGGACCTAACAATAGGAATGGCGAGAACGGTACAAAAAGGCGAAGATATGGGTATGGCAATCGAGGATATGAAAGACTCCCTCAGGCGAAGAGGCATCAGGCTGACGCGTCAGCGGCAGATTCTCCTCGACCTGATCGACAAGTCCGGACAGCACCTCGATGCTGAGAGCCTGTACCAGATGGCGAAAGAGCGTGATCCGAAGTTGAATCGCGTAACGGTCTACCGGACACTCAAAATGCTGAAGGAAGGCGGGCTGGTGGATGAGCTTGACCTCATGCATTATGGTGGAGACCAGCACTACTATGAAACGCGCCTCAAACAGGAACATGCCCACATCATTTGCCTGCGCTGCGGCAAAGTGGAAGAATTCTTCGGAGAACCCCTCCAGAAGTTGCGCAGGCAGGTGGAGGCTCATTTCGGATTTCAGATTCTGCTGGCGAGGACCGAGATCGGTGGATACTGCTCTCATTGCCAGGTGCTGCGAGCCAAGGAAGTGAAGGACCTGACGGCTGTTTCCGCCGGCGCCCGGAGAGGCTGATGGCTCCCGCCAAACGCGGACCGGCTCCGCCCGGGGTACTGACCGTAGTAAATCCGTCGGGCCATCGCACCCGCATTCCAGTGCAGCCCCTGCCGTTCCGGATCGGGCGCCACTCCGATAACGACCTCGTACTGCGCGACAACCGTGTCTCACGCATCCATGCCCAGGTCTCACTCGAAGAAGAGGAGTTTTGGATCGAAGATCTTAAGAGCCGGCATGGCGTCTTCGTAAACGGCAGCCGCGTGCACGGCCGCCAGAAGCTGGGAAATGCCGACCGCATTGATTTTGGCATCCGCGATTCCTACCACCTGGTCTTCAACATCGAAGATGCCGAACTTAGCCGCCTGCTCGATCAGATATCGCCGCCCAGTTCCGGAACATCTCAGGGCGCGGGTAACCTGGCCAAGCTGCGTGCGCTGGTCGAGGTGGCACGCGTGATGCAAAGCTCGCTGTCGACGCAGGATGTGCTGGCGGCGGTAGTCGATGCCGCGCTTGCCGTGACCGGTTCCGAACGCGGATTTTTGCTGCTCAAAGAGCAGGACGAATTGGAGGTCCGCGTGGCTCGCCACCGCCGTGGCATGCCGCTTCCCGCGACGGAGTTGCGCGTCCCTACCCGCCTGATCCACCGCGCGCTGACGCAGAGGCGCGAGTTGCTGTCGATGAACTTCGACCCTAACGACGAGGCGGGCGTTCTCCCGGACATCTCGGTTGCCGATCTGGAGCTGTCGAGCGTCGTTTGTCTGCCGTTGGTGCGCATTCGAACCGGATCGAGCGAAGATACGCGAATTATCTCTTCTGCTCACGAGACGGCAGGGATGATCTACATGGACTCCCGGCGCGGACCGGCGGACTTATCCGCGGGAAACCGCGAGCTTTTGCAGACGCTTGCGCTCGAAGCTTCTACGATTCTCGAAAACGCCCGGCTTCTCGAACAGGAGCGCGCGAAACAGAAGATGGAAGAGGAGTTGAACGTGGCCCGTGCTATCCAACAGGGGCTGCTTCCGAAAGCGCTGCCTCATGCCGGATGGTTTCGAGCATCCGGATCAAGCATCGCCTCACACCAGGTGGGAGGAGATTACTACGATGTGCGCCAGATCCGCGAGAACGCGTGGTGCGCGGTAGTAGCCGATGTTTCGGGAAAAGGCGTCAGCTCCGCTTTGCTGGCATCGCTGCTGCAGGGTGCGTTTCTTCTGGCATCGGAAGGCCAGGTGGAGATTGAGGAAATGATGAACCGTATCAATCATTTCCTGAATGAACGTACCCAGGGAGACAAGTACGCCACCATTTTCTATTGCGTGTTGGACGCCGATGGCAATCTGCAATGGGCTAACGCGGGACACTGCGCGCCACTGCTGCTGAGAACTGGCGGGGAGATTGAGGAGCTGAAACCGACAGGAATGCCGGTAGGGCTGCTCGAGACGGCATCCTACAGCGTCGAGGATACGCGGCTAAACCGCGGCGACAAGCTGATTCTCTATACGGACGGATTCTCTGAGGCCACCAACGAAGCGGGTGACTTTTTTGAGCAGAAGCGGTTGCGAGAGTTGCTTCGCGTCAACGCACGCTTGAATAGCGCGGAGTTGCACCAGGCGATGATGCGGGCGGTGGAAGAGTTCACGGACGGCGCCGAGCAGAGCGACGACATCACAATGGTGGTGCTCGAATACGCGTCCGAATCGTAATACCCGATTCGCTCGCCGGACGGAGGCTATACTAACGGCAATGTCGTTTCAGTCCATGCGGGTGGTTTCGCTCGAGAGCCGCCGGCCTGCTGAAATGAGCCACCTCATACGCAACCAGCAGGGTGAACCGGTGCAAGCGCCTTCCATGAGGGAGGCGCCGGTGGAAAGGAGCGAGGAGGTGTACCGTTTCGGAGAACGGCTGTTCGCCGGAGCGTTCGACATGATGATCCTGTTGACCGGAGCCGGAACCCGGATCCTCCACAAGACACTGGCCGGGCGTTATCCGGAAGAGCGGTTTGCCGAAGCGTTGCGCCGGATCACCACGGTGGTGCGGGGGCCGAAGCCAGCCGCGGTGTTACGCGAGATCGGGGTGACGCCCACCGTTTTCGTGCCCGGGCCGAATACGTGGCGTGAGCTCCTGGCGAGCGTGGACGGGCGGCCCGAGAGAAGGATTGCGGTGCAGGAGTATGGCAGACCCAATGGCGAGTTGATCGCCGGGCTGCGCAGCCGGGGCGCCGCCGTCGAAACCGTACGCGTCTACCGTTGGGAGCTACCTGAAGATACAGCACCCCTGGAGCATGCTGTGGCGCTGATTTCGCGCGGTGAAGCGCAGGTGCTGCTGTTGACCACCTCCATCCAGATTGCGCATCTGTTTCAGGTCGCCGAAAAGATGGGGTTGGCCGGGGACGTGCGGCGCGAACTGTTTCGCATGGTGATCGCCTCCATTGGCCCGGCCACCACCGAAAGCCTGGAAGAATTTGGCTTTCATCCCGACCTGGAACCGTCCCATCCCAAGATGGGGTTCCTGGTGAAAGAGACCGCCCAGCGGGCGCATGAACTGCTGGAGGCGAAGCGTGAACGATAGAAAGAATTGGATCCGGTTGACGGGCGAGTACCTGTCGCTGGCCTTTCTCCTTCCCTCCGCGACGTTTGTGGGCTATGTGATCGGATATCTTCTCGATCGCGCCCTCGGGACGTCATTTCTCTATCTTGTTTTTCTTCTGCTCGGAATTGCCGGCGGGTTCATCCAGCTTGTGAGACAGATCCAGAAGGATTCCCAGCCTCGCCGTGAACGCTGACAACGCATTACCGGCCCGCGCGCACCGGCGCATGGGGCGCAGCATGATAATCCTGTCGATCGCCGGAGTGGTGGCGGCGTTTTCTACTTATGGGACGGCGGCCGGAGCCGGCTTCCTCGCGGGCGCCGCCATGTCGGCCGTCAATTTCCGCTGGCTGAAACAGAGTGTCGATTCGCTCGGCCCCGGAGCCGGGCGGAAACGCGGCGCCGTTCTCTTCGCCATCCGATATGCCGTTTTCGGAGCAACGGCTTATGTTATAGTAAAGTACTTTGAAGTAAGCCTTCAGGCGCTTCTGATCGGGCTGCTCGTCTCCATCGCGGCCGTTATTATCGAGATCGTCTACGAATTGATCTATGCCAGAGCATGAGTTGTGGTTCACGGCGCTGTTCAACGATTATCTTGCCGGCGCAGGCAACGCAATCCTGCATATTTTCGGGCTGCAGGCGGAGCATCCGGAACGGCCATGGACGAACTTCATTACGATGCAGATTCTGGTCACCCTGATTATCATTGCCTTGTTCGGCATTCTGCGTCCCCGGCTTTCCATGGACAAGCCGGGCAAGCTGCAGCACCTCTTCGAGGTGATGTACGAGTTCCTGGCGAACCAGACCGATGAAGTGATCGGCCATAACGGGCGGCGGTATCTCACATTTTTCGGAACGCTGTTCATATTTATCTTGTTCGGCAACCTGCTGGGAATCATTCCGACGCTCGAATCTCCGACGATGTTCCCCTATGTTCCCGTGGGTTGTGCGATCGCGGCATTTCTTTATTACAACGTTGTAGGCATCAGGGAGGTCGGTATCGGCGGCTACATGAAGCATTTCGTCGGGCCGATGCCGTTGATGGCGCCCCTGATGATTCCCATCGAGATCATCAGCCATCTGGCGCGGCCGCTTTCGCTGAGCATCCGGCTTTTCGCCAACATGTACGCCGGTGAGCAGGTGACGCTGGTATTCCTGGGACTCACCTATGTTGTGGCGCCCGCTTTGTTCATGGGATTGCACGTTTTCATCGCGCTGCTGCAGGCGTATGTTTTCGTGTTGCTGACGATGGTGTATGTCGGCGGCGCGGTTTCGCACGAGCATTGATCCGGCCTTATCCGTTCCCAATGTGAGCCCGGCTGCTTGAGGATGACGGGAACCACCTCCTGGGAGCGATTTTATACGAAGGAGAGAAAGAAGCATGAACGTGAAGTTGTTTCTGTCCGTACTCGCGATGTTTGTACTGGCGAGCCCTGTGTTTGCCCAGGAAGCGGCGGGTGGAGCCACCAATTGGGTCGCCATCACCTCCGGATTCTCCATGGCGATCGCGTCCGGTCTTTGCGGACTCGCGCAGGCGAAAGCCGTGGCGGCATCCGCCGAAGGAATGGCCCGCAACCCGAGCGCCGCGGCGGCCATTCGATTCGCGCTGCTGCTGGGACTGGTGCTGATCGAGTCGCTGGCGCTGTACACGCTCGTTATCATCTTCGCCAAGGTTGTCTAATCGCGAAAGGCGGGCGGACCCTTCCGGCCCGCCCTTTCCCCCATGAAACTCGAAGGAATTTTACCCCCGATTGCAACACCCTTCGATCGCGAAGGGAATCTCTATAAAGCGAAACTGAAGCACAATGTCGAGAAGTGGAACCGGACTAATCTGGCGGGCTTCGTCGTGTGCGGCTCCACGGGCGAAAGCGTCTACCTGACCACGGAAGAAAAAATCCAACTGTGGGAGTGGGTAGCGGAGTTCGCCGCTCCCGGCAAGCTGTTGTTGGCGGGCACCGGTATGGAGAGCGTCCGCGAAACCGTTTGGCTCACCAACAAAGCCGCTGAAATCGGATACAAGGCCGTCATGGTGCGGACGCCGCACTACTATAAGAACCTCCTGAACCGGGCGGACGCACAGTGCGTTTATTTCCGCACGGTCGCGGACGCGTCGAAGATTCCGCTCATGATCTACAACTGGCCCCAGGCCACGGGTGTGGACATTCCGGCGGAGGCGGTCGTGGCACTTTCCGAGCACCCGAACATCATCGCCATCAAAGAGAGCTCGGGCAACATCGAGAAGGTGATGCAGATGATCCGCGAAGTAAAGCCTGGCTTTCAAGTGCTCGTCGGGTCGGCGCCAACGCTCTGGCCCTCGTTTGCCGTGGGCGCGGTGGGCGCGGTACTGGCCTACGCCAACGCGGCGCCATATTCGACCATCGCCATTTGGGAAGCGCACCGGACGCGCGAAAATGACGCGGCGCGCGACTGGCAGAACCGCATCGCGCGGGCATCCTGGCTGGTGACGGTGAAGCACGGGATTCCCGGCCTCAAATACGCCATGGACCTGAACGGCTACTATGGCGGTCCCACACGTCTGCCGCTGATCCCTCCCTCGCCCGAAGCAAAACGGGAAATCGAAGAGGCTTTCCGCGATCTGAAGGGCTAACCGTTGAAGCTCCACCCGTCACGGATGTAGGGCTTCAAATATTTGTTCGCCTCTTTATTGTTCGTGAAGCGCCCCTTGTTCGCATCCCATTCAAGTTTGCCTTCGAATCTCATGGCGATGACGCCAAGCAGCATCCACTCGACAAACGGTCCCGCCACGCTGAAGTCGGAGCACGAAGCCTGCCCGCCTTTGCACGCCCGAATCCAATCGCGATAGTGGCCGGGAGAACGCGTCAGGAACTCCGGCGGCAGCTTGTAGTCCAGCATTTTCCACGCCGGTACAAGCCGCGTCTTCTCGCCGTAACAGCCCGTGGTCACCATTCCTTTTTCGCCGACGAAGAGGGATCCGTTTACGTCCTTGTCGCCCAGCCGCTCACTTTCGGGTACTCCTTCCACTTCGGGTTGCGCGGTCATGCCGTCATACCAGAACAGCTTCAGCGGCGGCATGCTGCCGCGCGCGGGAAAATCGAAGCGGATGACCGTCTTCTGCGGGAAGGTATACTCTCCTTTACCTTCCTGCTTGATGCATTCCACGCTCAATGGATTTCCCAGGCGCAGAGCCATGTTGGGTGTGCCGAGAATGTGGCACGCCATATCGCCGATCGCTCCGCAGCCGAAGTCCGGAAACCCGCGCCAGTGGTGAGGGGCATAGGCGGGGCTATACGGTCTGAATTTCGCCATGCCGAGCCACACGTCCCAATCGAGCGTCGAAGGAACCGCCGCTTCCTGTGGCACGACGTCCGGACCCTGCGGCCAGTACTTCAGCGGCCGGTTCGTCCAGGCATGGACCTCGGTGACGTTGCCGATGTCGCCGTTCCAAATGATTTCGGCGCAAAGACGGGCGCCGTCGTTCGAGTAGCCCTGGTTGCCCATCTGCGTGGCAACTTTATATTTCGCGGCGGCTTCGGTTAACTGCTGCGCTTCCCACACCGTTCTCGTCAACGGCTTCTGGCAGTAGACGTGTTTGCCGCGCGCCATGGCCCACATCGACGCAATCGCATGGGTGTGGTCCGGTGTAGAAACGGTGACGGCGTCGATGTTCTTTTCTTCCTTGTCGAGCATGCGGCGGAAGTCCTTGTACTTCGGGACTTGAGGATACTCGTTGAAGGTGCGCGCGGCACGTTTCTCATCCGGATCCGCAAGCGCAACGATATTCTCGGTCTCGCAGCCCTTCAGATCGGAGTAGCCCTTGCCGCCGGCGCCGATTGCCGCGATGTTCAGTTTTTCGTTCGGCGATTTGTAGCCGAGGTGCTTCAAGGAAGGTGTGCTTCCGAATCCTGCGCCCGGCACCGCGCCGGCCAGCAGGCTGCCGTAAAAGAAATGACGTCTGGACCATCCGCTCTTGGACACGCTGAACTCCCGTAAAAAACAATCGAACAGCCGAGACTCATCTTATCGCACTACCGCGAGGGTTCCGGTCACCCAAAAAAACCTGCCCCACTCGCGTGGGGCAGGTTTCCGGTCCGCTTCGCAATGCGTACTTCGCTAGTCAATATGGGGCGACCAACCCTAGTTCGCAGTGTCGCGGGTTACGCTGCTGATTAGGAAAACCACACGGCGCAGAGCCGCATACGAAAGGATTGGTCGCATGTCTAAAGTACGATTTCTTGG
>CAADGY010000164.1 GCA_900696665.1 uncultured Acidobacteriota bacterium
CAAAATTCCCCGGCTGTTATCGCCAAATCATTTGCCATCAATGTCCTGTCGGTTCTGAGAAGTGGCATCCCCGCGATGTCGTTCGAGGGCCGAGATTCTCCGGTAAGTCATGACAGATCAGGCACAGCGAAGCGCTGCATGCAGAGGACCAAGAAAGCCAGAACTCCGTATTATCAATGACTTTACACAGCCTCTCCTGGTCCGAAAAACTGTTAGTGTCGAGCACCGCGCTCTCGCTGGCCGTGCCCGCTTGCGTGGAAGTCCGCTGGACATGGAAAAAGTGGGTAAACTCCTAAAGACTTGAAGTTGACAGGATTTCCGCACTCGGTTATGCTAGGAGGGTTTGGCGAGTTGAATTCTTCTGCTCCTGTGCTACCACTCCTTTGTTGAGGAGTCCGGCCAGGGGTCAGCCCCGAGGTTCCGGCGGATATTGAAGCCGTCGGAGCATGGGCGAGTCCGAAGCAAGTAACCCTCGCAAGTGAAAGCGGCCCGGGCGGGCTGGCTTTCTTAAGCGGTTGACCGACAGGCCCTTCGCCGTGAAGGTGAATTTGAAAGGTGCCCCATTGTCGATCGGCGGCCCATTTCGAGCAAATAGCGTAAGAATGCGCCTGGATTGTGGTGCAATGTGCAACCGGGTGCCGCGATAAGGAGATAGATTTTTCGTGCCGACCTTCAACCAACTTGTGCGAAAAGGGCGCAAGCTGCAGCGTTACAAGACGGCAAGTCCAGCGCTGCAACAATGCCCGCAGCGGCGCGGCGTCTGCACGCGTGTTTATACGACGACGCCGAAAAAGCCGAATTCCGCTTTGCGTAAGGTTGCCCGCGTCCGCCTGACCAACGGAATCGAAGTCACCACCTACATTCCGGGGGTCGGACACAATTTGCAGGAGCACTCCATCGTGTTGATCCGCGGTGGACGTGTGAAGGACCTGCCGGGCGTACGATATCACGTCGTTCGCGGCACGCTGGACGCCGCGGGCGTGGCGAATCGCAAGCAAGGGCGGTCGAAATACGGAGCCAAGAGGCCGAAATCGTAATTTAGAACTATGCCACGCAGACGCAGACCCGAATTGAAAGAGATCGCCCCCGACCCGGTCTACAACTCCACTCTGGTGGAGAAGTTCGTCAACTCCATGATGTGGGAGGGGAAGAAGACGGTTGCGCAGGGTGTCTTCTACACCGCTATGGACGCCATCCGGGAGAGGACGGGAGACGATCCGCTGAAGCTGTTCAAGAAGGCGGTCGAAAACTGCAAGCCTTTACTGGAAGTGAAAACCCGGCGTGTCGGTGGCGCAAACTACCAGGTGCCTATTGAAGTGCCGCAGAACCGCCGCACTAGCCTTGCCATCCGTTGGCTGATCCTGAATGCCCGCGCCCGGGCCGAAAAGGGCATGCCGGAAAAGCTTGCCAACGAACTGAACGACGCCGCAAACATGCGTGGAGGAGCAATTAAGAAGAAGGACGACGTGCACCGCATGGCGGAGGCCAACAAGGCATTCGCCCACTATCGCTGGTAGCCGGAGGTTGTGACAGGCAAGTAGCGTTTTTATGCCACGAACGGTCGACATCGAGAAAATGCGCAATATCGGCATCATGGCCCACATTGATGCCGGTAAGACGACCACCACCGAGCGCATCCTGTATTACACGGGACGCACCTACAAGCTCGGTGAGGTCCACGAAGGCACCGCCGTGATGGATTGGATGGAACAGGAGCAGGAGCGCGGGATCACGATTACTTCCGCCGCGACAACCTGCCGGTGGCGCGACATCCAGATCAACATCATCGACACTCCGGGCCACGTGGATTTCACCGCAGAGGTGGAGCGCAGCCTGCGTGTTCTCGATGGAGCGGTGGCGGTCTTCGACGCTGTCGCCGGTGTCCAGCCACAATCGGAAACGGTGTGGCGCCAGGCCGATAAGTACCAGGTTCCACGAATCTGTTTCATCAATAAGATGGACCGGATAGGGGCGGACTTTTACCATGCCGTGGACACGATTGTGCAGCGGCTGAAGTGCCGTCCCGTGCCGGTTCAGATCCCGATCGGTTCTGAAGACCACTTCAAAGGCATCATCGATCTGGTCGAAATGCGCGCCCGTATCTGGCACGAGGAAACATTGGGCGCGAAATTCGACGATCTGGAGATTCCCGGGGATCTGGCCGCCAAGGCGCAAGAATATCGCGAGCAGTTGGTCGAAGCCGTATCCGAGTCCGATGAGGCGCTATTTGAAAAGTTCGTCAACGGACAGCCGCCTACCAACGAGGAGTTGCGCGCGGGCATCCGCCGGGCCACGATCGCACTGAAGATTTTCCCCGTAATCTGCGGTTCTTCATTTAAGAACAAAGGTGTGCAGAACCTGCTCGATGCGGTAGTGGATTACCTGCCGTCGCCGACCGAGATTCCACCGGTGCAGGGAACGGCGATCGGCAATCCGAACGAAATTATGGTGCGGGAGTCCTCGGACGCCGAGCCGTTTGCCGGGCTGATCTTCAAAATTATGACGGACCCGTTTGTCGGCCAGTTGGCTTTTCTACGGGTGTATTCGGGGCACGTGGTCAGCGGCGAGTCTGTCTACAACGTGGCCAAAGGCAGGCGGGAGCGAATTGGACGCCTGGTCAAGATGCACGCCAACAAGCGGGAAGAAGTGCAGGACGTCTATGCCGGCGATATCGTCGCGGCTGTGGGGTTGAAAACGGTGGTGACGGGAGACACCGTCTGCGACGAAAAGATGCCGATTCTGCTGGAATCGATCGATTTCCCGACGCCCGTTATCCAGCTTGCCATCGAGCCCAAGACGAAAGCAGACCAGGAAAAGCTGGGCATGGCCATCGCCAAGCTGGTGGCGGAAGACCCGACTTTAAAGGTTTCGACGGATCCGGATACGGGCCAGACGATTCTGGCCGGCATGGGCGAACTGCATCTCGAGATCATCGTCGACCGTCTGCAGCGCGAATTCGGTGTGGGCGCCAATGTCGGCAAGCCGCAGGTTGCCTACCGCGAGACGGTTCGCAAAGCGTCGGAGGCCGAAGGCCGGTTCGTGCGGCAGAGCGGCGGCAAAGGCCAGTACGGACACGTGAAGATCCGCATCGAGCCGCTCCCGGCCGGTGCCGGGTTTGAGTTTGAGAACGCCATCGTGGGAGGGTCGATTCCCAAAGAGTATATCCCCGCGGCCGAGAAGGGCATCGTGGAGGCGCTTGAAGGTGGAGTGCTGGCCGGCTATCCGATGTCCGACTTGAAGGCGGTGCTGTATGACGGCAGCTACCACGATGTGGACTCTTCGGAGATGGCTTTCAAGATCGCCGGATCCATGGCGATCAAAGCGGCGGCGTCAGCGGCCAAGCCGGTGCTGCTTGAGCCCATTATGGCCGTCGAGGTTGTTGTTCCGGAGGAGTATACGGGTGATGTCTACGGAGATCTAAATTCGCGCAGGGGCCGCATCGAAGGCATCGAGCTTCGCGGCACGTCGCAGATCATCAAGTCGATGGTGCCGCTCTCCGAGATGTTCGGGTACGCGACCGAGCTCCGGTCGCGGACGCAGGGGCGCGGAAGTTTTACCATGCACTTCGGCCGTTACGATGAAGTGCCGGCCGCGATTTCCGAAGAGATCGTCAGCAGGGTTCAGGGAAAGGTCACCAGGTAGGTCTTAACAGGATCCAGAAAGGCAGAGGAGATTCCGAGATATGGCGAAGGAGAAATTCGAGCGCAGCAAGCCGCACATAAACGTGGGGACGATCGGGCATATCGATCACGGCAAGACAACGCTGACGGCGGCGAGCACAAAGTGCCTGGCGAAGCATAATCCGAAGGTGAAATTCCGGAGCTTCGATTCCATCGACAACGCGCCGGAAGAGAAGGCGCGGGGCATCACGATCGCCGTGTCGC